>DASPNH010000081.1:0-22852 GCA_035626675.1 Binatia bacterium
CGCCGCACAGGAGCGCCGGCGGCGTTCCGGTGCCCGCACGATCGTGTTCATCGACGAGATTCACCGCTTCAACAAGGCGCAGCAGGACGCGTTCCTTCCGCACGTCGAAAGCGGCGAGATCGTACTGGTGGGCGCTACCACGGAGAATCCCTCGTTCGAGATCAACGCGCCGCTGCTGTCGCGTTGCCGCGTCATCGTCCTGTCGGCGCTGACCGACGACGAGATGGCCACGGTGTTGGAACGAGCCATGGCCGATTCCGAGAACGGGTTCGGTGCCAGCGGCATCACGCTCGAGCCCGAGGCCTGTGCATTCCTGGCATCATCGTCGCACGGTGACGCCCGAGGCGCGCTGGGCGCGCTCGAAGCCGCGATGGACCTGGCCAGGGCGGAGGGCCGAAACACCATCGATCTGGAGCTTGCCGAGCAGGGATTGCAGAAGAAGGCGCTCCTCTACGACCAGGGCGGCGACGAGCACTACAACGTCATTTCCGCATTCGTCAAGAGCATGCGCGGCAGCGACGCGGACGCTTCGCTCTACTGGCTGGCCCGCATGCTCGAGGCCGGCGAGGATCCGATCTTCATCGCGCGCCGGATGGTCGTGTTCGCCAGCGAAGACATCGGTCTGGCCGATGCCGACGCGTTGCCGCTGGCGGTGGCTGCCAGGGATGCGGTGGCGTTCGTCGGGCTGCCCGAAGCGCGCATCAACCTGCAGCACGTGGTCGCCTACCTTGCTCTTGCGCCCAAGAGCAACGCCGCCTACATGGCCGGCGAGGCCGCCATCGCCGAGGTCAAGGCCACTGGCGCGCTGCCGGTCCCGATCCATCTGCGCAACGCTCCGACCGGACTGATGCGCAAGCTCGGCTACGGCAAGGACTATGTGTATCCGCACGGACAGGAGGAAGCGGCGCGCGACCAGAGCTATCTGCCCGAGCGCATCCGCAGCCGGAAATTCCTTCGCCGGGACCGGAGGGACAAAACCTGAGGTCGGCACAGCAGCGTCGGCGGCCAGGGTATGGACGGCCGCGGCAGGCGCGGGTAGGCTCGCCGAGGAGGAAATGCGGATGAAGTGGTGGTCGTTCCTGGTGGCGTTCTCTGTGGTGATGTCGCCGTTTCCAGGACATGCGCAATCCATGCCGGTGGAGCCCGGCGTCTGGGAGTTCACGTACTCCATTCCCGATCCTCTGGGCGGAAGCGGACTGAGCAGCGTGCATCGCACGTGCGTGCGCGAGCGCGTCGTGACTCCGGCACGAGTGATCGCCCAGATTCCCGAATGCCGGGTCTGGGACGCGATCGTGCGCGGCACCTCGGCGAAATGGAAGATGCGATGCACGACCCAGGCCGGGACCATGGCCGGTACCGGATCGCTTCGTTCCAACACCGTTTCGGTCGCGGGATCGCTCGACCTTTCGGTCTCGATCGGTGCGCTGCAGGTGCCCGTGCCGGGTACTTTCAAGGGCCGCCGCATCGGCAAGTGCCGCTGAAAGCCAGACTGAACCAGCTTCGTACGGAGGGTCCGCGCTCATGCACATCCACCCGCCTCTCCGCACCGTTGGCGCGGCACTGACCGCGATAGCGCTGGGTGCTCTCGCATCCATCGCGCTGCCGCTGCCCGCGTCGGCGTTCTCGATCGACGACGTGACCGCGCGAGCACTGACGCTGTCGCGCGAGGAATACCGCGACCATCGCAAGGCCGTGCCAAAATGGATGCTGGTCGGATCGATGACCTACGACCAGTGGCGCGACATCCGCTTCGACCCGCAGAAATCCTTGTGGCGCAGCGAAGGGCTGCCCTTCCAGGTGCAGTTCTTCCATCCCGGTCTGTATTACGACCGGACAGTGGCGATCAGCGTCATCGCCGACGGCAAGGTCACGCCCGTGGCCTTCGACATCAAGTCCTTCGATTACGGAAAGAACGATTTCGCTTCGCGCATTCCTCAGGACATCGGCTATGCCGGCCTGCGCATCCACGCGCCGATGCGATCGAAGGAGTACTTCGACGAGCTGATCGTGTTCCTCGGCGCCACCTACTTTCGCGCGCTCGGCCGCGACAACGTCTACGGTCTTTCCGCGCGCGGCATCGCCATCGACACGGTGGCGCCTAGCGGCGAGGAGTTTCCGCACTTCGTCGAGTTCTGGCTGGAGCGGCCCGCATTGGACGCCGATCGGCTCGTCATCCTGGCGCTGATGGAAGGCCCGAGCATCACCGGCTCCTACCGCTTCGAGATACGTCCGGGTGCAAGCACGGTGGTCGACGTCGAGTCGCACCTGTTCCCTCGCAAGCCCATCGCCAAGCTCGGCATCGCGCCCCTGACGAGCATGTTCTTCTTCGGCGAGAGCTCCCGCCGTCGCTTCGACGATTTCCGTCCCGAGGTGCACGATTCGGACGGCCTGCTGCTGCGTTTCGCCGAGGGCGAGTGGCTGTGGCGCCCGCTCGACAACCCCCCGCGAATCAATGCCAGCAGCCTGCACATGAAGAGCCCGCGAGGCTTCGGACTGCTGCAGCGCGACCGGCAGTTCGCCAATTACCAGGACCTGGAAACACGGATGGAACGCCGGCCCAGCACCTGGGTCGAACCGAAGGGCGACTGGGGCAGCGGACGCGTCGAGCTCGACGAGATTCCCTCCGACACCGAGCTGGTCGACAACATCGTGGCGTACTGGGTGCCCGACGCGCCGGTCAAGCCGGGGCAGCGGCTCGACTTCTCGTACACGGTGTCCTTCTTCCTCGACGATGCCGGACTGCCTCCGGGCGGAAGAGTCGTCGCAACACGGCAGGACGGCGGCGCCAAAGGCGACACCAACCGTTTCGTCCTCGACTTCAGCGGCACCGATCTCAACGCGCTGCCCGACACCCAGCCGCCGGCCGCGGTGCTGAGCGCATCGCCGGAGGACGCCGCCGACATGCTCGACCACTACGTGGTGCGCAATCCGGAAACGGGCGGATGGCGCGTGGCGTTCCAGCTGCGGCGCAAGTCCGACGCGCCCATCGAGCTGCGGGCATTCCTCAAGAACGAGAACGGTGCGCTGACCGAGACCTGGTCGTACGCCATCATCAAGTGAGGTCGACGCGCTGGCGTCAGCCGAGCTTGCGATCCTCGCTCTGGGCCTTGCGCATCGCCTCGGGCTCGAGCTCTTCGGCTTTTGTGTTCAGGCGGATGAAGATGCCCCAGGCCGCCAGCAGCGCCGCGGCCGCAAGCCCGATCGTCGCTGCACGCGGCAGGTCTTCGGGGTTGTGGTGGAGGAAGCGGAATATGGCCACCAGCGTCTCGATCGACAGGCTGACCACGACCACGACCAGGAACCTCGACAGGAATCGTCGCACCCGCGTCGGCGCGCTCATCTGCGCTTCGCGCAGAACCTCTTCTTCCAGGATGGTCTGGCCCAGCTCCAGGGCTACCACCGCGATCGTCAGCAGGCCGATGCTCTCCAGCACCGCATCGAACCGATCCCGAACCGAGACCTGCGCCGCCGGCGAGATTCCGCTCCACAGCTCGAAGAGTGCGAACGCCACCAGGGCAAAGCCTGCGGTGGCGAAGCACGCGACGATCAGCGCGTAGCCCACCAGGAAGATCCTCTGAACCGCCTTCACCATCGCATCATCCGCGGTACGGTGACCGAAGCGCCGATCCGCAACTTTGCTCGTTGCGGTAGCCGTGGCGCGCGGTGTCGCATCACATGAGGATTCCGCAGGCGCTGCAATCGGTGGCGACGGTCTGGCCGACGGCGAGCTTGAGAATGACCAGCGAGTCGACGGCCGTGATGTCCTCGCTGCCGTTGGCATCGCACAGGCACTCCAGGCATTCGTCGGTTCCCACCGCCGTCTTCAGCGCAATGAGCGCGTCGGTGGCGTCCACTTCCTTGTCGATGTCGCCATCGCCGCACAGGTAGCAGCGGCTGACCTGAAGGTGATCGACCTCGATGCCGCCCGAGGCGTTGGTGACCTTGATCGAGGAGATGCCTTCCAGGTTGGTGATGCCGTAGAAGCGATCCTCGGCCGTCGTTCCGGCGAAGGTCTGGTCGGCGTGGGAGAAGGGACCCTGGATGCCCAGCGACTGCCCCCCGGGTCCGAAGGCCTCGAAGGATATGGTGCCGCCACCGTCGGTCCAGACGATTCCGGCCGCCGTCGGCAATCCCTCCACTCGCTGAGGATCGAAGGTGAAGATGATGCCGCCTGCTCCGTTGCCGCTGAAATAGGAATGTCCGCCCGTGCCCGAGCCGTCGACTTCGCCGTCGTCGGCGTCGACGGAGTCGGTGATGCCACCGGGACTGATGACGGAACCGTTGCCGGTCACTCCCGGAGCGTCGTCGAACTTGCCGTCCTCGAAATCCTCCACGCACCAGCCGATGCGCGTCGAAAACTCCGAGTCCTCCAGGCCAAGATACGGGACCGGACCGAAGTACTCGTGCCCGTTTCCGGCATGGGCCGCGGTGGCCAGGAAGACGGCGATCACGGATCCGGTGGCGCGCGTAGACTTCGTCATTGCGAACTCTCCTTTCCCCCGGCCTGTGGCTGCACCGGGAAGTCCATCGAAACGGACAAAGGGCCAACCAACAAGAGGGTTGGTGAAACGCGGGCGTGGTTCAGCGCGAGTCGGGATATTCGACGCGAAGAAGCGTCAGTCCTCGGGCGGGAGCGGTTCGTCCGCCCTGCTGGCGCGTGGCCCTGCCCGACAGCAGCAGAGGGAAGACTTGCGTCGGCAGCCGCCCCAGTGCCACGTCCACCATCGTTCCGACCAGCGTCCGCACCATCTGTTTGAGAAACGCATTGGCAGTGACCGTATAGGTCAAAAGTGCGCCGTCGGCTTCCCAGCGGCTTTCGGTGACGGTGCGGAAGGTGCTGCGGGATTCGCAGTCGGAGGCGCGAAAGGCGCGGAAGTCGTGCTCGCCGAGCACCATCGGTGCAAGCTCGAGGAGAGGCTCGCTCGGGACGGGAGCGTAGATCGTCCAGGCGCGGTCGTCGAGAAACGGCGAGCGTGGGCGGCCATGCATGATCGTGTAGCGGTACGTCCGCGCGACGGCCTCCTTGCGAGGGTTGAAGCTGTCGTGCACTCGCTCCAGCGAAACGATGGAAATCCCGGCGCCGGTCAGCGCATTGAGCGATCCACGCAGGCGCCGGATGTTGGTGCCTTCGGGGACGTCGAAGGCGATGACCTGGCCATGTGCATGCACGCCCGAGTCGGTGCGCCCGGCAACCGCTATGCGCAGCTCGATGCCGGTGGCTATCAGTATCGCCTTTTCGATGTCGCACTGGATGGTCGGCACGCCGTCCTGCGCCTGCCAGCCAGCCCAGCTCGAACCGAGATACTCGACGATCGCGCGCAGTCTCACGAAACGTGCTCGATGATGGCAATCCTCACGCAGGAAGCACCCCGTCCGGAGCACGATGCTCCGGACGCAGCGCACAGCTTCTACGGACCGACGGTGTCGACGGCGGCGACTTCCTCGGCCGCGCTCTTGCGGGCGCGCCGGCTCTGCAGCCGATTGAGCGCATCGACGAACGCCAGGGCGCTGGCCATGATGACGTCGGTATGGGCGCCATGCCCTCGCACTCCGACGTCGCCTTCACGGATGAAGCACGAGACGTCGCCGATGGCATCGGTGCCGCCGGTGATGCCCTTGACCTGATAGCTCTCGAGCTTCGGGTCGATTCCGGTCAGGTTCTTGATCGCCTGGTAGCACGCATCCACGATGCCGTCGCCGTCGGCGCTGGCGGTCAGCTCGGCCCCCTCCACCTTCATCGTCACCTTGGCTTTGGGCGCGCCATGCAGGCTGGAGGCGACCTCGACGTCGTGCAGCTCGAAATGCTGCGGCACGTCCAGGTCCTCGGCGACGATCGCAAACAGGTCCTCGTCGTAAACGTCCTTCTTCTTGTCGGCCAGGTCCTTGAAGCGCGCGAAGGCCTCGTTGACGTCGATGCTGGTCAGATCGATGCCCAGCTCCTTCAGGCGCGCGGCGAATGCATGCCGGCCGGAATGCTTGCCCAGCACCAGCGCATTGCTGATGCGACCGACCGAGGCCGGACGCATGATCTCGTAGGTGAGGACGTTCTTGAGCACGCCGTCCTGATGGATGCCGGCCTCGTGCGCGAAGGCGTTGGCGCCGACGATGGGCTTGGTCGGCGAGATCGCCACGCCGATGACCTTCGAGAGTGTCTGGCTGGCAGGATAGATCTGGCGCGTGTTCACGCGTGTGGCCACCGAGAAGTGGTCACGGCGGGTGTCGAGCGCCATCACGACCTCTTCCATCGAGGTGTTGCCTGCGCGCTCGCCGATCCCGTTGATGGTGCACTCGACTTGGCGGGCCCCGCCTTCGACCGCCGCCAGCGAGTTGGCCACGGCCAGACCCAGATCGTTGTGATTGTGCGTGCTCCAGATGACGCGGTCGCCGCCCGGAGTCTCCGTGCTCAGGCGCCGGAACAGGTCTCGCAGCTGCGCGGGCACCGCGTAGCCGGTGGTGTCGGGTACGTTGCAGACCACAGCTCCCGCGGCGATGACGGCGCCGAAGACCTGAATCATGTAGTCGACGTCGCTGCGCGAGGCGTCCTCTGCCGAGAACTCGATGTAGTCGACGTCGCGCTTGCAGCGCTCCACCGCCCAAACCGCCGCATCGATCACCTCGGCGCGCGACATCCCCAGCTTGTGTTCCAGATGCAGGTCGGAGGTGGCGATGAAGACGTGGATGCCAGGCTTCCTGGCTCCCTTGACCGCCGACAGCGCACGCTCGATGTCGGCCTCGCGCGGCCTCGCCAGGCTCAGCACCACCGGCCCGCTGACCGCCGAGGCGACGGCCTTGACCGACTCGAAGTCTCCGGGCGATGCGGCCGCAAAACCCGCTTCGATGACGTCGACGCCGAGAGCCTCGAGCTGGCGCGCCACCACCAGCTTCTCTTCCACGTTCATGGTGCAGCCGGGCGACTGCTCTCCGTCGCGCAGCGTCGTGTCGAAGATGCGTACCCAATCGTTGCTCTGGCTCGTCGTGCTCATCGTGCTTTCTCCATCTGCCGGCGGCGCGTGCACTTTCGCGTGATCCTGGCGCCACATGCCTCGGGCTCCGGCGGCACAAATGAAAAAGCCGCGGGAACCCGCGGCTTTTCTCGTAAAGTTTCGTACGATCCGCGGGTTTCTTCGTTGGTGACCCGCCCGCGGCTCGCGATGATGGCTGTCGAGCTACACCACCGCCGAGGCCCCGGACGGGCATCTAAGGAGCAGGCTCGAAAGCGCGGTGGTGTGGCTGCAAATCGTCATCGAAGTCGTACCGGCGGCGAGACTAACCGTGGCCGGGAGGCGCTGTCAAGCAATTCCACCCTTGCGCGGCTGCTCGTCCTCGCTCTCGGGCCGGGTCATGACCGTATCGGTCTTGTGCGGCCGCCACAGACTCCAGACCGCCAGGACCGGACCGGAGCTGACGTATGCCGACATGGCACCGAAGAGGAAGAGCGGATAGGCGGCGACGGCCACGCTGAGCACCAGCACCAGCACGACGAGATAGGAGATGGGCTGGCGGCTGTGGAGCTTGAGGTTCTTGAAGCTCGGATACTTGACGGCGCTGACCATCAGCAGGGCCAGCGACCACGTCAGCAGCAGAAGCGTCACGTGCTTGTCGGGCAGGCCGGAGCGGCCCACGTAGCGATACATCAGCACCACCGAGGCCAGCATCGTTGCCGAGGCAGGAACCGGAAGTCCCATGAAATAGGTGGAGTCTATGCGGCCGACCAGGATGTTGAACCGCGCCAGGCGGATGGCCGAGCAGATGACGTAGAGGCCGATGGCGGTCCAGCCCCACACTCCCCACGGCACCAGCGCCCACTTGTAGATGAGCACGCCGGGCGCGACGCCGAACGAGACCAGATCGCACAGAGAGTCGTACTCGATGCCGAAGCGGCTGGTCGAGTTGGTCATGCGCGCGATGCGTCCGTCCAACCCGTCGAAGACGTGCGCGGCCAGGATCGCGAAGGCGGCGTTGTAGTAGGCGCCCTGCATCGTCTGGACGATCGAGAAGATGCCGCAGAACAGGCCCATTGAGGTGATGAGGTTGGGCAGCAGGTAGATGCCGCGCGGCACGCCGTCGTGCAGCGGGGTCACGCGCAGTTCTCGCTGCTTCGGCTTCATCGTTCGTTCTCCGTCTGCAGGCGCGCGATCACGGATTCGCCGGAGCGCACCTTTTCTCCCACCCGCACGGTCAAGGTCGTTTGGGCCGGCATGAACACGTCGACGCGCGAGCCGAACATGATCAGCCCGAAGCGCTCACCGCGCGCCAGACGGGCAGCAGGGCGCACGTGACAGATGATACGACGCGCCAGCCAGCCAGCAATCTGCACGATCACCAGCGGAGCACCTGATTCCGTACGCAGGAGCAATGAGTTCGACTCGTTGATCTCGGAAGCATCGGCGCGATAGGCCGCGGCGAACTGGCCGCTGCGATGCTCGACCTTCTCGACCGTGCCGGTGGCCGGGCTGCGATTGATGTGCACGTCCAGCGGCGACATGAAGATCGTCACCCGCGCGGTGGCCTCGGGTGCGAAACGATGCGGCGTCGAGGCAGGCTCGACCGCGACGACGCGGCCGTCGGCCGGGCTGATCACCGCACCGTCCTCGGTCGGCGCGTAACGTTCGGGGTCGCGGAAGAAGAGCAGCACGCCGGTGGCGACCAGGCCGCCGACGATGAATGCCGGCCAGCCCAGCACCGCGCCGGCCGCCACCGCCGCGGCCGCGGCCATTGCCGCGACCGTGGCGCCTTCGGTGGCGAACTTCATCGCTTCAGTTGCGCGAGCGGTCGACGAGCTTGTCCTTCTGCAGCCACGGCATCAGCGCGCGGAGCTTGGCGCCGACCTGCTCGATGGAATGGTTCTCGCCCTCCTTCTGCAGCTCGCGGAAGTGCGGCAGGCCGCACTTGTATTCGGTGATCCACTCGTCGGCGAACTTGCCGGACTGGATCTCGGCCAGCACCTGCTTCATCGCCTCGCGCGTCTGCGAGCCGACCACGCGCTTGCCGCGCGTCAGGTCACCGTACTCGGCGGTGTTGCTGATGGAGTAGCGCATGTTGGCGATGCCGCCCTCGTAGAGGAGATCCACGATCAGCTTCACCTCGTGCATGCACTCGAAGTAGGCCATCTCGGGTGCGTAGCCCGCATCGACCAGAGTCTCGTAGCCCGCGCGGATGAGCTCGGTCAGGCCGCCGCACAGCACGGCCTGCTCGCCGAAAAGGTCGGTCTCGGTTTCCTCGCGGAAGGTCGTGCCGATCACGGCCGCGCGCGTGCCGCCAATGGCGGCGGCATAGGCCAGGCCCACGGCTTCGGTGTCGCCGGGGCCGTCCTGGTGCACGGCCAGCAGGCAGGGCACGCCCATGCCTTTGGTGAACTCGCTGCGCACCAGATGTCCAGGTCCTTTGGGTGCGACCATGAAGACGCCCGCATCGGCGGGCGGCGAGATCTTCTTGAAGTGGATGTTGAAGCCGTGCGCAACCGAGAAGTATGCACCCTTCTTGAGATTCGGTCCGATCTCTGCGGCATACAGCTCGCCGGCCAGCTCGTCCGGCACCAGCATCATGATGACGTCGGCCTTGGCCACTGCCTCGCCGACGGGCAGCACCTCGAATCCCGCTTCGGTGGCCTTCTTGGCCGAGCCGCTGCCGGGGCGCAGGCCGATGATCACCTTGACGCCGCTGTCGCGCAGGTTCATCGCGTGCGCGTGTCCCTGGCTGCCGTAGCCGATGACGGCCACGGCCTTGCCGGTGATCTTGCCGAGGTCGGCCTCGCTCTTGTCATAGATCTTCATGCCACGTTCTCCTTGCCCGGGGTCTCACCGGCGGTGCTGTTCTCGTCGGCCACGGTGAGCAGGCGTTCTCCGCGATAGAGCGCGGCGCTGCCCGTACGGGCGATTTCCTTGATTCCGAGGGGCTCGAGAAGGCGGATCATCGCATCGATCTTAGCCTCTCCTCCCGTGATTTCGATGATGCAGGTGCTGGTGCCGACGTCGACGACGCTGGCGCGGAAGATGCTGACGATGTTCATCACCTCCGGGCGCGTGGTCGAGTCGAAGACTACCTTGACCAGCGCCAGCTCGCGCTCGACGTACTCGCCTTCGCGGAAGTCGACGACGCGGATGACGGAGACGAGCTTGTTCAGCTGCTTGGTGATCTGCTCGAGGACCGAGGCATTCCCTCGCACCGTCAGCGTGATGCGCGATACCGAGGTGTCGATGGTTTCGGCCACCGACAGGCTTTCGATGTTGAAGCCGCGGCCACTGAACATGCCCGAGACGCGCGAGAGCACGCCGAACTCGTTCTCGACCAGGATGGATATGGTGTGCTTGGCGGCCTCGGTCATCGATTACGTTCCTCAGGGAAAGAAAGACGGGAGCGGCTCCCGCCGGCTACCCCAGCCAGCGGTGACGGAGAAGCGTGCAGTCTTGTGCCGGGCGCGGCGCCCGCGGATCCTTCAGGCCGATACCGAAGGGCTTCGGCGATGCTCGGCCAGGATGCGCATGATCTTGTCCTTTTCGGCGAGCTTGAGCTTTTGCAGCTCCTTGCGGTGCAGTTCTTCCTCCGGCGAGAGGTGGCTGCGCGCCGAGAGCTCTTCGACCTCCGACTTGAGACGGCGGTGCGTCTCGTACGCGAGCTTGAGCTCTTCGTTGCCGGGGGCCAGGGACTTTACCAATTCTTCGTCATGAGGCTCCATTCCTACCTCCTCATTTCGCGTGCGTGCGACGGCGGAAGCTAGACCCGACGCATCTGGTTGTCAAATCGGCCAACCGACTGATTTACGTGATAATTCAACGACTTACTCTGGATGTCGCGCGCTCGCCTCGGGACGCGCGAAGGACGATGCGACGCGCTGCTGATTGGGCTTTGGCGAACTCGTTCCGATGTAGCACGGCAGCACGTCGCTGGCGGCGCTGCAGTGACCGCGCGAGGCCTTGAACTGGCCGAGTTGCGCCAGAGCTGCAGCCGACTGATCGTCGACCAGCACGCACTCGTGGAGCGACGACGCGGCAACGGCGCCAGGATGCGATCGCGCGTCTGCCGCCACGAGGATTTCCGTGCCCTGCTCGAGGTCGCCAATGGCGGCGCGCACCTGTTCCAGGTCGGCCAGCGTGACCGCCGTCAGCTCGAGGACGCACTCGCCGTCATGGCGATACAGGCCGAGGTAGAAACGGCCGCTGCCTGCATCGGCAAGCGCGGCTACCGTCCTTCCGCGCCGGCCGCCGCGGTACGCGAGCAGCTCGAGCGCGCCCACGGCGATGACCTTCGTCGATCCGACAAAAGCGAGCCCGCGCACGAACGCGAGCCCCGTCCGCAGCCCGGTGTAGGAACCGGGACCGGTGACCACGGCGATGCTGTCGATGCGATCGACGCCGACGCCGGCGTCGGCAAGGAGGGCAGAAGTAAGAGCCGCCACGCCTTCGCAGCGCTTGCTGGAGGCCGGGTCGAGATAACGCGCCAGGATGCGCCCGTCGCCGCTACGGACGGCAACCCCGGGGCAGGCACCGGCGGTATCGAGGGCTAGAAGGACCGGACTGCTGCTCACCCAGCCACGATGCGGACGATGTCGTTGAACACGACGAAGATCATGAGCGCACCGATCAGGACCATGCCCACCTGCAGCGCGTACTCACGCACGCGCAGCGACAGCGGCTTGCCGCGCACGGCTTCGAAGGCCATGAAGGCCAGATGCCCACCGTCCAGGACCGGGATCGGCAGCAGGTTGACGATGCCGAGGTTGACGCTGATCAGCGCCATGAAGATGAGCAGCGGCCGCAGACCCGAGCGAGCCTGCCGGCTTGCCTCGCGGGCAATCAAAATCGGGCCTCCCAGGTCGCCGGCCGAGAGCCGTCCCTGAAAGAGCCGTCCCACGGTCTGGATGATCATCCAGGAGTAGCCGGCCGTCTGCTGCACGCCCAGCGACGCCGCCCTGGCCAGCCCGACCTCCTGAGTCTCCTCGGCGCGCAGGATTCCGATCTGGTAAACCGTCTCGCCCTCTTCGCCGAACTCGTCGTATCGCGGGGCCAGCTTGGGGGTGACCACGGCGGTGCGACGGGCGCCATCGCCATCGATGACCTCGAAAGTGAGAGGCTTGCCCTGACTGCCGACGACGACGTCGAGCAGATCGTCCCACTTGGTCATCGGGCGCGAGTCCACGGAAACCACCGTATCGCCGGCCTTCAGGCCGCCCGCTTCGGCCGGCTGTCCCGGCGCGACCGCCTCGACCATCGGCTTGTCGGAGGGCACGCCCACTCCATAGACGTAGGCGCAGAACGTGAAGAGGATGGCGGCAAATACCAGGTTCACCGCCGGTCCGGCGGCGACGATGCTGGCGCGCGCGGCCAGGCTTTTGTTGGTGAAGCCGCGGTTGGGGTGCGAGGGCGCGTCTTCGTCGTCGCCTCCCTCCTCGTCGTAACCGGCCATGCGCACGTAGCCGCCGAGCGGAACCAGGGCCAGGCGGTAGACCGTCTCGCCGAATTTCCGGGCAAAGACGGTGGGGCCGAAGCCCATCGAGAACACCCTCACCTCGACGTTGTTCCACTTGCCGGCCAGGAAATGGCCGAGCTCGTGGACGAAGATGACGATGGCGAGAACCAGAACAGCGGCGATCATGCTTCCAACGGCCATGGCTACTTCTCTACTACGGGGGAGGGCCCCGCCGAAACCTGCAATCTCAACCTACGCTCCAAACGGCATAGTAGTAGGTGAACACGATGGGGAGGACCATGCTGTCGGTCCGGTCCAGCACGCCTCCGTGGCCGGGCAGGATCCACCCGGAGTCCTTGGCCTCATACGCGCGCTTGATCATCGATTCGGCCAGATCTCCGACCTGTCCCAGCATGGAAATGACCGCCGCGACGAAAACGACTTCGATGGGGCCGAAACGCTCGACGAGCACCTGATCGAAGATAGTGCCGACCAGCACTGCCGCAACGACCGAGCTGACGGCTCCCTCGACGGTCTTGTTGGGCGAGACGCTGGGCCAAAGTTTTCGTCGCCCGAATGCGCGCCCGCCGAAGTACCCGCCCGCATCGCTGGCCATCACGCAGGCCAGCAGGAAGAAGACGAGTCGCGGCCCCTCGGGCTGTGCGCGCAGCCAGATCAGGTGCGGCAGCAGCAGGCCTCCGTACAGCGCGGCGAAGAGGATCTGGCCCGCACCGACCACGCTGCGTTGCATGTTGGTCGCGGTCGCCAGCGTTCCGAGAAGAATCCCGACGAGCGCGACCACGATCCCGGCCGAGACCGCCTGGCCGGTGGGATCGATGAGCATCGAGATCGCGATGACCATTCCGGCGCCTGCCGTCAGCAGCGTTCCGCCGTTGATCATGTTGCGCTGCATCGCCGCCATCTCGCGTAGCGAAATGAAGGTGCACAGCAGGACGACGAAATTGTAGGCTGCGGCCGATGCGTAAAGGATGAGCCAGATGAGGATAGGAATGGCGATGATGGCCGTGACTATCCTCGTCCTGAGCACTTACGCCTCCTGAGCGAGCTGCTGATCGGTACGGCCGAAGCGGCGGCGGCGCTTCTTGAATTCATCGAGCGCGGCCAGGAACTGCGGCCGGCGGAAGTCCGGCCACAGCGTGTCGGTGATGTAGAGTTCGGTGTAGGCGGCCTGCCACAGCAGGAAGTTGGACAGGCGCATCTCACCGCTGGTGCGGATCAGGAGGTCGGGATCGGGAATGGCCGAAGTCATGAGGGCACCGGCAAACGCTTCCTCGTCGATGTCTTCGGCAGCGAGCTCGCCATCACGGACCCGGCGCGCAAGTTTGCGCGTCGCGGCCAGGATCTCCTCGCGGCTGCCGTAGCTTACCGCGAGCTGTACCGTCATTCCCGAGTTGTCGCGAGTCTTCTGCTCGACGTCGCGGAGGTCGGCCAGCACCTCGCGCGGAAGCCGGCGCAGATTGCCGATGGCTCGCAGGCGGATGCGGTGCCGCATCATCTTGTTGAGCTCTGTTCGAAGGTAGCGACGCAGCAGGCCCATCAATGCCTCGACCTCGCGGCCCGGGCGTTCCCAGTTCTCGGTCGAGAATGCATAGAGCGTCAGGTACTCGATGCCGATTTCGCGCGCGGTCTCGACGATCTCTCTGACCGAGTCCTTGCCTTTTCGGTGTCCCTGGATGCGGCTGAGGCCGCGCTGGGTAGCCCAGCGGCCATTGCCATCCATGATGACGGCAACGTGGCGGGGGAGGCCTTCTCCCGTCGTCGGTGGAGTCACGAGCGCCCCGCTCCGCTCAGATCGACATGATCTCTTGTTCTTTGGCCGACACGAGGGCGTCGATCTGGTGGATCGTGTCGTCGGTCAGCTTCTGAACCTTCTCCGATGCGGCGCGGTGTTCGTCCTGCGTGATCTCTTTGGCGTTCTCCGCTTCCTTGAGCATGTCGTTGGCATCGCGGCGGTGGCTGCGCGCCGAGACCTTGTGCTGTTCGGCTTCCTTCTTGAGCTGCTTGACCAGATCCTTGCGACGCTCGCCGGTCAGCTCGGGAATCGGAATGCGCAGCAGATGGCCGTCGCTGACCGGTGACAAGCCGAGGTCCGATGTGCGGATCGCCTTGTCGATGGCTCCGATCGAGCTCTTGTCGAAGGGCTGGACCAGCAGCAGGCGCGCTTCGGGCGCAGAGACCGTCGCCAACTTGTTCAGCGGTGTGGAGGAGCCGTAGTAGTCGACGAAGACGTGATCGAGCAGTGCGGGCGTGGCGCGCCCCGCACGGATGCGGGCCATGTCACGCTTCAGCGAGACGATGGTCTCCTGCATCTGGCTGTGGAGGTCCTTGAGGATTTCGTCCGTCATGGCTGCACTCTCACCGAGCGTCGGCCCGGGCCTGGCCTCCTACGATCGTACCGATCGATTCTCCGGTGATGGCACGAACGATGTTGCCCGCGCGCGTCACGTCGAAGACGATGATCGGCATCTGGTTTTCCATGCACAGCGAGATCGCCGTCGTGTCCATCACCCGAAGCCCGCGCTCGAGCACCTCGAAGTGGCTGAGGCTCTCGAAACGCTTGGCTCCGGCCACTTTCTCGGGATCGGCGTCGTAGACACCGTCCACGCGCGTGGCCTTCATGATGACGTCGGCGCCGATCTCGACCGCGCGCAAGCTTGCCGCGGTGTCGGTGGTGAAGAAAGGATTGCCGGTGCCCGCCGCGAAGATCACGACGCGCCCTTTCTCGAGATGGCGCGTGGCACGCCGGCGGATGTAGGGCTCGGCCACCTCGCGAATCTCCAGAGCCGACAGCACGCGTGTCGGGACGTCGAGCTTCTCGAGCGAGTCCTGGATCGCGAGGCTGTTCAGGACCGTGGCCAGCATGCCCATGTAGTCGCCGGTGGCGCGATCCATGCCCATGTCGGCGGCCTTGAGCCCGCGAAAGATGTTGCCGCCCCCGACGACCAGGGCCAGCTCGGTGCCGAGCCGGTGCGCGTCACGAATCTCGCCGGCCAGTTGCCCGACCATGTCGGGACTGATGCCGTAGTCGCCTTCGCCGGCGAGCGATTCGCCGCTCAGCTTGAGCAGCACCCGGCGGAACCGTGGCTGCAGCCGGGAGGTGGTCGCCGGGTCCGACATCGGAGGCGGAAGGCTCAGGCGCTGTGGCCGATCGTCTGGGCAACCTCGGCAGCGAGGTTGCTCTGCTTCTTCTCGATGCCCTCGCCGAGCTGGAAGCGCGAGAAGCGCTTGACGCGCAGCTCGCTGCCGGTCTCCTTGGCGACTCCGGCGATCAGCTTGGTGATGGTGACGTCGGAGTCGCGCACGTACTCCTGTTCGAGCAGGCAGGCCTCTCCGTAGAACTTCTCGATGCGCCCCTCGACGATCTTGTCGACGATCTTCTCGGGCTTGCCCGAGGCCAGGGCCTGCTGCTTGAAGATCTCGCGCTCGCCCGAAAGCTCGTTCTCGCCGACCTGATCCCGCGAGACGTAGCGCGGAAACGCCGCAGCCACCTGCATCGCGAGCGACTTGGCGAGTTCGACGTGGCGCGCATCGGCGCCTTCGACCTCGACGACGACGCCGATCTTGCCGCCGGCGTGAACGTAGCTGCCGACCACACCGCTGGTCGTGTACTTGGTGAAACGGCGCAGGCCGATGTTCTCGCCGATCGAGGCCACGGCCTCACGCAGCACGTCCCCGACCTTCTGGCCGCCTTCGACCGCAACCTCGGCAGCCGTCTCACCCGTGCCTTCGCTGGCCGAGGCCGCCAGGAGCGCGTTGCCTAGCTTGTCGAGCAAGGCGCGGAAAGGCTCGGTCTTGGCGACGAAGTCGGTCTCGCAGTTGAGCTCGAGGATGACGGCGCTCTTGGCGTCTGCGCTCGAGTAGATGCCGATGGCGCCCTCGGCGGCCACGCGGCCGGCCTTCTTGGCTGCGCCGGCAAGCCCTTTCTCGCGAAGGATCGAAACCGCACGCTCGAGGTCGCCTTCCGCCTCGCCTAGAGCCTTCTTGCAGTCCATCATGCCCGCGCCCGTACGGTCGCGCAGGTCCTTGACGGTCTTGGCATCAACGCTCATTCGGCGGTACCCGCGTCGAAGTCGCCCGACTGGAACGGAGTTTCGGAGCCGTCCGAGAAGGTGTGCTCGGCACCCGAGCCGGCCATGTCCGAGTAGATGGCGGCTGCGCCGAACGCGTTGCCGTCGCCCTTGTCGGCGATGGCGCTACGCTCCTTGGATTCGGCTGCACCTTCGAGCGCCGCATCGGCCATCGCGGAGCAGAACAGGCGAATGGCACGGATGGCGTCGTCGTTGCCCGGCACGCAATACGCGATGCGGTCAGGGTCGCAGTTGGTGTCGACCACGGCCACCACCGGAATCTTCAGGCGGTTGGCCTCGGCCACTGCGATCTGCTCGCGATCAGGATCGATGACGAAGATGGCGTCGGGCGGACGCTTCATCTCGCGAATGCCTTCGAGATTGAACTGGAGCTTGTCCAGTTCGCGCTGCATGAGCAGGCGTTCCTTCTTCTTGTAGACCGTGGCGCTGGAGGGATCGGCCAGTGTCTCTTCGAGACGGCGAAGGCGGTCGATGGACTGCTTGATCGTCTGGAAGTTGGTCAGCGTGCCGCCGAGCCAGCGGTTGTTGACGTAGTACTGTCCGCAACGCTCGGCTTCGCTCTTGATGGCTTCCTGGGCCTGCTTCTTGGTGCCCACGAACAGCAGCGAACCTCCGCGGGCGGCGGCTTCGCGAACGAAATCACACGCGTCGCGGAAGAGGTTGACCGTCTGCTGAAGGTCGATGATGTGGATGCCGTTTCTGGCCCCGAAGATGTAGGGGCGCATTTTGGGGTTCCAGCGGCTGGTCTGATGGCCGAAGTGGACGCCGGCCTCCAGCAGCTGTTTCATCGTAACCTGGCTCATCGAGCTACCATTCCTCACCTCGTTATCGAGTGCGTCTTGCGCGCCTGCGCGTGCCCAACGGGCACCTGCCGTCTGCGGCGCAACCCCGGCCCATTAACAAAACCCAAAGCTGGAAGCAACGCGTCACTCGCGTGGTAGGCCGCGGGCGGAATCGATCGCTTGGGGAGCGAGCAGCCATGGCGCTCCCCCTCCGCGTCGCCGTGCCGCGTCGGGACGTTGCGCGCGGACGCCGGGTACGCCTACTGGTTCATCGAATCCAGGAAATCCTTGTTGGTCTTGGTCCCCTTCATCTTGCCCAGCAGGAACTCCATGGCCTCTACGGTGTTGAGCTGCGTCAACAGCTTGCGCAGCACGAAGACCCGCGTCAGCGCGTCCTTTTCCAGCAGCAGGTCTTCCTTGCGGGTGCCCGACTTCTGGATGTCGATGGTGGGGAACACCCGGCGGTCCATCAGACGGCGGTCCAGATGGATTTCGCAGTTACCCGTTCCCTTGAACTCTTCGAAGATGACCTCGTCCATGCGGCTGCCCGTATCGACCAGAGCGGTGCCGATGATGGTCAGGCTGCCCCCGTCCTCGATGTTGCGGGCGGCGCCGAAGAATTTCTTGGGTCCACGCAATGCGTTCGAGTCGACACCACCCGACAGGATCTTGCCGCTCGGCGGCACGGTCGCGTTGTAGGCTCGCGCCAGACGCGTGATCGAGTCGAGCAGGATGACCACGTCGCGGCCGTGCTCGACCAGGCGCTTGGCCTTCTCGATGACCATCTCGGCAACCTGCACGTGCCGCGTCGGCGGCTCGTCGAACGTCGACGAAATCACTTCACCCTTGACCGAACGCTGCATGTCGGTGACCTCTTCGGGTCGCTCGTCGATCAGCAGGACGATCAGGATGACTTCCTTGTTGTTCTCGGCGATGCCGTGAGCGATCGACTGCAGCATCACCGTCTTGCCAGTGCGTGGCGCGGCCACGATGAGCGCGCGCTGACCCTTGCCGATCGGGACCATGAGGTCGATGACGCGAGTGGTGTAGTCGGCAGGATCGTGAGACAGCGCCAGCTGCTCGTTGGGATAGAGCGGCGTCAGGTTGTCGAAGAGGACCTTGTCGCGCGCCTTCTCGGGCTCGTCGTAGTTGATCGCCGAGACCTTGAGCAGCGCGAAGTAACGCTCCCCCTCTTTGGGAGAACGAATCAGACCCGAAACCACGTCTCCCGTGCGCAGTCCGAAGCGCCGCACCTGGCTGGGCGAGATGTAGATGTCGTCGGGGCCGGGCAGATAGTTCGAATCGGGCGCCCGCAGGAAGCCGAATCCGTCGGGGAGGATCTCCAGAACGCCTTCGCCGTAGACGTTGCCGCTCTTGGCGGCCTGCGCTTCCAGAAGCTTGAAGATGAGCTCCTGCTTGCGCATCGTCGCCACGCCCTCGACCCCCAGGTCTCGGGCGATGTCGGCGAGCTCGCGCGCCGTCTTCTGCTTCAGCTCTTTGAGGTCCAGGGTGGGCATCCCGGGATTGGGTGCCGCAGCCGCCTGCTCCTCTTCTGCGGTGATTTCGTCCTTGTTCGGCCGGGCATTGTTGTGCCGCTGGCGACCATTGGACTTGTCCTGACGGCCGGAGCGGTGACGCTCCTCTCCGTGCTTCCTTTCTCTGGCTGTTTCGCCGGTGCGTTCGGGCATAGGTTTTCTGGTTGAGGCTCGTGGATTGCGGCCGCGTTCCCTGCCCTCTCTACAGGGACGGAACATACGGCTGACGAGGTTAGCTTGCTTTGAGGCCCGGAAGTCCTTCGGGTTCCTCCCAAGGGACCGGCCATCTCAGGCATCGGCGCATACGCCTACGAATTGGCAACTCCGCGGACTGGCGCGATGCTTGACCGGACGACGGAAACGGCGCGTTTCCGGGCGGGACTATCGCGAAGCTAGAGCATCCCTGGCTGGTAGTCAACCGGGATTCCGACTCGCAGGCGTACCGGAACGCAGCGATCTCAGGAGCATTTCGAGGTCGGACGGAAGAGGCGATTCGATGCGCAGGCGACGTCCGCTCACCGGCAGGTCGAGCTCGATGGCCGAGGCGTGCAGAGCCTGGCGCGAATGTGTCGGTGAAGCCCCGCTGCCACGGCCGTAAACCTTGTCGCCGACAATGGGCCACCCGCGCGCCGCAAGGTGGACGCGGATCTGGTGCGTGCGCCCGGTGCGCGGACGAACCTCGAGCAGGGTTGCCAGTGACCGTTCGAGCAGCTCGCGCGGCTCGAATTCCGAAATCGCCGCGCGCGACCTGACTGCGCGCGTGGACATCCGCTTGCGGTCGGAAGGATGGCGCCCGATGGGCAGGTCGATGACACCGCCCTGCCTGACGATTCCGTGGACGAGAGCCATGTATTCCTTGCGGATGGTGCGCTCGCGAAACTGTCGCGACAGCGCCTCGTGCGCCTCCACGGTACGAGCGACCAGGATCACGCCCGAGGTATCGCGATCGAGCCGGTGCACGATGCCCGCGCGCTGTGGCAACATGGCGGCAGGCGTGTGGGCATAGCGGTGCAGGACGGCGTTGACGAGCGTGCCCGCACGATTTCCGACGGCCGGATGCACCACCATTCCGACCGGCTTGTCGATGGCCACGATCTGATCATCCTCGTACAGCACGAGGAGGTCGATCGGTTCGGCCTGCGGCTCGAAGGCCGCGTCGAGTCGCTCCGTCTCGCGCAACGCGATGGTCTCTGCGCCGCGCAGACGAAACGACGCGCGCACCGCACGTTCCCCGATCCGCAGCCGTTGCTGCTCGGCAGCCAGCTTGATCTGCGAGCGCGTGGGCGCATCGGGCTGCGCTGCCAGCCACACGTCCAGTCGAATGCCGGCGGCATCGGCGGGAACCACGAAAAGCCGTACGGGGCCGGCGTCACCCACGAGCGGCCAGAATGGCCTTGGCCTGGGCGACGTCCTTCTCGATCTGCGCGACCAGGGCGGCGGGCGACGTGAACTTCTGCTGGTCTCGCAGACGCTCGAGAAAGTCGACGGCGATGGGCTTGCCGTACAGGTCGTCGAGCTCGGCGAAGATGTGCGTTTCGATCACGCTCTCGCCGCCGCCGAAGGTGGGCGTTGAACCGATCGAGGTGACGCTGTCCAGTTCCTGGCCATCCACGTACGCGAGCGTGGCGTAGACCCCGTCACCGGGAGGAAGCGGCGTTCGCGGCGCCACGTTCGCGGTGGCGAAGCCGAGGCCCTTGCCGCGGCCGGCCCCCTTGCGAACGCGGCCGCGCACGCGGTGTGGCCGACCGAGCAGACGCGCCGCCGCTGCCACATCGCCCGTGCTGACGAGCTCGCGGATGCGGCTGGAGTGCACGGCCACACCGTCGACTTCGACGGGTCCAATGACCTCGACCGCAAAGCCGTACCGGCTCCCCGCGGCGATCAAGGTGTCGACGTTGCCCGTGCGTCCCCGTCCGAAGTTCAGATCGTGCCCGACCAGGATCTTCTGGGCGTCCAGTATCCCGACCAGGAAGCGGCGAATGAACTCGTCGGCATCGATGGCTGCGAACTGGGCCGAGAAGCGCTGCACCACGGTCACGTCGACCCGGCAGCGGGCAATGGTCGCCAGCCGGTCGCCAAGGGTCATCAGCAGGCGCGGCGCCGCCTGCGGACGCACCACCTGCACCGGATGCGGATCGAAGGTGAGCACGACGGACTGCGCATTGCAGGCTTGGGCGTCGCGGATCAGCTGCTGCAGGATGACCTGGTGGCCGTGGTGGACGCCGTCGAAGTTGCCGATGGTGACGACCGGCGCGCGCAGGCTGCCGGCAACGCGCTCGAGACTACGAACGATCCTCATCGGCGGCGCAGCGTGTCCTCATCCGCCGATCTCGTTGAGCATCTTCGATGCCTTGGTGGCCTCGTCGGTGCCGGGATAGCGGTTGATGACCTTCTGCAGGCTCAGGCGGGCGTCGACGCGGTCGCCGACGATGCGGAAGGCCTCGGCCTGCCGCAGCAGCGCGCCTGGCGCGCGATCCCCGGAGCCGTAGCTCGTCGAGACCAGGTTCAGCTCGATGATGGCGCGATGGTACAGGCCCTTGCGGAAGTACGACTCGCCGATCCAGTACTGCGCATCGTCGGCGTATGGCGACGATGCGTTGTCGTGGAGGAAGTTGCGAAAGGCCTGAATGGCATCGTCGTGATCGCCGGCATTGAGCGATCGCATTGCCGAGTCGTAGTTGGTCCCGACCAGGTCCGTGGGAACCGAACCGCCCGGTGGCGGTGCCGGCCGCTGCGGCTCGGGAACCGATGCGACGTCGCCAGGCCGCGGGCCATCCTGCGTGGGAGGCTCGTCCACCGGCATTTCGGGCTGGGTGCCCGAAGGCGCTGTCGGCTGGCGATAACGGTCGGGCTCCAGCCCTTCGCCCGACGGCCCGTAGACGGGCCGGCTGCCCGGACGGCGCCCGAAGCGCATTTCGTCCAGGCTGGCCTGCATCGTTTCCTGCTCTCGCTGCAGGTCCTCGATGGCCCTGCGCTGCTCGAGAACGAGCGCGCGCAGGTCATCGTAACGACGTTCGGTGCTGCCGCCCTGCTGCGCGCCGCAGGCGGCGAGCGTCGAGGCGAGCAGAGGGAGGACGAGGACGCGCAGGCGGACAGGGTGGATCATCGCTGCAAAGCTACTCCGTCAGGTCGACGAGATGGGCGCGCCGGTTCTGGCTCCAGCACGACTCGCTCGACTCCCGGCAAACCGGAAGCTCTTCCCCGTAGCTGACGGTGGAAAGGCGCGAGGAGCTGATGCCGACGGCGACAAGGCCGTCGCGAACGGCCTTGGCGCGGCGGGCACCAAGGGCCAGGTTGTACTCGGCGGTGCCACGCTCGTCGCAGTGGCCCTCGATCTCGATGCGGCCCTTCTCGGCACGCAACAGCTCGGCGTTGTACCGCACGGCCTGGGTGCCGGCTCCGTCCAGATCGGAGGAGTCATAGGCAAAGTAGATCTCTTCGAAGCGCCCGCCGCCGGCGCGGCGTCCGGCTTCGGCGTCGGCGAGGCTGCCGCGCGATCCGAACTCGCCCTCGGTCAGCGACGCTTCCGAATCGAGCTCGCTGTCCGACTGTTTTGACGAGCACCCGCTCGCAAGGCTCATCGCAATGCCGACTCCGATGACTACGGTCGCCACCCTGAACCGCCCCAACCACACACGTCCACCCATGGTCATCCTCCGAAGCGCCCCGCGGCGCGCTGTACTGGTTATCGAGAACGGGACGCAGGAAGGCATTTTGCGCCCTAATCAAGCCGCCTCGACCAACTTGGGGAACTATCATCCCCACTGCCGGTGGTCAATTCGTGTTCCCAGTGACCTGTGACATCCACCAGCCATAATTTCTTGCGATTTCTGCTCTCGCGCGAGAACGCGATGAAGCGAGAGTCCGGTGACCAGGACGGATCTTCATTCGAGCCCAGGAACGTCACCTGGCGAGGTGTTCCGCCGCTGGCCGGGACGACGAAGATGTGGAAGTCGCGGCCGACGCGGCCCGCATAGGCGATGTTGCGTCCGTCCGGCGACCACACCGGGGCGCAATTGTA
>DASPNH010000082.1:0-31735 GCA_035626675.1 Binatia bacterium
CGTGGACGATCTCGAGCATCGCCCGGCCTTCGTCCGTGGCCGGAAATTCCAGATAGCGATCCACGTTTGCGGGCAGGTCCGACGTCGCCTGCGAGTTCTGGACGTCGAGAGCGGAATCGCTGATCACGCCGATGAGGAAACCGTTACCGTCGACTCCTTGCGCCCGCGCCGCCGGGCCCTGGACGACATCGTCGCCTTGGGTCTGCACGAGCCCGCTTCGGGTCCGGCCGGGATAGGAGGCAGTGATCGAAAGCAGGCCGGGGATCCGCGACGCTTCGATGATCGCGGCCTCGGCGAGCCACACTTCCAGAAGCGGAACTTGCTCGCTTCGCGCATGCTCGGTGCCGCCGAGCCATGCCAAGCGTTCCATCACCTCGTCGGGCGAGGCGGTCGCCCAGACGCGTACCAGGATGCGACCCTCGCTGTCGGTGGCGAAACTCTCCGTCTGCAGCGCACGCTCGGTCTCCAGGGCCTCGCCTGCGGCACGAGGGACGGGACCGTACTGCGAGAGAGCCTCCCTGCGCTGCTCGATAGCGAGCACGCGCCTGAGCCCGCTGTCGACGTTGGCAGGTAGCGCGCCGGAGCTTTGCGCCGGAGCGCTGGCGGCCAGAAAGAGGAGCGCCGACGTCGACAGGGAAACCTTCAACCGCCGCGCGATCCTACGACGGCGTTGCCGTACGCATTGTCCCACTGGCTGACTCCTCCCCTGGCAGGCTGGAGCAGCAAGACGGTCGGATCAGGAAGAACGGAAGTCGCATGCACGGCGGCGCCGCCTCTGCACGCCGACCGTCAGCGCTGCGGATGCGATCGGGCCACATCCTACGCTCAGGCCGAGTCGAGACAAGGGGTGGAAGCGCTTTTTCCAGCTTGCTGTGTGGATATGGTCACAGCCCATGGACGCCAGCGGACGATTGTCACCCGGCACACGTCCCGTGGCACTCCGGATCTGCCGGGACGATCAGGAGGCGCACTCAGTACCGCAACAGCCCCAGAACCGTACGCTCGAATTTCTCGCTGAGCATTTCCTCGATGGCGGGATTGCCGCGAAGGTACTGCTGGCGGCCCTGCGCCTTGTACGTCACCGAATGGAGAACGTCGCCCGTGGCAACCTCGCGCACCACGATCTCGACGTTCAGGACGTCGGACTGCGTGGCAGCCCATCTCGAATCGTGGTCTTCCCATTCGCCGATACTCGGGACGAACATCACCTCGGCGCCGGACCGGCGCGCCATCCGCATGGCCTCGGCTTCGTTGTGCGCCTCGATCAGATCGACCGCGGCCACCTTCGGCTCCAGGACGCGGGCGATGCGCGTGGCGACGACGCGGCCGGCGTCGTAGGCCGAGCCTTCCTGGGAGACCGGATGAAACGGGACCAGGACGGCGACCGACGTGCGAGCAGCCGACCTGCCGCTGCCCGACTGTGAGCCGGCCCCGCCAGAGCTGCAAGACGCCGTCAGCAGGACCAGGATGACCAGCGAAGCGAGTTTTGCGCGCATGCCCCCGCATACATCGATGCGAGCCGCAGCGCCATGCTCAGCCCCCGGCCGTCACAGAGGCGGCGGGTCCAGCTCGCGCTCGAAGTGACGATGCCTGGCCACCGCTGCGATGAAGGCCTCGATCGCCTCTTCGGCCGCGGCGTCGGGCGCCATCAGCAACCCCGGATCGGCTTCACCGGAGGGAAGAGACGTCGGCAATCCTGCCTTGGCGATCAATGCATCCGCTTCGCCCACGAACAGCATGGCCTTGCAGTGCCGGAACTGGTCCTTGAGGAACTCGGCGGCGTGCCCGAGGTTGGCAAGACCGGCAGCGGCGGCCTCGCCGCCGGGAAAGACGACGGCATCGAACAGCGCCGATGGCATCGCCTCCAGGCTGACCTCGACCTCGATCGTCGTGCCGTCGGCGCCGGTGACGGTGCCGAGCATCGGTCCGATGTAGCGCGGCACGGCGCCCTCCGCGGCCAGTGCGGTGTGGCAGGCCGTGGCCGCAGCCGCATCGACGCCGTCGGCGACCAGGATCGCGATGCGGCGCGTGCGGATGGTGCCGTCACCGGGACGTGCGAACAGCGACAGCGCCGAGGATTGCTCGACCTCCGGCTCCACTTCTTTCTGCAGCGCCTTCGGTAGCGGCGCCGGCACCTGCTTCATTCCGAGGCTGGCGGCAAGCGCCTCGCCCAGGCCCTGCGAGATGTTGAGCACCATCGACACGATGCGCTCTCGCACCGCCGGGACCTGCACGCGCGTCAGCTCGAAGCGCAGGGCGCGCAGGATGTGCGCCTTCTCGATGTCGGTCTGGCTTTCGTAGAACAGCGTGGCCTGCGTGTAGTGATCGGCAAACAGCTCGGGATTCCCGCGCACCTTGTCGCCGTCTGTCGGCTGCGGAAAGGACGAGAATCCGGCCGGGCCGGCCTGGAACGGGCAGCCGCCGCCGAGCGAGTTCGGCTCGTAATTGACGCGCCCGCGGTTGATCTGCTGGCGGTGAAAGCCGTCACGCTGGTTGTTGTGCGCGGGGGCGACCGAAGCGTTGATCGGGATCTCATGGAAGTTGGGACCGCCCAGGCGCGTGATCTGCGTGTCCACGTACGAGTGGATGCGGCCCGCCAGCAGCGGGTCGTTGGAGAAATCCAGCCCGGGCACGATGTGCGCGGCGCAGAAGGCCACCTGCTCGGTCTCGGCGAAGAAGTTGTCGGGGTTGCGATCGAGCACCATGCGCCCGATCGGCGTCAGCGGCACGAGTTCCTCGGGCACGATCTTGGTCGGATCGAGCACGTCGAAGGAAAAGCCCGCCGCCTGCTCTTCGGTGAAGATCTGAACCGAGAGTTCGTACTCGGGGAACTCTCCCGCTTCGATGGCCTCCCACAGGTCGCGCCGGTGGAAGTCGGGATCGGCGCCCGAGATCTTGACGGCCTCGTCCCAGACCAGCGAATGCGTTCCGGCCACCGGGCTCCAGTGGAACTTGACGAACTGCGAGTCGCCGTCCTCGTTGACGAAACGGAAGGTGTGCACGCCGAAGCCCTGCATCATCCGGTAGCTGCGCGGAATGGCGCGGTCCGACATGACCCACATGATCATGTGCGCCGACTCCGGCATCAGCCCGATGAAGTCCCAGAAGGTGTCGTGCGCCGTGGATGCCTGCGGCATCTGATGATGCGGCTCGGGCTTGGCGGCGTGCACCAGGTCCGGGAATTTCATCGCATCCTGGATGAAGAAGACCGGGATGTTGTTTCCAACCAGGTCCCATACGCCCTCGTCGGTGTAGAACTTGACGGCAAAGCCGCGCACGTCGCGGGCCGTGTCGGTCGATCCGCGTTCGCCGGCCACCGTCGAGAAGCGCACGAAGACGGGAGTGATCTTGCCGTCCTCGGCGAAGATGGATGCGCGCGTCACTTCCTTCAGCGACTTGTAGCACTCGAAGAACCCGTGCGCGCCCGAGCCACGCGCGTGCACGATGCGCTCGGGAATCCGCTCGTGATCGAAATGCGTGATCTTCTCGCGCAGGATGAAGTCTTCGAGGAGCGCCGGCCCGCGTAGCCCCGCCTTGAGCGAGTGCTGATTGGTGGCGATCGGCACACCCTGATTCGTCGTCAGCGCCTGACCAGTGGAATCGACGCGTACGCGGTCGAGTGGGCCATTGGTGGGGTTGTAGCCGAGATCGGGCTCGCCGTCGCCGGTCTTGGCCGATTGCTGGGTCTCGGTGAGGGTGCTGCCGGTGGCGGCCGCCGTCGGCGGCTCGACGGCAATGCCGGTTGGCGGCATCAGCGACGCGTCACCGTACTCGGATGGCTTGTTCCGATTGGCCGGCATGCTCTCGGCAAGCATCTGCTGGCCGCGAGCTTTCTGTACGGCCTTGTCCTTGGAGGTTCCGGCGTCATCGACCGCCGGTCCCGACACCGTCGAGCGTGCGCTGGTGGGTAGCGCCGCTGCATCTGCGCTCGCGGAGGCTTTACCGGGCTTCGAAGTCTTCGTACTGCGGGTCTTGCGTGTCGCCATCCGCGAAGTCTTTTACGGATGGTGGCGGACAACAAGACGTTGCCCGACTCATACTCGAACGCGCAGACGGCTTGCGACGTTCATGGAACGGTGTGCGGCGGATGCGCCGGCCCGATACACGATGGGGGTTGCCACCAGCGGCGATTGCGCAAACGCGAACGACCGACCAGTTCCACCAATGCACGCCGGGAACGATCGGCTACTGCGGCGCCTCGGCGGGCTTGACGATGTCGACCAGCGCAACGATGCGCGCCTTCATGTCGAAACCCACCGCGACCTGCGCAACCACGCTGCCGCTGCGCGCCCTGCGCAGCGCGCTGTCCTCGCCGACGTAGAAGCGCTCGATTCCGTACTCGATGAGATCGTTGCGGCGCGTGAGCCGCCCCGCGATCCATCGCTCGTCCGCCCCCGGCGCGGGCCTCTGCGCCGTGCACGCCACCGGCTCGGCGATGGCCACTTCGCCCTGTGCCGTCTGCAGGCGCCGGCCCTGATCCTGGACGCGAACGTAGATCATCTTCGTACCTGCATCCTCGCCGAGCTCGCAGCCCGTTCCGGGCACGGTGGAGATGGGGTAGCGCAGAGCGACGTAGTGCCCGCTCAGGAGGTCGCGCGGGTCGACCGGCTCGGTCTCCAGCCACACCACGGGCGCGCCGGCATGCGAAGTGACGAGGTAGGCGCCCCAGCCTGCGAAGAAGACGAGCTGCGCGGCAAGCGCCATGACGAGCCGCGCCGTCACGACGCTTCCCCTGACGACGCGCTCGGCGACGATCTCGGCGCACTCGGCAACGGCGGCGGCGCGGCCAGCAGACGCCGGCGCGTGCGCTCGAGGCCCCAGGAAACACCGGCCAGCAGCAGACCTCCGACGATGAAACCGACGCCGCTCGTCAGCATGCCGCCGAACAGATCGAGAAAGCGGGTGATCATCACGATCACCAGCACGAGCACGCCCATGTTGATCTGCCGCGCATCGTGCACGATCGATCCGTGCCACATCAGGCCGACGGCAGCCGCGGCCAGCACGAGGTTCCATACCAGCGCGACCAGCACGACCAGTGCCTCGCTCTGCGTCAGATAGGTGGCGGTCAGCAGCAACGAGCCGAGCAGGAATGCGCGCCCCACCCGTGCCCACTGCGGTTCCACGCTGATGCGCTCGCCGGGGAGCCTGACCGTTCCGGCAATTGCGGCGCCCACGATGGCAACTGCCAGCAGGCCGCCCCAGCCGATTGCGCCGCCGCCGACGGCATCGCCGAAGTGGAACGTGAACGTCAGACCGTAGACGAAGACGAGCCATGCGGTCAGCGACGCCGCACGCTCCTCCAGGCTGGAACGGATGGCGAGCTCGGCGACGATCCACAGCACCACGAGCGACATCGCGGCCAGCAGCAGCAGGCCGCCATGCTCGACGTGCAGCGGCGTCTGCGCTGCCATGAGGCCGAACAGCCAGGCTGCGACGACTGCGATGAAATGGTTGCGACTTCCGCGCGGCAGCAGCTTCAGGCTCTGCAGCGTGATGGCCGCCAGCATCGCCAGCGACAGCAGCCACGCGCGCAGCGTGGCCGACCCGTGCGTCAGCGTCAGCATGATGGGGCTTCGCTCATCGCCGACGAGCAGGCCCCAGGCGGGATTGAAGGCGAAGTTTCCCGCCAGGAGCACGGCCGACATCGTCAAGGTATGGACGACCGCAAGGAACGGGCGGGGGCTCAGCCAGGCCATCGGCATCGTCAGGCCCAGCCACAGCACGAAGGGCGCGATCGGATCGCCCGAGAGCTGAAACGTCTGGCCGTACAGACCGATTCCGACCAGCGGCAGGAAGAACCACAGCACTTCGAGAGTGACGCTGACGGCGGCCGCGCGGTCGCGATAGCGGATCGCCGCTGCCCCGACGCCGGCCAGCAGCACCAGGTAGGCCCCGATGCGAGCGACCGGCCCTACGCTCTGCCAGTTGCGCGCGATCAGCAGAGAGATGCCCGCCAGCACGAAGAGCCCGGCCATGATCCCGAGCCAGCGAGCGCCGTCCATGCGCATGCCCCGGCCGGCGCTGGCGGCCGCGTGATCGAGCAGGCGGACGCGCTGCTCGGTCGTGATGATGCCGGCCTGCTCGGCTTCCACCAGGAACGATGCCAGCGGCGGATCGCTGCGGCCGCGTCGCCGCACGCCGCCGCGCATGGCGAGCCCGATCACGAGAAGAAAAAGCAGGATCGTCAGCATCGCGGGCATCATAGCGGCTCGACGCGGCGCGAACGAGGCAAAGCCTGTTGTTCGCGGCCCGTTTCGTCGTACGCCTGTGGTCGCACGCGGCTCGGTGCCGCTCCTTTCGCTGCGGCCCTTCGTCGCGGCCCGTTGCTGGCTGGCCCGTTGCTGGCGGGCCCGTTGCTCGCTGGCCTTGGCGGCGCCTAACATGGTCAAACCCTGGGAGGCACCGATGCTTCGAACGAGCTTCGACCGGCTGACCCTTCTCGCGCTGCTGGTGGCTGGCTCAGCGGCCGATCCGACGGCGGCCGCTGCGGGTCCGGCCCCGCTTTTCACGTGCGGCGACGCGAGCCAGCCGCCGGGGCTGACAGCCAGCGACGCGCTGGCAGTCCTGCGCACGGCGGTCCATCTGCAGGAATGCTCTCCGTGCGTATGCGATGCCGACGGCTCGGGTAGCATCGCGGCCACCGATTCGTTGTTCACGCTCAAGGCCGCCGTCGGACAGCCGGTTCCGCTCAGCTGCCCTCTGTGCTGCGAGCACTGCGATTGCACTCCACAAACCCTGACCTTGACCTTCGATGACGTGGCAATTCCGTGTGCCGAATGCATCCCACGAGTTCCGACTTCCAATATCGACGTCGACAGCATCCGGCTGAACCTGGCCGAGGAGTTCAACGGTACTTATTTCCTGACTCCGGTCGCGGAGTGCGTCTGGGAGGTGACCCTGCCGGCGCTGGTGGCGGAAAAGGTGCTGTATGGCAGTACCGTCACCGACTGTACCGGCAGCTCGCAGACCTTCAGTGACATCGACGTCACTTTGCAGGTGGTGCGTACGGCCGAGAGCTGGGAGGTCTACGCCGGCACCTACGTCCTCAGCCTGGGTTGGGGCGACATGTTCCGCGCCACGGTCGAATCGGCCGGTTGCGACCTGGTCGGCTCGGCGGACAACCAGAACGAGTCATGCGAGCTGGCGCAAAGCGGGAGTCCCTCCGATTACGACACCCACGGCACGGGCGGTACCGCGGAGCTGGAAATCGTCGGCGAGGCGACTTGTCACTGACGGAAGGCCCGCCGGCGCTCGAATCGATGCCGTGCAAGGAGCCGGCCTGCGGCCTGTCGCCGTTCGACACCGCATTCGCTCCGACTTATCGGACCTTGCTGCATCGCGTGCGCCAGCTCGGTACCTCCGGGCCGTTATCGAGGCTGCCGACGGGCGCGATTACATGGCGCCCGCCGCGCCCCGAACTGGTCATCGCGCGCAAGAATGGTGCAGCCGCAAGGAGCCCTTTGCCAAAGAAGCCGAACTATCAATTCGAGAAACGCAAGAAAGAGCTCGAACGGCAGAAGAGGAAGGAAGCCAAGAAGCAGAAGTCCGTCACCGACCCTGCCACCAAGCCTTCCGACGAAGTCGCCGAGGAGAAGCCGTAACCGCCTTCGCAGAGGCGGTTACGACCGGCACTGCAACGCCGCGCACCCGTAGCGGACAGCTGTCAATCGGCCGTCGCGCGCAGGTGCACGCCGTCGTTCTTCCGGAACGGCGCACGGCAAGTGGACGTTGGGCTGCAGCCGTCATCGGCTATCTAGTCGCCGTCGTCGCACGTCTCCGCTCCGGCCGTGATCCATCCCCGCATTCGTCGCCCGAAGGGTTTTTCGCAGCGGAAGCGCGTCAGCACGCGCGCAATACCCGTCTTCCAGCGCGTCCCCACCGACTGTCACCGGCAGCGCCGAACGTCGAACGGCCGGACAGCAGATCCGAGAAACGAGAACACAAGGTCCCATCCCTACCGGATCGGTCACGTTCCACTCGCGCAACCGCCTTCCCGGCGCAGCACGATCAGCGGCACGGCCGGCGCACCACCGTCGACATATTCCTCGAGCTGGCGAGCCAGTTCCGCGGTGTCCACGCCGAGGACGGTGGCGACGCCGCCGCGCAGCTTCTCGCACGCCGCAGACGTCAGACGCCTGGCAGCGCCGGCCTGACCCATCGAGCTCTTGAGCAATGCCGCAGCCGCCTGGATGACCGCCTGCGCGAAGATGCCGATCGGGGTATCGGGCCCGACGCCATGCCAGATCGCTTCGAGCTGCTCGTGCGCTTCCCAGTAGTAGCCATGGTTGAACAGGTCGACGGCGAACAGGTAGGTCTGGCAACGCGGCCACGTCTGGTCGTCTACGATGACGGGAGGGAGCTGGCGCCCGTAGGAATGCCCTTCGGGATCGCGCGTCGGGTGCGGCCCACGGCCAGGCAGGTAGCGATACGGCGGAAAGCTCGTCGCGCTGTATCGGATCATCACCCCGGTATCAGGTCGGCGATCGAGAACGGACCCGTCCCCTTCTTCTCGAAATACATGACGTCGATGAACATCGCCGCGCCGAGAAGGACGAGACGGGTGTCGCCGTCCGACGTGGTGGCGGCGAACTCGACGGCGAAGGAATCGGCGTCCAGGAACGCCTCGCGGATCAGTCCGCCCCATTTCTTTCGCACGGCACCGATCTCGATTCCCTGGTGCCGGAAGATGTAGGTCCATGGCCGCCACAGCGGCGAGGAAACCTCGGCAATGACCTCACCGGCAGGCCCGTGGACATCGAACGTCTTGGTCAGGATCGAGAAGCGGCGCTCGACGGCGCCGAGTCTGCGACCATCGGCCGTGCAGATCTCGAGGCGGTGGAAGTAGAAACGGAAAGGGTGGAACGCGATGAGCTCGGAGCGCCGGTCGCGGTCGAAGATGCGGATCTCGAAGGAGCGCCAGTGGCCGAGCAGCTGGCGTACCAGGGTGCCGGCAATGCCCTTACCCTGCTCGGCCGCGAACCCGATGCTGTCGCCGCTCTCGGTCTCGATCGAGTACTTGTTTCGCGATTCCAGCCCGAACAGCTCGATCATCTCCCTGCGCTGGCGGATGAAGATCCTCGGCACGACTTCCAACTGGGCGGCGAGCGTCATGACAAGGTCGATAACGCGCCGCGAGCGTGACCGCAATGCGCGTCAGTTTCGCGACGGCCCGACGCAGCCGCTGCCGGCTTGGGACAAAGGGTCAGGCAGACCGCCGCGGCCAGAAGGGCGACTCAGTCGAACACGTCGCCCAACGTTTCGATCCAGCTCCTCTTGCGCCGGCGCTGGCGGTAATGGTCGTCGTCGTCACGGTAGCGACTGCGATCCTCGTCGCGGTAGCGCTCGTCGCTGCGGCGATCGTCGTAACGATCACGGCGATCCTCGTAGCGGCGATCGCCGGCGGCGGCGCCGCGATCGTCATGGGCGGCGCCGGGACGTTCGGCCGAGCGTGCATCCGCGGGAGGCTCGGCTCGGCGCGGTGCGAGCTCGTCGAGCTCCCGGGTTGCACGCGCGATGAGCTTTTCGAGCTCACCGCGATCGAGCCAGATTCCCCGGCAGGTCGGGCATGCATCGATGACGATGCCTTCGCGGTCGCGTTCATCGAGGACGACGTCGTTACATCGGGGGCAGTTCATGAACACTCCTTGAGCAGTCAGCCGCGTGAATTCGCGCGCCCGCGCGAGCGGCGATCACGCATGATGACGGGGCGGTGCCGGATGTAAACTCCCGGTGAATCATTCGGATCATCGTTGCGCGTCGTACGCCTGCCGTAACCACCGGCCGCCACCCTTCGGAGTCGCGAATCCCGTCGTATTGCTAGCGTGGCGGACTCGGCTTCTAATGCGCCATGACTACGCACGCCCTGCGCTTCCTGACCCCGGTTGCAGCGTTCCTGCTCGGAGCGGGCACCGCAGCAGCCGCCCTGACCACCGAGCGAGTCGCCAGCGGCCTGGACCGGCCGCTGTACGCCACCTCTCCCCCCGGGGACACCGAGCGGCTTTTCATTCTCGAGCAGCACACGGGCCGTATCCGCATCCTCGATCTCGAGCAGCAAACGATTCTGCCCACCGACTTTCTCGACATCGACGGCATCGCCACCGATGACGAGCAAGGGCTGCTGGGCCTGGCCTTCCATCCCGACTACGCCGACAATGGCTTCTTCTACGTCAACCTCACCGCCAGCGACGGCGACACCGAGATCCGTCGCTATCGGGTCTCCGATGACGACGACGTCGCCGATCCTGGCAGCATGCAGCTGGTGCTGACGTTCGATCAGCCTCAGGCCAACCACAACGGCGGGTGGATCGGGTTCGGCCCCGACGACTTCCTCTACATCGCCTCTGGCGACGGCGGCGCCAGCTTCGATTCGGGAACGGGCCACACGCCGGGGACCGGCAACGCCCAGGACGTCACGAGCAACCTGCTCGGCAAGATGCTGCGCATCGACGTCGACGGCGACGATTTCCCGGCCGACTCGGCGCGCAACTACGCGATCCCTGCGTCCAATCCCTTCGTGGGCGAGACCGGAGACGACGAGATCTGGAGCTATGGCCTGCGCAACCCGTGGCGGCCGAGCTTCGACAGGATGACCGGCGATCTCTACATCGCCGACGTCGGACAGGCTGCGCGCGAGGAGATCAACGTCCAGCCTGCCGGCTCCGATGGCGGCGAGAACTATGGCTGGCGCCTGCGCGAGGGCACGATCCAGACACCCACGGTAGGCGGGCCGCGGCCCGCCGGCGCCATCGATCCCATCTACGACTACACTCGCGGCAGCGGCACGTTCCAGGGGCGCTCCACTACCGGAGGCTACGTCTACCGCGGTCCCATCGAGGAGATCCAGGGCCTCTACTTCTTCGCCGACTACGTCACCGAGCGCATCTGGTCGCTGAAGTACGATGGCTCGGAGCCCTCCAAGTTCGATGGCACCAACTACACCGATCTGACCGACCGCACCGACCAGCTCGATCCGACCGGCGAGCTCGCCATCAACGAGATCTCTTCCTTCGCCGAGGACGAGAGCGGCAACCTGTACGTGGTGGACCTCGGCGGCGAGATCTTTCGCATCGTCGAGGAAAGTGCGGGCGCCGTGTGCGGCGATCCGGTGGGCGACGCGGCCGATGCGACCTCTGCCGCCGGCGCCAGCGACGACGCCGGCTCGGCCGCGGCCATCAACGCAAGCGATGCCTTGTTCGTCCTGCACGCCGCCGTCGGCAGCCAGCCGTGCGCGTTCTGCGTCTGCGACGTCAACGGCAGCGGCGAAGTCACCGCCAGCGATGCCCTGACGGTGCTGCGCGCCGCCGTCGGAAACGACGTCGACCTCCTCTGCCCCGCATGCTGAAATATCGAGGGGACTGTCGCTTCGACGTCATTCGGCTTCCAGCAGCACGGGCGGGGTGCGGCGGGCGGCCAGGCCCTCGAGGAGGAAGACAAGGAGCGCCGCCCAGACCATCGCGAAGCCGATCAGTTGATCGCGATGGAATGGCTCGCCGTAGACGAGCGTTCCCAGAGCGAGCTGGAGCGTGGGCGCGATGTACTGCAGGATTCCGATCCAGAACAGCGGAATGCGCTGTGCCGCCGAGGCGAACATCAACAGCGGTGCCGTGGTCACCGCTCCGGCACTGAGCAGCATCAGACCCGTCAGCGCATCGCCCCCGCCGAGCAGCGGCCCGTCTCCCTTCGCCTCCCCTGCCGCCACGACGGCCAGCGCAGGAAGGAAGAGCAGTCCCGTCTCCAGCGCCAGCCCGTCCAGCGATCCGAGCGGTGCGGTCTTCTTGACCAGTCCATAGAGCGCGAAGCTGGTGGCGAGCACGAGCGCGATCCACGGCACCGAGCCGTGCGTGAACGTCAGATATCCGACACCGGCTGCTGCCAGCGCGATCGGCAGCCACTGCGCCAGCCGCAGACGCTCACCGAGCACGACCACGCCGAGCAGAACGCTGATCAGCGGGTTGATGTAGTAGCCGAGGCTGGTCTCGACCAGGAAGCCGGCCGCTACGGCCCAGATGAAGATGCTCCAGTTGATTCCGATCAGACCTGCGGCTGCGGCGTACTGGCGAAGCGTTCGCGGCGCGAACGCTGCCGCACGAAAGCGCGACCAGCGGCGCGAGGCCGCCAGCATGGCTGCCAGCAGCACGCACGACCACAGGATCCGATGCGAGATGACCTGCGCTGCCGGAACGTGGCGCAGCATTTTCCAGTAGACGGGCAGCAGTCCCCAGGCCGTGTAGGCGCCGACCGCGTACCAGACTCCCCTGCTGTCGGTGCTGCCGGACATTGCATCGCAGGGGTAGCGCTCGTTGCACCAAAACTCGAATCGCTCGCTGCAATGAGACGGAATGCCAGGGTAGATGCGACGGAATGGCAGGAAGGTAGCGCCGGCCGGCCTGAACGTTTGGCGGGAACAGGCCGGCCGGCAAGTCGCGAGAGACCTGCGACGCGTGGGGCCGCGTCACCATCGGAGGGAGGAGCTCTCTGCTTCCCGCGCGACGGGCCTGGCCGTCGCGCCGTCGATTGCGGTACGACGCGACCCAGGCCCGCCTCGTTATGGCAGCACGAGCGTCGCTGGTCAGTGAAGCCTCTCACCTGTGCGCGATTTGCCGGCCGCCGCCAGGTGCCGCGGTCGCGACCAGACCACACGCGTTGCGCCGGGCTTTGCCTGCCGCGGCGCTCGCTGCTAGGTCGCACCGATTCTGACTTCGCCAGCAGGAGCGTCCCATGAACGTGGAAGGAAAGATCGCCATCGTCACCGGCGGCGGCACCGGGGTCGGGCGGGCAACCGTGGTGGATCTGGCACGGCGCGGCTGCTCGGTGCTGGTCAACTACTCGAAGTCCCGGGACGATGCCGAAGCGGCGGCGGCCGAAGCCGTGGCGCTGGGCGTGCGTGCCATCGCCGTGCAGGGCGACGTCTCCGTTGACGAGGATTGCCGTCGCCTGGTCCAGACGGCGGTGGCCGAGCTCGGCAAGCCGGCGATCCTGGTCAGCAATGCCGGCACGACCGAGTTCATAGCCCATCACGAGCTGGAAAAGCTGACCTCGGATGTGTGGCAGCGCATCATGGCCGTCAACCTGATCGGTCCCTTCCAGCTCGCGCGAGCGGTCAAGAGCGCCATGGAAGAGGCCGGCGGCGGTGAGATCGTGCACACTTCCAGCATCGCCGGCATCGTCGGCGTGGGAAGCTCCATCGCCTACTGCGCCTCCAAGGCAGCCTTGAACAACCTGACGCTTACGCTGGCGCGCGTCATGGGACCGACCATCCGTGTCAACGCCGTTGCACCCGGCTTCATCACCGGCCGTTGGCTCAAGGGCGGCTACGGCGACGCCTACGAGATGCTCGAGCAGCTGGCCGCCGCGCGCTCGGTCCTGAAGAAGGTGTGCGAGCCCGAGGACGTGGCCGCCGCGATCGTATCGATCATCACGGGCTCCGACCTCGTCACCGGCCAGGTGATCGTGGTCGACGGCGGGATGACCATCGCCCAGGGCTGACCAGTAGCGAGGAACGGCTGGCTCTGGCGCGTGCCCTCGCCTCATGCCGTCTTTGCTTGCTGTGTGCTTCCGACGCCGCGGCCGCGTCGCTATAAACGGGCCATGCTGCATGCCATCGAAACTGGCCGCGTGCCGTCGGGAAAGGAGCCGGTGTGCCTGCGTGGCTAGCTCACGCAGAAGCTGGATCGTCCGGCTTTGGGAAGAGATCGCAGCGGCAAGAACGCCCGGCGTCCTCGGTGTCAACGACCACGCCGATCCTGGCACCGCTGCCCTGCTCGGGGACACACCCGGCACTCTGGGCTGGAGCGACCACGGCGATCCGACCGTCCGCGCCTGCAGTGTCGGCGACATGATCACGCGTCTTCCCGATGGGACCGCTGTGGCCGCCGGCGCGGGAACGCCTGCCCTGGGCGCGGCAGGCGCGGTGCCGGTGAACTGGCAGAAGCTGAAGGTCGCGTTCCCGGCAGCTTCCAACGAAACGGTGCAGGCGGTTGCCGGCGAGCTCAATCGCGACCTCGTCCTGTATGGTCTGGAAACCGTGCTGCGACAGGCGCACTTCTTCGCGCAGGTACGACAGGAGGCGGGCGCCAGGCTGACCGGCCAGGTCGAGAACCTGTCGTACAACGCTGCGGCGCTCAAGGCCACGTTCGGCTACTACAGGAAGCATCCGGCAGAGGCCGAAACCGACGCCTACGCCAAGGACGCCGCTACGGGAAAGATCACCCGCAAGGCAGACCAGCAGGCGATCGCCAACAAGGCCTACGGCAATCGTTACGGAAACGGAGATACGGCCAGCGGAGACGGCTGGCGATTTCGCGGACGAGGCTTCATCCAGGTGACGTTTCGCGACAACTATGCAGCGCTGGGGACCACGTATCGCAAGTACTACGGGGAGGCCGTCGATTTCGTCGAGGAGCCCGAGCTGCTCGAACGCTTCCCTTACAACGTGCGCGGCGCTGTCTGTTTCTGGAACAGCCACGGCCTTCCGGCGCTGGCCGATGCGGGCAGCACGCCGGTGCACGTCGACGCGATCACGGCCGTGGTCAACAAGAACACCAAGAGCTATGAGGATCGGCGCGCCAACTTCGAAGCCATTCATGCGGCGCTGTCGAGCTGACCTCGCCGCGCTGGCGTTCGTGTGGCTGTCGTCGGCGTCAGCCGCGGACGCGGAGCCGACGCTCTGTACGAATCGGGAGCGCGTGGTTTTCTCCTGCCGCGCCGCAGGCAAGATCGTCTCGATCTGCGCGACGCCGGATGCGTCGTCATTTACGGCTTTGGAGTATCGTTTCGGCGCGGCTGGCAAGATCGAGCTGGCCTTCCGCGCGGCAGCAGACAATGGCAACCGCTTCCGCGGTTACCTCGAGCCGGCAGCTCCCGCAGCGATGATCCACCATGTCTGGTTCGACCGCGGGAAATACAGGTATCTGGTCGCGCAGTGCACCGGCGGTGACTGCCCGGCCAAGGCTGGCCTGATCGTCTACGAAAGCGGCAAGGCGATCCGTACCGCTGCCTGCGACGGCGGCTTTGCCGAGCACGCATGGTTCGATCCGGCCGTGATCGACTTCGGTTCGACCATGCAAGACAGCACCTCGCACACGCCGCTGCTGATACTGGAAGAAACCGCCAGCGATCTGCAGTCCCTCTTCCCCTACCGCAGCGCCGCAGACCCGCCGAAATGACGTACGCCGCCTCGCGCGGCGATGCCGGCGCCGGCGACGTCGCTGCCGGCGCAGGAGGCGATGCCCAACGAGCCGTCGCCTCCTCTCAGTAGTCCCACTTCCAGTTCAATCCGATCTCGCCTTCCGCGTCCTGGCTGATGTCGCTCTCGATGGTGACGTTGTCGAAGATCTCCCACTCCACCACCGCCTTGCTGTCCTCGGGCGTCAGACCCTGCTGGAAACGAAGGTAGACGTCGTCGGTCAGATACTTGGTCGCGCTGAGCGTTCCGCCTCCGGCATCGCCCGTCTCCAGGCCGAGACGGTCCAGGCCCAGCGTGCGCCCGACGCGTCCCAGGATCCCGGAGCCGCCGCCGAGCGGACTGCCCGTGATCTCGGCGACCGAACGCGCCAGCTGCACGCTTTGCAGCGGCGTCAGATCGCCGGCGCTCTCGCCGAAAAGGACGCGTGACAGCACCTCGTCGCGCGGCAGCGCAGGCTCGGAGCGAAGCTCGATGGTCGGCTTGGTGGCGGCGCCTCGCACGTCGACGATGGCCGTGATGTCGTGCGCTTCGGCCTCGGCCGTCATGTTCAGGTAGGGCGTGTTGTCCTTGCTGCCGTCGAAGCGAAGCGTCGCGTTGCGGATCGAGAACCGGCGCCCGAGCAGCTCGAGCTGGCCGCGCACCGACTCCACCACGCCCTCCACCAGCGGCACGCTGGTGGTACCTTTCACGTCCAGGTCGGCCTTCCATTCCGAATCCACCGATCGTCCTTCGACGAAGATGCGGTTGTCGGCCAACACGTCGATGCCCAGCTCCAGGTCGACGATGGCTTCCTCGTCGACGGCGTCGGCGATGGATGAGACGATCGTGCCGTGTAGTTCCACCACCGCCAGCTCGGGAACTTCCTCGACGAACTCGCTCGGAATTCGCACGCGCGCCTCGTCCACGCGCACCTCGCCGCGAATGCTGCCGCCCACGTCGGTATCGGCAGCCGAACGCTGAGCACGCACGGCCAGCGTGGCGTCGGCCTTGGTCGTGATCAGGTCCAGGCGCGTAATCATGGCATCGGTGGTGATCACGTCGATGGCGAGCGCGAAGGCCGGCAACTGACCGAAGTCGAGCCGGCCCGTTGCCGCCACCCTCCCCTCGTCGCCATCGGTTGCGCTCATGTCGGAGAGCACCAGGCTGGCGCCCTGTCCGGCAAGCGTCAGGCCTACGTCCTGCAGCACCAGGCCGCTGGCGCCGTTCTCGTAGCGGCCGCCCGACATCACCGCGCTGCCGGTCACGCGCGGGGCGCGCACCGAGCCCTGGATCGCGACCTCCGCATCGATACGGCCGCGCAGCACGTCCTCGCCCAGAGGCAGCAGCGAGGACGCTTCGGCGACGTCGCCGTGCCAGCGCAGCGCGACTTCGACACGTTCGTCCGAGGCCGCGGCCTGTGTCAGCGGCGCATCCACGGTGACGTCGAAGGTGGTGTCGGTCAGGCCGACGAGCTCGGCCTTGGCCGACAGGCGGCCGTGCTCGTACCTTCCGTCCATCCGCGCGTTGACGGGCGCCACGCCGCGATTCTCGAGCGCACCGGATCCGACGTTACGGCCTTCGAGCCTGGCCTCGGCCGACGCCGTCTCCAGGTTGCGGCCGCGCAGGCCGACATTGCCGCTGAGCGTTCCCTTCAGGTCCAGGCCGTCGACGAACGCCGATGCCACGGCAAGGGGAACCTCGGTCAGATCGGCGTCGGCAGTGATGTCGGAGGCCGAAGCCGAGATCGATGCGAGCAATCGTCCCTGCTCGCCGACGGCGAACGAGGTCGGCGGCAACGTCACGGTGGTCTCGGACCACGCAACGTTGGCAGGCGCAGTCAGACGCAACGGCTGATCGGCGACCTTGGCATCCAGGCGCGAGACCATCGCCTCGTATCGTCCATCGCTGCCGCGGACGCTGCCAGCCGCATCCAGCGCGAGCTCGCCGGCCGCGCTTCCCCTGGCCCCGACCTCGACGTTCCACGCGCGTCCGTCACCACTGGCAGTGGCGAGCGCCTCGCGGACCTGCACCGCGCCGAAGCGCGCGTCGGCAAGCGTCATCTTCCAGCTTCCACGCGGCGCGGGGCCGATCTCGACACCTTCGGCGGCGACGTCGACGATTCGTGCGAGTACTTCGTCCGCGCCGGCGGCCAACGCGATGCGCTCGCCATGGGCGCCGCCGCTTACCAGCTGCACCTTGCGGCCGCCCTGCACCTGGCTTCCCAGCTCGACGTCGAGCGTCAGCGCACCGCCGAGACCGAAGCCGAGGAACGGCCGCCACAGCGCGAGGTCGCCGCTGCTGACCGCCACGCGGCCGCTGGCAACCGCCGCGTCCAGATCGATGTCCAGATCGATGCTGCCGGTGGTCTCGGGTCCCGACAACGACACGTTCGCGAGCACGAGGCGCTGCGGCGAGGGCATGGCGGCGCTTCCGGAAAGATGCGTTGTCAGATCGCCGTAACGTGCCCGGACATCGACGTCGCCGGCGATGCGATCGGGAAGGCCCTTTCCGTCGGCGTCCACGGACAGCTCGTCGAGGCGGATGCCGTCGAAGACGATGTCGTTGCCGCGAGCGCTGGCCTCGAGCGCGAAATCGTCGAGCGCGCCGCGCGCCCTGGCATCGACGACCAGGCGTCCGGCGATGGAGGCGGCCATCGGATCGGAAAGCCGGTCCAGATTGTCGATGACGGCAGACAGATCGGCGGCAAGGTCTCCGCCGCGCTCGGCCATGCTCGCCGTCGCACGCGCGCTGACTCCTTCGGCCGTGACCTCGGCCTTGGCCTGGAACGGCCCGGAGAAGTTGCCGCTGGCGCTCGTTTCCAGCGACAGCCGCGGACCGAGCAGCGCATTCCAGCCCGCTTCCTCGATCCACATGTCGCGCGCGGCGCCGGCGATCTGCATCTGCACCGCGCCGCTGTCGTCCAGCGCGATCCTGCCGGTCAGCGAGGCGCTGCCGCGCATGGGAATGCCCGTTACGCTCTGGAGCGACGACAGGTCCTCGCTGCTTGCCGACAACGACCCGGCAACGCTGCCCCAGTCGTCGTCGATGTCGATCGGCCCCTCGATGCGTAGCGCGTTGCCGGACAGCACGAAGCTTTCGGCAGCGACCACCCCGTCGCCGAGATCGACACGCCCCGTTGCGCGGATACGCGCGGTGTCGCCGAGCAGCGGCGCGGTCTTGCCGGCAAGCTCCAGGTCGTCGCCGTCGACGGTCAACTCGAAGGCGGGCACGCCTTCCCCGATGGGATCGCGTGCGATGAGCCGGCCGCGAAGCAGCGATGCGGTGGCGCCACCAGAGACGGGAGAGCGCAGATCGAGCTCGGCACGCAGCTCGCCGCCGTCGCCGATGGTTCCTTCGGCATGGCCGCGAGCGACGTCGACGTCGATGCCGCGCATGACGACCGCGGCAGTGGGATCCTGATGATCGAGCGTTGCATCGAGCACGAACTGATCGGTGGTCAGGTCCAGGCGCCCATGCGCGTCCAGGACGCGGCCATCGACGACGGCATCGACGTCGTCCAGGCGCACGACCTCGTCGGGAATCCACGCGCCGCGTGCGCTGATCGAGACCGGGCCTCCGGGCGGAAGCAGGGCGCGCTCACGAACGAACTCGTGCGGCTCGAAGTTGGCCGTGCCGTCGAAGGCGCCGGTGGGGCCGAAGGCGATGTGCGCGTCCAGGCCTAGCCTGCCGATGGCGCTGGTCAGCACGTCGGCGCGGCCACGCCAGTCGCGCATAGGGCCGGACGCTTTTACCTCGAGCTCGACGGCTCCGGCCTTGGGCAGCCTGGCAAGATGGGCGAGCGCGCCGCCTTCCTCTTCGCTGGCGACGACGCTGCCGCGCAGCTCGACCGGGCTGCCCGAAGTGAACAGATCGATGCGAGCGCTGCCGCGGCGTCCGTCGATGCGCTCGAGCGTCAGGTCCAGGCGCCCCTGCTCCCACTCGCCCAGAACGCCATTGCCGTGCGCCTTCATGATCGCGCGATGGCCGCCCAGAAGATCGGGGCCGACTTCGAACTGCTCGACCTCGAGCTTCTCGACGAGGATGCGGGGGAAGCGCTCCCAGCGGAACGGCTTGTCGTCGGGCTCGTCGATGGTCTCGGGCAGGCGCGTCCACACGACACGTCTGGCGCGCACCCAGTCGACGACGATGCGATAGGGGACGTCGTCGCCCGGCTGCCATATTTCGAGCGGATGCCAGGAGACCTCGGCATCCTCGATCACGATGTAGACGTCGTCCTTGTCGCCGACCTCGACGCGGTCGACCTTCAGCTGCCAGGGAAGATTGCCGCGCACGTTCTCGGCGCGCACGAAGAAGACGCCGGCCTTCTTCGCAAAGCGCGTGACCAGGTAGCCGACGTGCTGCTGGACGTAAGCCGTTCGCAGCGACAGCAGCAGCCCAGCCGCGAGCACGCCTGCCAGAACGGCCACCACGACGGCCAGCACGAACGTGAAACGCGATGCGCGCACGATACGGCGTCGCATTCGTCCTCAGAACGCCTGCCCGAGGCTGATGTAGATCTCGAAGATGTCGTCCACCTTGCGAGGATTGATGGGAAAGGCCACGTCCAGACGGATGGGACCGGCCACCGTGAAGTAGCGGAAACCCAGGCCTGCTCCCCACTGGATGCTCTCGCCGAAGTCCGGGTAGCTCGGCTCGTACACTCCGGCGCCCTCGACGAAGGGAACCACGCCGAAGTCGTCGGTCACCTGCACCCGCAGCTCGGTCCCTGCCTGCAGCACCGAGCGCCCGCCGAGCGGATGGTTGCGGTTGCGCCTGGCGCACTGCACGCCCGGCGTCGGGATCTGCTGCTCGCACAGCAGCGGCCCGACCTTCTGATAGTCGTAGCCTCGCACCGAGTCGCCGCCGCCGGAGTAGAAGCGCTTGTCGTCGGGGATCTCGCTGCGATCGGCTCCGACGATGGTGCCGAGCGTGAAGCGCGTGGCCCAGATCCACCGCCGGTCAGCGCTCAGCGGCACGTAGAAGCTCTCGGTCCCGCGCGCCACCAGCATCTCGACGCTGTTGCCCGAGACGCTGATGTAGGGCGTGACGCTGAGGGCGGTACGATGGCCCTTGGAAGGATGGAGCAGGTTGTCGCTGCCGTCGTAGCGTAGCCCGAGCGGAATGCCGAAAAGCGTGAAGCGGTCGTTGTCCTGGTCGGCGCCGCTGACGAGCGACTGCTCGAAATAGAGTCCGCCCGACAGCGTCGTACGCTTGCTGAAGCGATGCTCCAGGCCTCCCGAGACGATCAGCGCGCGCCGGTCGAATGCGGGCGTGTCGTCCGAGTCCAGGCGCAGGTCCAGCAGCAGGTCCTGGTTGCGCGTCAGGAAGTCGGGCTTGCGAAACGCCAGCGCGCCTTCGTACAGGAGCTCGGAGGCTTCGACCTCGAACCGGAGCCGTTCGGCATCGCCGAAGATGTTGCGGTGCTCCCAGAACGCGCGGCCTCCGAAGCCCTCCGACGACGAGTACTTGACGCCCGCGCCGATGCTGTGCACGTCGGCCTCGGCCACGGCGATGCGCACCGGAACGGTGCCGTCGGCGGCGATGTCTTCGCGGCGGCCCCAGGTGATGGCGACCGAGTTGAAGACGCCGCTCTCGAGCAGCAGCTTGCGCGTCTCCTCCAGCGGCTCCGGCTCGAAACGATCGCCTTTCTTGAAGGCCAGGCGCCGGTGGACGTAGTCGGCTTCGACGACCTCGAGGCCGCTGACCTCGACCTCGCCGAAGCGCGCCACCGGCCCCACGTCCAGCCGCATGTTCACTTCCATCGTTCGGGTGGCGTGATCGACGGCGATGCGGCGGTCGGCGACCTCGACGAAAGGATACGAGCGGCGGGTCACCTCCAGCAGCAGGCGGCGCTCGGCTTCCAGGACGACGTCGGCCAGCGCAGGACTGCCGAGGACGACGCCGAGCGTTTCGAGGCCCTTGTCGCTGGCCAGGTCGGAGGCGTTCTCGGGAAGGCCCACGATGTCGAAGCGTGTCAGGCGGTAGCGGGGACCGCGCTCGATGTGGAAGACGACCTTGACCGGATCGGCGCTCTCGTCGATCTGCCACTGCACCGAGCCGTCGTAGAACCCGCGCGATCGCAGCACGCGGCCGAAGGTGTCCTGGTCGTTCTGCGCGCGCCGGCGCAGGCCCTGCATCGTCGAGGGCGGATCGTCCTTCTTCTCCAGAAGCTGGGAGACGGCGCGCAGACGGTCTTCGAGCTGGCCGCCGATGTTGGCAATCTCGAAGTCGTATTCGACGGTGTCGGCCGCGCGCGCAGGCGGCGCCGCGAACGTGCAGGCGAGCGCCAGCGCCAGGGGCAGCGCGAGTCGGGGAGTCGAATGTGTCGGCATCGACGGGACGGCGCGTGCATCGACGCGCCGGCCCCGCGCCGGCTCAGACCTGGGTGCGCGAAAGCTCCAGCGCTCGACTCGTGACGCCTTTGTAGTCCATCTTGCCGGAGGGCGACCGTCCCAGCGAATCGACGCCGAAGATGCGTTTGGGCACCTTGTAGCCGGCCAGCAGGGCGCGCACGTGCTCGCGCAGCTCCTCTTCGGCGGCGTCCGCCCCCTCGCGCATCACGACCAGGGCAACGATGGCCTGCCCCCACTTCTCGTCCGGCAATCCTACGACGGCCGCGTCTTCGACGGCCGCGTGCCGCTTGAGCGTCTCCTCCACCTCTTCGGGGAAGACCTTCTCGCCGCCGGTGTTGATGCACACCGAGCCGCGTCCGAGCAGGCGTAGCGTCCCGTCGGCCTCGACGGTGGCGAAGTCGCCCGGCATCGACCAGCGCACGCCGTCGATGGTGCGGAAGGTGGCGGCGGTCTTGACCGGGTCCTTGTAGTAGCCGACCGGGATCGGACCGGTGCGTGCGACCAGGCCTCGCTCGCCGCTTCCCGCGGCGACCTCGCGTCCGTCCTCGGTGAAGACCTTGACGCGGTCCCCGACCTTGAACGACGCGGTCTGCGCCTCCATCCCCGCGGTCATGATCGATGCGCCCAGGCCGGTGGCCTCCGAGGATCCGAGCGAGTCGAACAGGACCATGTACGGATGGAACTCGAGCAGCTGGCGCTTGGTTTCCAGCGACCACATCACTCCGGACGACACGATCAGCCGCAGGCTGTCGAGCGCGTACTTCTTCTCGCGCAGCGCCGCGACCATCGGACGCGCGAAAACGTCGCCGACAATGGCGATGGCGTTGACTGCGTGACGCTCCACCGCGGCCCACAGCGCGTGCGCGTCGAGCTTGTGCGAAGCGGTCGTGACGACCGTGCCGCCGTTGAGCAGCGCGTTGATGGCGGTGAACATGCCCGTGCCGTGCATCAGCGGACACGCCGGCAGCAGCGTCTGGCGCTGCGCGCCGATGGTGACGTTGGCCAGATGCTGGCCCAGATCTTCGGGGCGGCCCTGCCCGGTCAGCGGATCGCCGCCGCCGCCGAGCGTGCGAAACAGGTCTTCCTGGCGCCACATCACGCCCTTGGGCATGCCGGTGGTGCCGCCGGTATAGAGCAGCAGGAGGTCGTCGGGGCTGCGCTCGATCTCCAGCGGCGAGCCATCGCCGCGCGCCGCCGCCTCGTAGTCGAGAGCGTCGTGCACCGAGACGCCGTCGAGCTGATGCAGGCACTCGAGGCCGGGAAGGCGCGGTGCAAGGCGCGCCATGCTGTCGGCGAACTCGCTCTCGAACACCACGACCGCCGCATCGCTGTTGTCGAGCAGGTAGAGCAGCTCGTCGTCGCGGTAGCGGTAGTTGACGTTGACGGGAACCAGCCGCGCCTTGAAGGCAGCCACGACCGACTCGAGCCACTCCGGCCGATTGTAGGAGTAGATCGCGACCTTGTCGCCGGCCACGACGCCCGCCTGCATCCACGCGCGCGCCAGCGCGTTGCTGCGCCGGTCGAGCTCGCTCCACGACATGGTGCGATCGCCGCGCTCGCTGCAGTGGATCAGCGCCGGCCTCTCGCCGATGGCGGCACCGACGCCAGCGAAGATGTCTCCGATGTTCCAGCTCATCTGTCTCCCGCGGTAAGAGTTCTGGGGGACAGCCACCTCGAAGAATTCAAGGGGGCTGTCCCCGAGCTCATGGAACGATGGTCTTGCCCTTGAACAAGGCGTCGCCTCTGGCCTCGCCGGCAAACTGGGAGGTCCAGCAGATTCCCGTGCCGGCATCGACCAGCTGGATCGTGTAGCTACTGGCCGGCAGCAGGCCTTCCGGCATCGCCGCGCCGAGTGCCTTGAGCTGCACGCCGGCCTTTCCTTCCACGTTGGCCTTGATGCGCAGCGCCGTCACGCCGCCGGTGGCGGCGAGCGGATCGGCATACGAATAGCCGCGCTTTCCCGCTTCCCACAGGCCGCCCGGCGTCAGCAGCACCTGTCCACCGAGCGTGCCGTCGGGATACAAGCACAGGTCATAGACGCCGTCGCCGGTGGGATCGGAGAGCTCTTCGAGCGTGGTCTCAGCTCCCCTGCCCCATTTCCACTTGGCCGCATTCTTGGCCGGATCCTCGTCGTAGCGCACCAGCAGGGAGGAGACGGCCGCCTCGCGGCAGCCGCTGCGCGGCGTCGAGGTGCAGTCGACCACGCACGCCGCGCTGCAGCCGTCGTTGTCGTTGCCATTGCCGTCGTCGCATTCCTCGGTGCCGCCGTCGTTGACGGTGCCGTCGCCGCAGTATTCGTCGACGCAGGAGGAGTTGCAGCCGTCGCCGGCATCGTCGTTGCCGTCATCGCACTGCTCGGCACCCGAGTCGTTGACGATGCCGTCCCCGCAGAACTCCTCCACGCACGCGGCGCTGCAGCCATCGAGCGATGCCACGTTGTCGTCGTCGCACTCCTCGACACCCGCGCGGACGATGCCGTCGCCGCACTCGGCGTCCGAGCAGGTGTCGGTGCAGGCGTCGGTGGCGGTCAGGTTGTGGTCGTCGCACTCCTCGCCGGAGTCGTTGACGATGCCATCGCCGCAGAACTCGTCGACGCATTCGGAGCTGCAGCCGTCGCCGGAGTCGGTGTCGTCGTCGTCACATTCCTCGACGCCGGCGCGGACGAACCCGTCGCCGCATTCGGCTTCCACGCACGCCGTCGTGCACTGGCCGGTGTCGGACGGGTTTGCGTCGTCGCACTCTTCTAGCCCGTCGCGGACGATGCCGTCGCCGCATACGGCGGCCGCACACGCATTGGTGCAGGCGTCGGTGTCCACCGGGTTGGCGTCGTCGCATTCCTCGGTTCCGTCGTTGACGATTCCGTCGCCGCAGTATTCCTCGACGCAGGCACTGCTGCAGCCGTCGCCGGAGTCGATGCCGCCGTCGTCGCACTGCTCGGTGCCCGAGTCGTTGACGATGCCGTCGCCGCAGAACTCGTCGATGCATTCGGAGCTGCAGCCGTCGCCGGAGGCCACGCCATGGTCGTCGCACTGCTCGACGCCGGAGCGGACGAAGCCGTCGCCGCACTCGGCGTCCACGCAGGCATTGGTGCAGGCATCCTCGTCGGAGCCGTTGTCGTCGTCGCACTCCTCGGTCGTGTCGTTGACGATTCCGTCTCCGCAGAACTCGTCGACGCATGCCGCGCTGCAGCCGTCGCCGGAGGCCACGCCGCCGTCGTCACACTGCTCGGTGCCCGAGTCGTTGACGATGCCGTCGCCGCAGAACTCCTCGACGCAGCCTGCGCTGCAGCCGTCGCCGGAGGCCACGCCGTCGTCGTCGCACTCCTCGACGCCGGCGCGGACGAAGCCGTCGCCGCACTCGGCGTCCTCGCACGAGTTGGTGCAGGCGTCCTCGTCGGAGCCGTTGTCGTCGTCGCACTCCTCGGTCGTGTCGTTGACGATGCCGTCGCCGCAGAACTCGTCGACGCAGGCGGCGCTGCAGCCGTCGCCGGAGTCTCCGTTGCCGTCGTCGCACTGCTCGGCGCCCGAATCGTTGACGGCGCCGTCACCGCAGAACTCGTCCTGGCACAGCGAGGAGCAGCCGTCGCCGGACTCGGCATCGCCGTCGTCGCAGGTCTCCTGGAACTCGGTGACGCCGTCGCCACACACGGCGCAGTCGCCGAAGGCGGGGACCTGCGTCTGCTCGAAGACGTCGTCGCCCCAGCATTCGACGACGCCGCCGGCGGCGATCACGCAGGTGTGATAGCCGCCCGCGCTGATGCTGTCGAAGGACCCGGATGGAGGAACGAACTCGCCGTCCTGATCGTACCCCCAGCACTCGATGGTACCGCCGGCATGCAGGCCGCAGGTGTGCTCGTTGCCCGCCGTCAGCGTCGTAAAGGTGCTGGTGGGAGCATCGGTCTGCCCCGAGCTGTCCGAGCCCCAGCACTCGACAGTTCCGTCCAGGTGCAGGCCGCAGGTGTGCTCGGAGCCGGCAGTGAGCATCGAGAACGGTCCCGGCGGCGGACTGGCCTGCCCCGAATCATTCAGGCCCCAGCAGACCGGCGTGCCGGCCAGGGTCAGGCCGCAAGCGTGATAGCCGCCGACAGCGAGCTGCGCCAGCACCGTCAGCGGCGGGGGAGTGGTCTGACCGAAAGAGGGATCGCCCCAGCACTCGACGGTGCCGCCAGCGCGCAGGCCGCAGGTCTGATAGGCGCCGGTGTCGATGGCGGTGAACGCGCCGGACGGCGGAGACGACTGGCCTTCGCTGTCGTCGCCCCAGCAAACGGCGGTGCCGGTGGCAGTCAGGCCGCAGGAATGGAAACCGCCCGAAGCCACGACATCGAAGGCGCCGCCGGGAGGATGAATCTGGTCGGCGTTGTCGAGCCCCCAGCACTCGACCAGGCCGTCGGGAATGGCCACGCCGCAGGTATGCGAGTCACCACCGTCGATCTGGGTGAATCCGCAGTTGGCGAAGCCGCGAGCCGGCAACGTCGCCAGAGCAAACAGCAATGCGCACGCGCGTACGATTCGGTTCTGCATGGTCGTCCCCTCGAGCGACGGGCCGCCGCCAGCGTCCGGCGCCGGCAACGTCGCGATGAGCTCTTACAGGCAAGGCTGCGGCGATGCACGAGGCACGGGCCACAAAAGCGAAGGCCGCCGACATTCGTCGGCGGCCTTCGCTGTTGGTGGGCCGTTTCATCTGGCCCGTTCCTGAGCGCCCATTGGCGCGGAGACTACTGCTCGAAGCAGTAGAGGTTCTCCGCCGAGCCGCAGCTGGCACCGTTGCAGCTGGCCGTCCAGCCGTTGTTGGTGTCGGCGCCGTTGCCGAAGTCGGCACTGGCGACGCCGCTGGCGCTGGTCCAGTTCACGCACGAGCCCGCCAGTCCGAGCGTGGCGCCGTTGATGCCGGTATTGCTCCACACCGCCGACTCTCCGAAGACCGTCGTGCAGGCGCTGTTGCCGCCGCTGGCTGGATTGCCGTCCTCGTCCAGGTTGATGGGCGAATCGATCGAGCCGTCGGTCAGGTCCGTCCAGCTGTCGGCGACGTAGGTGCCGTCGACCAGCATGTAGGGACCGGCGCCCTGCGCCGTGAAGCGCGTGGCCGGGCCGGTGGACGCGTCGCTGAGCCATGCCATGTACGTGCCGGTCAGGCCGGCCGCGGCAGCTGCGCTCTGGCAGCGCGCGTCGGCCGAAGCCAGGCTGTTGAAGCCCGTGGCGCCGGCAGTGCCCGACGTGAACGTGTCCGCCGTCTGGAAGACGATGCGCTCGTCCAGGCACAGCGCGCTGCAGCCGTCGCCGGCATCGACGTTGTTGTCGTCGCACTCCTCGCCGTAGCCGTCGCCGCAGACGACGCCGTCGCCGCAGACGTCAGGGCCGATGCCCGCGCCGTCACAGGTCGCGTTGCATGCGCCGCACTGCTGGTCGTCGCCATCGTCGCAGGTCTCGCCGTAGCTGCCGCCGCAGACGGTGCCGTCGCCGCACACGTCGGACCCGATGCCGGCGCCACTGCAGGTCGTGTTGCACGTGCCGCACTGCTCGAGGTCGCCGTCGTCGCAGGTCTCGGTGCCGTTGGTGACGTTGTTGCCGCAGGTCTGGACGGCCGAGCAGTCCGAGATGCAGAAGCCCTCGCCGGCGCCGTTGGAGAGGCCGTCGTCGCAGCTTTCACCCGAATCGACGATGCCGTCGCCACAGAAGGGGTTGGAACAGGCCGGAGCGATGCCGCTGCCGTCACGGCACTCGTCGGGACCGTTGCCGTTGCCGTTGCCGTCGTCGCACTGCTCGATGCCGCCGCTGGGCCCGGTGGTGCAGCCCGCGCCGGTGCAGACGAAGCCGTCGCCGCAGGTGGCCACGATGCAGGTGCCCGAGCCGCCCGAGGGGCACGGATCGTTGACGTCGGCGTCGCCGTCGTCGCAGGTCTCGGCGCCTACGCCGGCGGTGTTGCAGCCGCCGGCCGTGCACAGGAAACCGTCGCCGCAAGTCGCGGTCAGGCAGGTGCCGCCGGTGGTGACGTCGTCGGGGCACGAGTCGTTGTTGTTGTCGTCACCGTCGTCGCAGGTCTCGCCGCGCGCCGAGTTCTGGTCGCCGTCGCCGCAGAATGCCGCACTGCAATCGGTGTCGCAGCTCGTGCTCTCGCCGCTGGTGTCGCACTCCTCGTTGGCCGTCAGGTTGACGGTGCCGTCGCCACAGGCAGCGGCGGTGCAGTTGGAGTCGCACAGGGCCGTCTCGCCGCCGCCGTCGCAGGTCTCGGGTCCGAGGCCGGCGGTGTTGCAGGAGCCGTGGCTGCAGACGATCGAGTCGCCGCACTGGGCAACCGCGCAACCGTTGGTGCAGAGATCGGTGCTGGTGTTGTTGCCGTCGTCGCAGGCCTCGCCGGCGGCCGCGTTGCGGTAGCCGTCTCGGCACTGGGCGGTGGTGCAGTTGCTGTCGCAGGTCATGGAGTCCCCGCCGGTGTCGCACTGCTCGCCGCGCGCGGCGTTGGTCGTGCTGTCGCCGCAGAACGCCACCGAACAGTCGGTGTCGCAGCTGTTGCTCTGGCCGCCGGTGTCGCACTGCTCGATGCCGCCGGCGGGGCCGCTGGTGCAGCCGGCCGAGGAGCAGACGATCGAGTCTCCGCAGGTCGCGTTCGCACAGTTGTTGCGGCACGCGTCACGGTTGTTGCCGTTGCCGTCGTCGCACTGCTCGGAGCCGCCGCTCGGGCCCGTCGTGCAGCTTCCCGCCGTGCAGGCCAGGCCGTCGCCGCAGACCGCGACACGGCATCCCGCGGTGCAAGGATGCGCGTTGGTGGTCAGCGCGGGGCCGGCATCGCAGGCCTCGCCGGCTTCTTCGTTCAGGTTGCCGTCGTTGCACACCGGGGTGGAGCAGTCGTCATCGCAGTCGGCCGACTGGGCCGAGCCGGGGGTGCCGTCGCCGTCGTCGCACACTTCGGTGCCGCCGGTGGGACCGGAGGTGCAGGTGCCGTCGGTGCAGTGAAAGCCGTCGCCGCAGAACGCGCTCCGGCAGTTCGAGCCGGGCACGCTGTCGGAGCTGACGCAGCTGTCGTCGGCGTCGTTGTCGTTGTCGTCGCAGTTCTCACCGCGCGTCGTGTTGACGTCGCCGTCGCCGCACGAAGCGATCGTGCAGTTGAGGTCGCAGCCGAGGGTCTCGCCGCCGCCGTCGCACTCTTCGCCGGAGCCGAGAGCAGGGGGATTGGTGTTGAACGGGTTGAAGTGGCCGTCCAGGCACGTCGGCGCCGTGCAATCGCTGTCGCAGGTGGCCGAGTTGGTCGGCACGCCGATGCCCGTGTCGCAGATCTCGCCTCGCACGGCATTGTTGTAGCCGTCGCCGCACACCGCGAAGGTGCAGTCGGTGTCACAGGTGAAGGTCTCGGTGCCGTCGTCGCACTCCTCGTCGTAGCCGGGGTTGGTGCGGCCGTTCAGGCACAGCTCGGAGATGCACGTGTCGGAGCAGCCGTCGCCGGCGACGTTGTTGCCGTCGTCGCACTCTTCGCCGTCGGCGCCGCACACCGCGCCGTTGCCGCAGCTGGAGGCCGTGCAATCGCGGTCGCAGCCGTCGCACGAGACGTTGTTGCCGTCGTCGCAGGCCTCGCCCGCATCGGCCGTACCGTCACCGCAGTAGCCGCCGCGATCGGCGACCGGGTAGATGCCGTCGCTGCCGTCGGTGCCGAACGAGAGCGCGTGAACCGCTTCCTGGATCTGATCGTTGAGGCCGTGGATCACGTCATCCAGAGTGATGCGGCCGGCGAAGCGACCGCCGGTGACGTCGGGAACGGTGCCGACGAAGCCGAGTTCCTCGATGGGCAGATCGCACTTGCGCTTGAGCTGATCGTCCAGGCGCGGGAAGGGTTGCGCCAGACGCTTGTCGACGCGCGCTTCGCCGGTGGACTCGACGGTGCCGAACGGCATCACGGTGGCGCCGCAGTCGAGTACGCCGCCGCCCTCGGCCATGACGTCATCGCGGTAGAAGCAGAAAGAACGCATGCGCGCCAGCGCGCCGACGGTCTTCTTGAGCTGACGGGCGATGTCGCCGAGGCAGCGCTCGTGGCTGGCCGGAACGGCGCCATCGATCTGCAGGTCGAACATCTCCATGATGTGGTCGATGGCACGGATGCCGGTGTCGACCGCGCAGGCGCCGACGGCGTTCCAGTCGGCCGAGCCCCCGCACAGATCGTCCAGGCCGAGGTCGACCGGATCGATGTCGTCGGGCGCGTCGTCGGCAGCGCCGTCGCACTGATTGGTCAGGACCGCGCCGGCCTCTTCGCGAAGGAAGGCCAGACGCGCCAGACGGCGGTCAGTCTCGAGGTCGCCCGTGCCGGGGCCGCCGAGCTCTTCGGGATCGGCGCTGCAGTCCACGGTCAGGGAAAGACCGTCGTGCACGCGCCGGCGGATGCAGCCCATCCGGAACATCAGCGTGGTGTAGGAAGCGTCACGGGCCAGCTCGCTGACCGACTCGCGACAGCGGATCTGGGCCGGCGTCAGCGCATCGGCCTCGCCGGCGCCGACGAGCACCGTCAGTGCCGACAGCGCCGCAGCCGCAAGCCGCGCGGTCCTCTTGGTCGTCTTGAAAACGTGATCGTTACGCATGGTCGTCATCCCCTCACTACTCGACCACGCAAGTCGAGCTACAGCCGTCGCCGTTGACGACGTTGCCGTCATCGCACTGCTCACCGTCGGTCGCGTTCAGCACGTCGTCGCCGCAGGTGCTGGTGCTGCAGTCGGCGTTGCAAGCGGCCGTTTCCCCGGAATCGTCGCAATCTTCGCCGGCAGCCGCGTTGGTGGTGCCGTCCCCGCAGAATGCGAACGTGCAGTTGGCGTCGCAGGTCGCACTGGCGACCGTGGTATCGCACTCCTCGCCGGCCGTGGCGTTGGTAGTGCCGTCGCCGCATGCGCGAGCCGTGCAGTTGGAGTCGCAAGTGGCCGACTCGCCCGAATCATCGCAGGTCTCGCCGGCCGTATTGTTGACGGTGCCGTCGCCGCAGATGCGGAACGTGCAGTTGGCGTCGCAGCCACCGGTCTCGCCGGCGCCGTCGCAGTCCTCGCCGCGCGTCGCGTTGAGGTCGCCGTCTCCGCACGAAGCCGCCGTGCAGTTGGTGTCGCAGCTGTTGGTCTCGCCGCCGTCGCCGAGGCCGTCGCCGTCGCAGGTCTCGGCGTTGGTGACGATGCCGTTGCCGCACCCGGAGGCCGTGCAGTTGCCGGTGACGCCGTCGTCGCAGCCGTCGCCGTTGGTGGCGTTGCCGTCGTCGCAGGACTCGCCGTCGGTGACGATGGCGTTGCCGCAGTCGGTGGGCGTGCAGTTGCCGTCGCAGCCGTCGCCGTCGACCAGGTTGCCGTCGTCGCAGGCCTCGCCGCTGGCGCGCGCCGGTGACGTCACGTTCTGGGTGTTGAGCTGGTTGTCACCGCAGATCGCGGTGCTGCAGTCGGTGTCGCACGTGGCCGACTGGCCCGAATCGTCGCAGTCTTCGGGGCCGGCGCCGGGGCCGGTGGTGCAGGTGAAGCCGTCGGTGCAGGTGAAGCCGTCGCCGCAGGTGGCAGTGATGCAGTGACCGGTGGCGGTCAGGTTGCCGTTTGCGTTGCTGCTCGGGCAGCCGTCGTTGTCGGCGGCGTTGCCGTCGTCGCAGGTCTCGCCGCGCGTGGCATTCTGGTCGCCGTCGCCGCAGGAGGCATCCGTGCAGTTGAGGTCGCAGGGGATGGTCTCGCCGGCATCGTCGCACTGTTCACCGGTGTCGGTGATCGAGTCGCCGCAGAAGGGATTCTGGCAGGGACCGCGCAGGCTCGGGCCGGTGCCGTCGCCGCAGGCGTCGGGCGTGTTCGAGTCGTTGGCAGGGCCGTTGTCGCACTGTTCACCGGCGGCGTTGTTGAGGGTGTTGTCGCCGCAGGCCGAGGGAGTGCAGTTGTCGTCGCACGTCGGCGACTCGCCGGCGTCGTCGCAGATCTCGCCCCAGCCGAGGTTGATGTCGCCGTTGCCGCACATCTCGACGATGCAGTCGGGCGAGCAGCCGTCCTCGGCGGCGTTGTTGCCGTCGTCGCACTCTTCGCCGAGCAGGCTCAGCGGATCGCCGCCGTCGATGGAGCCGTTGCCGCACGAAGGCGCCGTGCAGTCGCGGTCGCAGCCGTCGTTGCTCTCGTTGTTGCCGTCGTCGCACGCCTCGACGCCGCTGACGGCCCCGTCGCCGCAGTAGTTGTCGGTCGGGTAGATCTGGCCCATCACCGTGTAGGTCGCTTCGGCGATGCGGTCGTTGA
>DASPNH010000083.1:0-12549 GCA_035626675.1 Binatia bacterium
GTCCCCGCGGCTCTTACCGAGCCCAGGGACGGCCCCCGGCTAGCCCGCAGGCTGCGGCGGTGCCGACAGGTCCAGCACGGCCTGCGCGAACGGCGTCAGCAGCGGGATCGGCAGAAGCTCGCGCGCGAAGTTCGCCCACGCTTCGACGAAGGGGCGATACATCGCCGGGTCGAAGTCGTTGGCCAGACGCAGCCGATGCATGCGCAGCGAGCCCTCCATCGCGATCATCGCATCGACCGCCTCGCGCCGGATGCGCGGGTTCTGCGAGCGGTAGCCGAGCATCGCCCATCCTGCGCCGCGCATGTCGCCGCCGTCGCGAAGCGCGCGCAACAGCCTGACGGCGTCGGCGGGATCCTCGGGAAGCGTGGCGCGTATGGCCTGCGTGGGCGTCATCGCCTGCATCCAACGCCGCGCAGCTAGCCTCCTGGCCTGCATGTCGGGCTCGATCGCCTCCTTCAAAAGAGTGGCTGCACCAGCCGGATCGCCGTCCGCGACGGCGGCGGCGGCGGCGGCGCTGTCGGCGATGGCGACGCGGGCGTTGCCAGCGGGGTTCAGGTCGCGGCGCGCCATGACGTCGAAGCGGCCGAAGCGTGCCTCCAGCGCGTAGGTCTCGACGAGGAACTTTCGCAGCTCGGCGAAGTAGACCGGAGATTCCTCGAAGAAGGTCCAGCCGCTGTTGAGCGTGACGCCGTAGCGAGGCGGCTCCTTGCGCAGGATCGCCAGCATGCGCTGCTCCTCGGCGTGATCGGGACGGCCGGGGAACCAGTAGTCGTGCGGCAGAGGATTGGAGCGCTGTGCGGCGTAGAGCAGAGCGCTGGTAGCGGGAAACGACCATACCGGCTCGTTGCTCTGCGTGTTGGCATGCAGATGCTCGGTGACGCGGGCGATGGCCTCGAGCTCGTCGTCGGCCTTCGCCTCGGCGTGCACGGGCAAGGTCAGCGGCATCGCCACCTGCGGGCCCGGATGCCGCCAGGCATGGAATGGCCCGGCCACATCGGTAGCCAGCTCGACCGCCAGCACGCCCGCCGCGACGACCCAGACCGCCGCCAGAGTCGCCGCGCTGCCCTCGATGCGGCCGGGCCAGAACCCTCGTCCCCACCACGCCACCACGCGTGCCAGGAGCGCCGTGGCCACCACCATCGTCAGCGGCGCGGCGGTGATCTGATGCATGAAGTCGGCGCGCGGGAACATCTGCAGGTACATCGCGACCGCCAGGAACGTGGCCACGATGAACGATCGCGTGCGCGCCGAGCGGCGCGGCTGCAGTCCGGGCGCGAACAGGATGTACAGGAGCGCGCCGAAGTTGGCCGTCAGCGCCAGCCAGTACGAAGCGTTCTCGAGCTGGCTCGAGATGGCTGCGGCCGTTCCCTCGGGCGCCAGCCCGGTCGTCAGCGACATCCATACCAGGCTGGCCAGCGCGCCGAGCAGCAACACCGCCGGCAGCACCGCCGGCAGCACGCGATGGGCTACGACCCGTCCGGCCACGGCGAACAGGATGCAGCCCGCGATGACGACCACGGCGTAGGGCTCGGGCGCCGGATGCGGCCGGTGATAGAGGCTTTGATAGTCGGCGCCCACCAGCAGCACGTCGAAGAGGAAGCGCTCATGGCCGAGGCTGGTGTAGAGCGGGCTCATCCACGCCAGCGTGGGCAGCACGAAGCTGACGGCGAGCACGAACAGCGTTGCGGCGCACGAGGCCGAGGTGGTCCCCTGAAGGTGCGACTCGCGCCCGCCCGACACCACGGTGATCGCCAGCACGGGAAGCAGATGGACTGCCGCATCCATTCCGTTCCAGGCGAACTGGAAGGTGTACCAGATGCCGAAGGCCATGAGCGCGGTGGCGCCCATCGCGGCCAGCCGGTCGAGCAGCGTATCGCGGGTGGCGAGCGCGCAGACGATCCAGGTCGAGCCCGCCAGCAGAAAGGCGCCCGAGTTGGGACGGATCCATAGGGCGAGTGCGGCAAGGGTGCCGGCCGCCACGACCTTGTCCAGACGCGGCGCGTTGGCCCACGAAGACAGCACCAGGGCCGAAACCGCCCATATCAGCGTCACCAGCCAGGTCGGATAGGGCACGTTGAAGGCCGCGAACTCGCCCACGTAGACGGGCACGAACGCCAGCCACAGCAGCGCCGGTATGGCCGCCAGGCCCGGTCCGGCGATGCGCCTTGCCATGACGCAGAAGCAGGCGGCCGAAGCCGCGTTGACGAGCGCCAGCACCAGGCGCAGCCCCGGCACCGGCGAGTCGAACAGCCGCAGTACGAAGGTGCCGATGGCGAAGAAGCCCGGCGTATAGCCGGTGTGGAAGTCGAGATAGGGCTGCTGACCGTGTAGCACGCGATCGAACTGGAACAGCAGCGTGCCCTCGTCCTCGAGCTGGAAGCCGTAGCTGCGCAGGAGCAGAAGGTAGACGAGGGCAAGGACGAAGACCGCGAGCGGCGGCAGGACGCTGGCGGCAGCCGGTGACATGCCGCGCCGGAGCGGACGACCAGGCCGTCGGTTCGGCCCACCCATTCGAGAGCCGGGTCGCGACTTTACGCGCGGCAATCGAATCTGCGGGAACCTCGGGTTGCTCATGCGACTGACGTAGCTTGACCCGACGTTTTTTCAGAAGAAGACGGGCTGCGCCCAAACGCCTTGCCGGCCGCCGCCGCCGGGTTCAAACTCGCTACATCGGGGGCGTCTTCCGCCGAGTGGCAGGAACGAGAGGGATGACGCTCCATTTTGGACCACCGCAGCTATCCAGCCTTGCGCCCGCGCGCGAGCGCCGGAGCGAATAACATGGGACGGCTGCAGGACCTGCCGGTCAAACAGAAGCTGACGATGGTCATCCTGCTGACCTGTTCCGTCGTTCTGTTGCTGGCCTGCGCCGTCCTTGCCGGTTACGAGCTCTACGATTACCGCCGCGCGATGGCGCGCGACACCACCGTCCTGGCCGACGTTCTGGCCAAGAACACGCAGGCCGCTCTGGCCTTCGAGGACGACGCGTTCGCGCGCGACATGCTCTACGCGCTGCAGGCCGAGCCCTATGTCGTGGCCGCCGGGCTCTATGACGAGAACGGCCAGCTCTTTGCCGACTACGTCCGCACTGACGCCGACGTCGTCTTCCCGCCCTCGCCCGCCGCTGACGGCGCCCGCTTCGAGGGCCGCCACCTGGTCCTGTACCGGCCGGTGACCCTGAACGAGGAACGCATCGGCACGATCTACGTACAGTCGGAGCTGGCCGGCATGTACGAGCGGCTGCGCCTGTTCGCCGGCATCGCGCTGATCGTGCTGATCGGCTCGGTGATGGTCGCGTTCATCCTTTCGTCGCGCCTGCAGCGGTTCATCTCCGGGCCGATCCTGGCGCTGGCCGGCACGGCCCGCGCCATTGCCGAGCGACAGGATTTCGCGGTGCGTGCGCCGCAAGCGGAGGGGCAGCACGAGATCGCGGTGCTGACCACCGCCTTCAATCAGATGCTCACCGGCATCGAAGAGCGCGAGAACGCGCTGCGTACCGCCAACGAAGCGCTGCGCGGCGAAGTGGCCGAACGGCGCGCCGCCGAGGACAGGGTGCAGTCGCAGCTGGCGCGCCTCGAGCTCCTCAACCAGATCACGCGCGCCGTCGGCGAGAGGCAGGATCTTGCCAGCATCTATTCGGTCCTGATCCGCAGCCTGGAAGAGCGCTTGCCGGTCGAGTTCTGCTGCGTGTGCAAGTACGAGCCGGGCGACAGCGCCATCGTCGTGGCCAGCCTGGGCACGGCCAGCAAGGAGCTGGCGGTGACGATGGGGATGCAGGAGACCACGCGCATCCCCATCGACGAGAACGGCCTGAGCCGCTGCGTGCGCGGCCATCTCGTGTACGAACCGGACGTCGCGCAGGTCGGCTTCGCCTTCCCGCAGCGCCTGGCCAGCGGCGGGCTGCGCTCGATGGTGGCCGCGCCGCTGCTCGTCGAGAGCCGCGTGTTCGGAATCCTGGTGGCGGCACGTCACGCGCCGTCCTCGTTCAGCAGCGGCGAATGCGAATTCCTGCGACAGCTCAGCGAGCACGTCGCCCTGGCCACGCATCAGGTGCAGCTGTACCAGGCGCTGCAGCAGGCCTACGAGGACCTGCGCCAGACCCAGCAGGCCGTGATGCAGCAGGAACGGCTGCGCGCACTCGGCCAGATGGCCAGCGGCATCGCCCACGACATCAACAACGCCATCTCGCCGGTGGCTCTGTACACCGAGTCGCTGCTGGAGACCGAGAAGAATCTGAGTCCGAGGGCTCGCGACTACCTGAAGACCATCGAGCACGCCATCGACGACGTCGCCGCCACCGTCGCGCGCATGCGCGAGTTCTATCGCCAGCGCGAGCCACAGCTTTCGCTGGCGCGCGTCAAGCTCAACGAGCTCGTCGAGCAGGTCCTCAACCTGACGCGCGCGCGATGGAGCGACATGCCGCTTCAGCGCGGAATCGTCATCGAGCTGGAGAAGCAGTTGCAGGAGCCTCTGCATCAGATCCTGGGAGTGGAGAGCGAGATCCGCGAGGCGCTCATCAACCTCGTCTTCAACGCCGTCGACGCGATGCCCGATGGCGGAACGCTGACGCTGCGCACCGGAGAGCTGGAGCGGGACTGGGGCGCCGGAGACGGATGGCAGCGCAACGTGTTCGTGGAGGTGACCGACACCGGCATCGGCATGGACGAGGATACGCGACGGCGCTGTCTCGAGCCGTTCTTCACGACCAAGGGCGAGCGCGGAACCGGCCTGGGCCTGGCAATGGTGTACGGATTCGTCAAGCGCCACGGCGCCGACATCGAGATCGAGAGCGGTGGTGTCGGAAAGGGCTCGACCGTGCGCATCAGCTTCTCGGTACCGGCAGCCGGCGCCGGCACCGGCGCCTCCGAGGATCTTCCGATGCGATCCCCCGGTCGCCTGCGCGTGCTCATCGTCGACGACGATCCGCTGCTCATCAAGTCCCTCGGCGATGCGCTCGAAACCGACGGTCACATCGTCACGCGAGCCAGCGGCGGACAGGCCGGCATCGAAGCGTTCCGCGCCGCCATCGACAGCGGCGAGGAGATCCAGGCCGTCATCACCGACCTCGGCATGCCGTACGTGGACGGACGCAAGGTCGCAGTGGCCATCAAGGAGATGTCGCCGCATACGCCCGTGATCCTGCTGACGGGATGGGGACAGCGTCTGGCCAGTGAAGGCGAGGTTCCCGAGCAGATCGACTACGTGATGAGCAAGCCCCCCAAGCTGCGCGAGCTTCGCGAAGCGCTTGCACGCTTCACGCTGGGTTCGCAAGATGAACGGGCAGTAGCCGGAAAGGCGGAGGGAGGCCGTGGCTGAAGCAGCAGGGGCGAGAGTCCTGATCGTCGACGACGAAACGTCGCAGCGTCATGCGCTGTGCAACACGCTTCGCGATTACGGCTACGACACGGTCGGCATGGGTTCGGCCCGGGAAGCCCTGAGCCTGCTCGACAAGGAACGGTTCGACCTGCTTCTGTCCGACCTGATGATGCCCGAAATGAGCGGCATCGAGCTGCTGCAGTCGTGCCTGGAGAAGGATCCCGACCTGGTTGGCATCATCATGACCGGCCAGGGGACCATCGACAGCGCCGTCGAGGCGATGAAGTGCGGCGCGCTCGACTACATCCTCAAGCCTTTCAAGCTCAGCGTGATCCTTCCCGTGCTTTCGCGTGCACTGGCAGTGCGCCGGCTGCGCACCGAGAACGCCATCCTGGCGGTCAAGGTCGAGGAACGGACGCGCGCGCTCGAGGAAGCCAACGCCGAGCTCGAGGCGTTCGCCTACTCGGTTTCGCACGATCTGCGCGCCCCGCTGCGCCACATCGACGGTTTCGCCGGCGTGCTGAACAAGAAGTATGCCCAGGAGCTGCCGGAAGAAGCGCGCAAGCTCGTCGAGCTGGTGCACGCCGGAGCCGTCAAGATGGGACGGCTGATCGAAGACCTGCTGCGCTTCTCGCGGTTGAACCGCCAGCCGCTGGCACGAAAGAAAGTCGCGCTGTCCACCCTCGTTCAGGACATCCTGGGAGAGCTGCGCAAGGAGCAGGAAGGACGCACGGTCGAGATCATCGTCGGCGAGCTCTCCGATTGCGTCGCCGACGCGGCGCTCCTCAAGCAGGTGTTCGTCAACCTGATTTCGAACGCGCTCAAGTACACCCGCAACATTCCGCGTCCCGTCATCGAGATCGGCTGCAGGCACGAGAGCGACGAGACCGTCTACTACGTCAAGGACAACGGCGCCGGCTTCGACATGCAGCAGGCCGACCGCCTTTTCGGCGTCTTCCAGCGCCTGCACGGCGACGAGGAGTTCGAAGGCACCGGCGTCGGGCTGTCCATCGTCAAGCGCATCGTGCAGCGCCACGGCGGCCGCGTATGGGCGGAAGGCGATACCGGCAAAGGCGCGACGTTCTTCCTGACGCTCCCCGAGGAACTGCCATCGATGACGGGCGAGGCGGCGTAAGGCCGCTGTCGTTTCTTTCGCGGCTCGGCGAGCCGTCTTGGGAACCCGCCACCGATATTCCATTGATGGAAGGAGTCGTCGTCGACGCATCCGAAAACACGAAAATCAGGCAAAAACAGCTTGATCGCGATCGTCGTTTCGTTTTATATTCGTCCATGCTCGAAGAGTGTTCGAGATCGGATTCCGCGTTCCCAAGCGCGAATTCCCGCCTTCCGTTGGCCGGCATGCGCATCCCTGGCGGTGCACTGTCATCGAACACTGCGGGGGCCGATTCCGATTCGCACTGGAACGGCACCGAGCTCGAAATTCTTCCTCGGTGGCTGCATCGAGCCGGCGAATCCGGCCCGATCAAGGGTGGCTACCGACGACCCGCCGCTGACGTCCTGGATCGCGAGCTTTGCATGCTCGCTGCTCTGGAAAACCGCTGTCGCATCATCCAGGCCAGCCTGGTCGCTCAACTGATGCGGCGAAAATCGTGGGAGGACCTGGGTTTCGCACGATTGGGCGACTACGCCGTGGAGCGCCTTGGCCTGAGGGCGCGCACGCTGCAGGACGATGCGCGCGTCGTCACGGCGTTCGAATCGCTCCCGGCGCTTCAGCGCGCGTTCAACTTACGCCACATCAACTGGACGCACGCGCGGCTCGTAACCACCGTGGCCACGCCGCAGAGCGAGCGATACTGGCTGCGTCAATGCCTCTGCATGACCACGCGAGAGCTCGAGAAGCTGGTGCACACGGTGCTTGCCAGCATGCGTGCAGACGGAGCGAGTCGCGATCCCTGCATGGAAGGAATGGACCCGTACGATCCTGGTCCCCAGTGTGGTCCTGACGCAGACAGCGCATTCGAGACGGAATACGACGATGGCCCGACCGGCATCGACGTCGGCCCCGTCGACGACACGGAGGAGGCGGAGGTACTCTTGCGTGAAAAGTCGGGGTCGAACGACTGCGGCGATCAGCTCGCATGCGATGATGTCGATTCGTCCGATCCCGGTGTGCACTCCTACGCCGACGTCGATTCGACGTTCGAGACGATCGTCGAAGTCGATGATTATCCTTCGGATCCAAATGCGGGCGCGGCGCACGGCTGCGCGGGCCTCGGCACGCCGGGTCCAAATGCGTGCGCGGCCGACGCGGCGGCTGCAGACGCAGACCCGTTCGTGCCGTGGACGATTCAGTGTACGCGTCTCGGCCGGCAGATTTTCCGCGCTGCGGCCGACCTGGCCTGCCGCATGAACGGCGCTGCCGTACCAATGTGGAAAGCGCTCGAGTCGATGGCGGCCGAGGCCATGAGCGGCCCTGCGGCGGAAACACTGCATCGCAGCGGCAACGGCACGGGCCGGCCGATCCGGCCACGTGCCACGTCGCTATCCTGGAAGGAGCGCTCCGAGGCCTACACCGCAGCCTTCCAGGCAACCTACGGCGCCAGCGAAGGCTGGAAGACTCTGGGCCCGGCCACTCCGGCGCAGCGTCTTTCCGATCGACTCGAATCATTGCTCGACGATCTCTCGGTGTGCGATGGCCGCGAGATCGATCGCCGCCTGCGCACGATCCGGGCAGCCACGCAGCGTCTGGACTGGCAGCTCGGCACCGTCTTGCGCACCATGGCCGACCGCAAACTGCATCAGGAGTTGGGCTTCGCCACCCTTCGTCTCTACGCACAGGCGCGCCTCGGGATCTGCGGCAGCAAGGCCAACGCGCTGGTGCACCTGGAGCGGCACTGCATCTACAAGTCGATGGACGTTCGCGACGCCTACCGCGACGGCAGCATCACGTACCTGGCCGCCACCGAGCTTCTCAAGATCATCAACGAGAAACATGAACGGGCTTGGATCGAGCGTGCCCGCGAGACGACGCTCCTACGTCTGAGGGCGGACGTCAGCTACGCGCTGGATCGCATGGACGATCGCGGCGGAGACTGGTCGCCGCCGCCGCCACCGCTGGACCTCAATGTCGTTGCCGACACTCTCGGACGCATCGACCCGGCCGAAGTCCAAATGCGTGCGCGCGACGATGAGCCCTCCGAGAGATGGAGCCTGCGCCTCGGCGCACGGATCACGATCCAGGTGCCCGCAAGCGTGGCCGAGATGGTCGAAGAGACCATCGAAGCGTGCCGCAGGGAGGGTGAGCCAACCTGGCGAGCGTTCGAACGCATGGTGGCCCACGCTTTCGAGACGTGGATGGCACTGCCTCAGCACGAGCACCGCGTCTACCTGCGCGACAACAACCGCTGTCAGGTCCCGGGCTGCAGCGCGATGTGCGGGATGGAGTCGCATCACCTTCACTTCCGCTCACGCGGCGGCGGCCATCAACATGAGAACCGGGTCGCGGTCTGCCCGTCGCATCACCGCGCGTTCATCCACCCCGGCGGCAGGATCCGCGCAACGGGCGAAGCACCTGCCGGCATTTTTTGGGAGATGGGCTGCGCAGGAGGACGCGAGCCGGCCCTGCGTGTGCTCGGGCAGCGCTATCTGAAAAAGTAGCGGCGCGGAGATCGGGAGCGTAGCGGCCTGCTCCGCCTCCCCTTTACCCCCCCCCTTACCTCACCACCAGCGGAATCGCCCGATGCGAAGGCGTCTCGAACAGCGAGAAAAATCGTCCCGCATCCAGCACCCCACCCTTCTCGACCGAAATCTCCCCTGACGTCACCGTACCCACCACGCCGATCTCGCCGATGGCGATGCGTTCGAGCAGCGTTCGCGGCAGCGCCAGCACCACGTCGGCGTGCTCCGGAATCCCGTCGTGCAGTTGGGCGACGCCGCGCCGAACTTCCAGCGCGAAGCTCTCCTGCGCATCGGTGAAACGAAACCCCGCCGTCAGATGCGTATCGAGCGCGTCTTCGGCCTTGAGGCGCGCCGTCATGCCCTCCAGGAACGTCCGCGTCGGCAGCGCCGCGACCACGTCGCGCGAGGCCAGTGCGCTGCTGACCAGGCGCGCCATCTCCTCGCCGTCGAGCGTCTCCTCCAGTTCCATGGCGGCGGTCAGGTACCAGTTTCGCCAGTTGATGTTGCGCTGATCGTATCCGAGCCGCCGGAACGCTCGCGCCTTGAGCTCGCGCGCCTGCCGGTCGCCGTGGTCGGTACGCACCAGGTGCGTGCAGAGCTCGGCCGACCATTGCGCATCACCTTTGTTCTCTGCATCGCGCGCGGCCTCGAAGACCTTGTCGCGGCCACCCATCATCGCGACGTAGCGGCGCGACCGCTCGATGCGCGCGGTCGGATTCAGCCCCACCGGGTCGCCGTCGAACCATCCGAGATAGCCCTGATAGATCTGCCGGACCGAGTGCTTGACCGTGCCGTAGTACTCGCGAAGCCACGGCTTCACCTCGGCCAGATGCTGCGGCAGCTTGATGGTCTCGGCCAGCTCCTCAGGCGTCATGCCTTCGTTCATGCGCCGGATGGTCTGGTCGTGCACGTACTGGATGCCGTCGCGATACACCTGCAGCACTCGCTCGACCTCGCCCGCGCCCATGACGGGCGGGCCGTGCGAGGGAACCATGTGCTCGGCATCGAACGAACGCAGCAGGTCGATGCTCTCGAACCACGCCACCGGATCGCGAAAGCTCGTGCCGCGCAGCGTGTGCACGTTCGGGAACGTGGGCCCCTGGATCACTTCGGCCGAGAGCAGGATGCGGCTCTGCGGGAGCCACATCGCGATCTCGTCGGGCGCCTCGCTCGGCACGTGCACGAGCACGACATCGAGTCCGGCAAGCCTGGTCTGGACGCGGTCGCCCACGGTGTGCGTCGGCGCGATGAACGTCGCGGCCTCGGCGGTGCGCGGATCGAAGCCCGGCCGCGGCCCCAGCCCCGAGTTCATCCCTTCCATGTCGGCCGGCGGCAGCATCGCGCCGAAGGAGTAGCCCGAACGCACCGCCAGCACCGGCCCGATGCGCACGCCCTGATTGGCGACATGCCGAACCAGGCTCTCGTGCGCCCACACCTGAACCTTGCCCTCGCGAACCTGTTCCTCGCTGACGTAGGCCTTGACCGCAGTCCAGTGATCGGGATGGAAGTGCGAGTACACCACCGCAACCACCGGCTTGCTTGTGATCTTGGCGAACTCGGCGGCGATCTCGCGCCCTTCGCTCGGCGCTCCGCCGACGTCGAAGAGAATGACGCCCTCGGGGCCCTCGACCAGAATCGTGTTGGCGATCTGGTACCCCACGGCCGACCAGACGTTGTCGCCGATCTTGTAGATCTTCTTCTCGAAGACCTTGGTGTGCTCGGACAGCTCGTGGTCGATGTGCGGCTCGGGACTGCCGGCCGGCGGCGCCGGCGGTTCAGCGTCCTTGCTCTCGCACGCGGCGGCCAGGCAGGTGATGAGACAAACGATGAGACACTGACGCCGAAACGCGCCGAAGCGGGAGGAAGAAGATGTGCCCATGACTTCGAATATCATCAGTTCCGCGGCTGTCGCGAGCGCATCGGAGTGTGCGCGGCCTTTTCGCGGCGCGAGGACGTGGCCGAAGCGACGATTCCCTCTCGATGCGCGCTTCCCGATGCGGCCTGCTCGCGTTACCTTTTCGATGATGGGGACGGCGGATCAGAACTCGGCCGAGCAGACTCGCGGCCGCTCGCGCAGGTCGACGAATCGCGCCATGGCAGCCGAGTCGCCAGGACGATCGGACCAGCCGGCGGATTCGCCACCGCCACCGCAAGCGCGTGGCCAGGCCGGCACCAGCGACGAGACCTCCTTCGCCGAAACGCGCGGCCGTCTGATCAAATGGAACGACGGCAAGGGCTACGGTTTCGTGCAGCCCGATGACGGCAGCGCCGATGTCTTCGCACACATCTCGGCCTTCGCCGAAGGCCAGCGACGCCCGAAAGAAGGCGACGCCGTCTTCTTCCGGATCGATCATGGCGGTCGCCGGCCCAAGGCGTCCAGCGTGCGACTCGACGTCATCCCGCTCCCCGATACCACCTGGCTGGCCTACGGCGTGGCGGCAATGTGCCTGACGGTCTTCTTCCTGTTCGTCCTCGGCATCATCGGACTGTCGGGCCCCATCCTGGCCTACATGGTCATGAGCATCCTGACCTACGGCTTCTACTTCGCCGACAAGAGGCGAGCCGAGCGCTCCGAGTGGCGCCTGACCGAAACCACGCTGCACGTGCTCGAAGCCCTGGGCGGCTGGCCCGGCGCACTGCTGGCGCAGGCCGGGCTGCGCCACAAGACGCGCAAGATGGAATATCAGGTGATCCTGTGGGCGATCATCGCGGTCCACATCGGTGCGTGGTCGATCTGGTATCTGCGGCGATCGCTGGCCTGATCCCGGCGCGACCAACCCCGCGCAATGAACGCGCGACCAGCGGCAGACGTCCACCGCAGTGTCCGAAGCAGACTTGCCCGCTCGTGTGCGGGGCGGACGCACTTGCCGCCGAGGTCTCCGAGCTACGAACGCGCTGGGCCGGGCGGCGAGCCCACGCCGAGCTGGGTGATCAGGAGCGCGCCTCCGCACATCGCCACTCCCTTCAGAAAGAATGAGATCTGCATCTGCTGAACCTGCGGATCGGTGGCGGTCACCATGGCAACGCCATGAACGAGAGCCGTCACCGGGATCAGAAAGAGAACGATCAGCCACGCGCCCAGACGCGGAAAGCGGTTGGCGACGATCATCGTCGCACCGGCAAGCTCCACGACCGCAGAGACGATGACCCAGAACTCGCGGAACGGAATCGCCTCGGGCATGAGGCGAACATAGCCCGTCATGTCGGTGAAGTGCGTGATCCCGGACAGGAAGAAGATCAGCGCGAACATCCACCGGCCGGCGATCGCGACTGCCGGGTGCGACCACGTAAGGTCGCGAGCGTCATTCGAACCCATCACGCCTCGTTGGCCTACGAATCCGGGAAGCGCGGCAGCGGCTCGGGGCCGATGCGCTCTCGCGGCAGGTAGCGCGCCGGCACGTTGCCGCGCGGGAAGCCGTACCAGTTGGCGCCCACGTTGACGAGCAGCGCTTCGTCCGGCAGCGGCAGCCGATCGACGCCGGATCCCTCGAGCACCTCCATGATGTGGATCCATGCCGGCAGCGCCGCCACGCCGCCGGTCTCGCGGTCGCCCAGGCTTCGGGTGCCGTCCGAGCCGATCCAGACGGTGGTGGTATG
>DASPNH010000084.1:0-17396 GCA_035626675.1 Binatia bacterium
CCTGTTCGAAGAGCTCGTCGGCGATGGCCTGGTCGCGCAGCTCGTCGCCCGCGATCGGCGTCCAGAACTCCTTGCGGTAGAACCGGCTCACGGCGAGCTCGAGCTGCTCGGCGGCCGCGCCTAGCGCCAGGCACCTGGGAAAGTCCGGGCGGCTGCGAAGTCGATCAACGATGAGCCAGCCGTCCCAGTCCGGCCAGAAACGGCGTGCGATGCCGTGCACGGTCTCGGCGCCCACGTCGCGCGGATCGTGCGAGTACAGGCCCTCGATGGGCCGCAGCTTCTTCAGCGATGCACCAAGGTCCGCCATCTCTCTCCTACGGCTGCACAGGCACGAGCATGTACTCGATCCAGCAGAGCGCTTTTCCGGTCGACGCCGCAGAGCCGCCGGCGACATACGTGAAGATGGGCGTGCGCGCCGAGTTCGAGTACAACCCGATCTCCGCGCCAGACGTCGGAGTTTTCACGCCGGTGGTCGAGACGTCGGTCAGCGTGGCGTAGGCGTCATCGTCGCCGCTACGACCGCCCTTGATCTGGTCCGTCCCGTCACTGTTGAAGGCCTCCGCGACGTATATGCCTTGGCGCAGCACCACGTGGTTCGCCGGGATCTGGCTCAGCGTAAGAGTCGTGGCTGCGTGTGTGACCCATCCTGCAACCCGGTGCACGACGCCGGCGCCGGCCAGGTCGGCGAGCTTCCAGAGGTAGACCCAGCCGTTGTTGGCCGCGTTCCTCTGCTTTACCCACCCCTCGTTGGTGTCGGCCCACAGCATGTAGGCGACCGTCGCGCTGGGCGCGGTGGCGCCAGAGTGCGCGGTCCGCAATGCCTCGAGCGCAGCGTTGACGGTCGTGCGGCCGTCCTGCAGAGACGCCGTGGATGCGACAGGAGCGTTCCAGTTCTGCGACACAGCTCAGGCCCCCGCGTCTACGGACCACATCAGCATTTTGCAGAACGAGTCGCTGGCGTTCGTTCCAGAGGTCGTGGCCTTCAGGGTGTAGCTGGTGGTGCTCAGGTTGAGCGAGCTCACTGATCCGCTCGCGACGGTCGTCCACGACGAGACCGTCGACTGCACCGTGTACCAGTAGTTGACCTGCGTATTGCTCGTCCGGACGATGACGCCTCGGATGATCGTCTCGGAGTTATTGGCCGCGTTCGTGCCAGAGCTCCAAATTGCTGTCCCTGCAAACCAGAACTTGTGAAGCTTATTGGTGGTGCCGTTGGCAGCCGTGGAATAGGCCGCAGTGAACGGGATCGCTTGACCGTCCGCGCCTAAGGTGTTCAGCGGTACCGTGTACGAAGCGCAGTCCGTGTCGCCATTGCCGGCTCCATTTCCCGTGCTCGTCGTGTTCGTGCCGCCGCTTACGATCACCGAGCGGTACGTAGGAACGTTGTTGATCGCCGCCTGCAGCGTGCCCGTTGAAGAATCAGGCAACCGTGCATGCGTGACCGAGCTGCCCGGTATAGCACCGGCGCCGGCTAGATAGAGCCCTTCGCCGTCCTTGAACCACATGCCAGCGTCCGCGTTGGAGGCGGTACCAAAGACGAAGCCGGCGTAACCAGTCGCCCCTGCCTTCATGCCACCGAGCGCGTTGTCGGTACTGTTGGCGGCGTTGGTCGCACTAAAGATCCGACCCGTCGTGAACGTCGGCGTCGTGCCGCCAGCGTTGACGTCGAGCGTCGTGCCGATGACCGGCGAGGTGTCCATGACGACCTTGCCGCCCGATGCCCACCCCGTCGTCGGCAGATCTTCTGGATCGCCAGTCGAGTTCGTCCGACGACCCTTGATGGTCTTCGCGGCCATGTTCGCGGCCTTCGCATTCGTTACCGCATCGTCGACGATGCCGGCAGTCGGCAGGCCCGTGCAGTTGGTCAGCGTGCAAGAGGCCGGCGTCCCGAGAGCGGGCGTCGTCAGCTGCGGCGACAGGATGCGCAGCGCCGCGCCGTTCTGCGCTTCGATCGTCGTTCGGTTGTTGGCCTCGTCGACGGTCCAGGTCGCCTTCTGCGTACCCGCAGCGTTGTAGAGCGACACGGTGCCGGTGTCGCTGACGACGTTCCACGCCTTGCTGTATGAAGACTGGAACGGCGAGAGTGCGGAACCGAAGTTGACGGTGCTATTGACGGGTGTGAAATCGTCGACTGTCGTCGTGCCAGTCAGTTCCGCTCCATCGAGCGTTGCGTTATGGATGACGTTGCTGTCGTCGATCGTGATGCCGCTGGTCTGAACGCCCTTGGCGCCGCCGTCACCACGCACGATCGCGTTGTCGGTGATGTTAGAGGCGGCGGTAACGTCGCCACTGCCGGCCCCCGCTGCCGTGCAGTCTTCTGCGTCGCCATCGGCATTGACACCACGGGCATACTGGCCGGAAGGGCAGTTGTCACCGTTGGCCGCGAGCTGTGTCGCCGTCGGCGCGTTGGCCGTCGACGCGTATGCGGCGAGATCGGAATCGTAAGCCTGTACGTCAGTGCCGATCGTGACCATGCGCGTGACGACGCCGTCCTTGTCCTTGCACTTCAGCGTCTCGTCGGTGGTGTCGATCCAGCATGCGACCTCACCGTCCGCCGGCGTGCTCGCGGCCGCGGCTTCATCCCAGGTCACCTGGAACAGGCTGTTCATGCGCCAGCCGATGACGGGGTTGGTCGCGCCGGCCTGCTTCAGCGACAGCTGCCAGAAGGCGTCCTCGCTGCCATCGGTCGCGTCGTCCCAGCCAAATCCGTAGTCGCCGAAGGCGCGCGACGTACCGGCCGCGTTCTCACCGAAGTAGCGGTGTTGCGCCCCGAACCCAGCGGCGACCGTTCCGCTCGAGGTGAGCTCCGATCGCAGCACCGTCTTCATCAGGTTCGTGCCCGAGGTCTCGGTCAGTACCTCGATGGTTCCCGACTGGTTCGCGATCGTCGTGCAGGAGCTCTTGCCCACGGCCAGGCAGCTCTCGGCAGCGTCGTAGGCCGCGCCGGCGCCCAACAGCACCTTGCCGGTCGTGGTGTCGGCGCAATTCGGATGCAGCTGCAGGTCCTGCGCCGTGGTGTCGGATCCGCAGATCGTCTGCCCACCGGTGATGCCATCGGATAGCGGGACCTCTTCGCAGCCCTCGGCGACGCCGGCCGCGGTCACGCCCGACGGCTTCTGTCCTGCGCTGCAATTGCCGCCGTTGGCGGCCAGCGCCGAGGCTGCGGTCGCCAGGTCGACCGTGATGTTGTTCGGCACCTCGCCGTCCGAATCGGGCGAGTCGTCGTCGGCTGTGCACCCTTCCGCAACGCCCGACGCGTCGACGCCGGTGGCATACTGCCCCGCGCTGCAGTTACCACCGTTCGCGGCCAGGGCAGAGGCGGAGGACGCCACGCCGGCGCTACTCCCGTACGCCGCATATCGCAGCTGATTGAAGCCGTCGCAGTAGTTCAGGGCCGTGGTCGTGTCGCCCGCGGCTATCTTGCCGGCAGTCGACGCGCCGCAGGTGGCCGTGCCGGATTCGAGGAACCCAGCTTCCGAGGAATCCGTCTTGACCTCGCGCACCGCATCCAGGCTCGGCGTTATCGCGATGCCCTCACCGCCGGTGACCGTGATGGTCTTGCTCCAGTCGATCTTGAGCTTGTCCGCGGAGGGCTCCGAGAAAACGCCGTAGTCGTCGCCGACCACTGCGACCTCTGTCACCCCGCTCGACTCGTTGCTGCCGTCGTCGGCGAGATCGAGGACGATCGAACTACCACCGCCGGCGGGCAGCGTGGTCCACGCGCCTGCGCCATCGCAGTACTTCCCAGACGCCGCGGTGCCCGTGCACAGTCGCGCCGGATCGAACACGCCAGAGGTCGTGTCGCCCGCGGCAAGGCCACCGATCGAAGTGCCGTCGTGGGTATGACCCGGGTTGGCCCCGCTGGTGACGTTGCCTCCGGTCACCGTGCCGGCGGCGACCGTTCCCACAACCGTCAGGTCATCCGGAAACCGCGAAGGCACCGTCGCCACGTTCGTGATGACGTCGCCGACGGTAGGGCCTGTAGCGTAGAAGCCCACGTGATCGTCGGTGATCGTCACCGAGTTCGGTGTGTCCTCGATCGTGACAGTCGCGCCCTTGGCGGCGGCGCCGATGACGGTGTTGCTGTGGCTGTCCTCGGTGAAGTTGATGAGCTGCAGGTCCCCGTTGCCGCCCTCGATACCGGAGAGCAGTACCCCCTTGCAGCCCAGCTTTCCGGGCCTGCCGCACTGCACTCCGCTCTCGACATGCTCCGCGTTGATTCGCGTGTAGGCGCCGGCGTAGACGTCCTCGAGCAGCAGGCCGACCGAGTTGCCCAGCGTCACGGCCGACTGCGTCGAGAAGGTCCAGTTGTCGATGCCCTTGTGGTCCGCGTGCGCGCCTTCGACGAACATCGCCGCGCACACGTTGGCGCCCGATGCGCAACCGCCCGAGGACTCCGCCACCGAGCTGAGAATCGATTGGCCGTTGGTGAACGTGTAGTTCTGCGCGGTCGCGTTGACGTTGCCCGCCTGGATGTGGATCCCGTATTTGTTGAACCAGGACACCACGACGCCGTCGGTACCGCTCTGCTCCTGAGCCCGACGCGTGAAGAGGCCGACCGATTGCGGATCGGTATCGCCCGTCTCGGACCGCACGACCAAGTTCCGCAGTCCGGCGCCGAACGCGATTTCGCCCACCGTACCGGTCCACCTGGCGCCCGATGCAACCGTGGGCGTGCCGGTGCTCGTTGCCGTCGTTGTGGCGGCGAACGTGATGTTGGTCGAGCTCGGCACCGAGGCGACGTACTTCTCGCCATTCAGCTGCGCTTCGGGGATTCCGTTGCAGACGTCTGACGGACACTGGATCCCGTCGATCGTGATGGTGTCGTTGTTGGTCCCGGTGGTCAGGTAATGGGCGCCGGGGAACGTGATCGTCACCGTCGCCGAGCCGTTGGTCGTGGAGACCGGGTTGGCACCGAGCGTGCCGGCCAGCTCGTGCAGGACGCCAGAGCCGTCCGGCGCCCAATTGTAGTCGCCGATCACGACGCAGGCCGCTTTCTTCGCAGCGCTGCCTCCGAGCACCGCCTCGGGTGACGGGAACATCGTCGAGCCGGTCAGGGCTCCGTATTCCATCGAATCGTCGCACTCGATGATGCTGCCGCCGCGCGCGTATCCGTCCAGGGTTACACCGCCGGGAATGATGATCTGCTCGTTGACGACCCACTTGCCTGGCGGGATCTCGACGTCGCGATAATCCTCGGTCCCGGTGCCGCCGTTGGCGGCCGCCTTGCCGTAGGCCTCTTTGATCTTGCCCATCAGGCAGGAGGTGATCGTCGAGGCTGAGTCGGTCACCGACGCGCAATCGCCGAGAGAGACCATGCCGCGCAGGCCATCCTCGATCTCGCTGGCTTGATAGTCGTCGTCTGCGGCCGTCACCGCACCAGTGCGGCCTTCGAACGAGTCGACATCGCCCGAGCCGAGCCCGGTCACGCAACCGAACGCCTTCGTCGACCGGTTGAAGTTCAGCGCCATGCCTGCGCTGTCGCAGTCCGGAATCGCCGGTGTCTCGCAGAACTTGTTGCCCTGGCCCATCAGGACCGCGAACTCCAAGCCGGTGTTGGTGGCGCAGTAGGTTCCGCCTTGCTCCAGACGCGAAGGCGCAGCGACGGCGGCGGTGGTGCAGACCAGGTGCAGTAGCGCGAAGGCGGAAAGGCGGACAGGCGTGCGAGAAAGCATGCCCGCCACGCTACCGGGATTCGTCAGACGTCTGACAAATCCGGCAATGGGTAGGTGCTACGGCGTAGCACCTACATCGTGTGCGGCCAGACGATCAGGCGCATGTCGTCGACCACCGTTTGGTAGGCCGCCGCATCGTCGGTGCGTAGCGAGACGTTCAGATCCAGGAAGCGTCCGTGGAAGATGCCCTGCCGCGTGCGCAGTAGCATGGGATTCACGGCGTAGTTGTCGGAGGCGGTGATCTCGACGGTCGTCGCGGCCAGGTGATTGTCGCGGCCTCGCCCGGCCATCGTCCAGGTCGCAACCTCGAGATCGTCGAAGCTCGGCGACACCGGGCCAGCCAGTGCAGTAGCGGTCGTGGCACTCGACCCGCCCACGAGATCCTCGTCGGCGATGAATGTGCCGGACACCGGTCGCAGGTACAGGTGGATGGACGGAGCGGTCACGGCCACGACGACGCGGCCAGTGGCGCCGCTCGTCCCGCCGGTGACGAGCTCGTTCTCCGCGAAGCCGTCGCCGTCGATCGCGCCGATCGGCAGCTTCACGACGTCATACGTAAAGTTCAGGCCTCGCTGTGTCGGGCTGCAGCAGAGCATGTACTGCCAGTCCCGGTCTTCGCCGAGGTCAACCCCCTGCACCAAGTACTCCGCAGCCGCCAAGCCGGCGTCCGCCTCCAGTCGACCGTATGCGTCGACCGCGCACTGGATCTTGAGTCCCGGCCATCCCAGGTCTCGCTCGCTGCGGTCCAGCACGATGCTCGAGCTGTGCTTGGGCGGGATGGTCACGTAGATCCCCGCAGCCGTCTCGCTCTCCTGGCCGTACGTGTCGATCGCCTTGACGATGAGATGCTCGCCTCGGGCCCACACCGGGAGCTGCACACTGGTGCCGCGGGTCTCGGCGACCTTGACGCCGGTCCGCCACTCGATTCCCCGCCGGACCTCGTAGACGCGCAGGTTGCGGTTTCGCGGCTGGCCCTCGGCGTCCACGGGCGGATCGGACCATTCCAGGTAGAGAGCATCGCCTCCCGTGACGACCAGGTCGACTGGCGGTAGCGGTCGTTGCGAGACTGGCTGGTAGACCAGTGTGGCCTGGGGCGAGTTCTCCGGATGCGCGCGATCGCCTGTCTCGGCGACGCCCACCACGGCTACGTCGTAGGAGGTGCCCGCAACCAGGTCGCGTGCCACGAACGCCTCAACGCCCGTGACGCGGCCGGCGCTCTCCCAGTGCAGGTCATCGGTGTCGCGAACGAAGATCTCGTAGCGGCCGGCGGCCTTCTCCAGCGCTGGCGTCCAGTGCACGCGCAACCCAGACCGGGCGCTACCGTCGACGCCTATTCCAACGTCGGCCGTCAACGACACATCAGTCACCGCCGACGGGAAGCGCGTGGCCGCATTCGGAATCACAGTACCTGGGGCATCCAGGATGTGGCCGAGCGTGTCGGCGATCTCGAAGAGCTCGGGGTCGTAGTTGATCAGCTCGACCTTGCGCGACAGGTCCTGCGCTCGCGAGATGCGGCCGATGATCCAGTCCTGCAGGCCAAGGGCCTGCTCGTAGATGACGTACAGATCATGGTGCGCCGGCGCGCGCGGAAGGTCGGACGCCAGCTCGATGGAGTCGCCCTTGGCATAGGTCCCGGCCGGCGAACTGATCTCGACCGTCGCGCGCTGATCGTTCGCGCCGAACATTACGTCGATCTCGTAGACCTTCCCCTCCTCGAGGATCATGGACCGATCCAGGATCACCGAGTCCGCCGTGCAGCCGGCCGCCAGACGGCCAGAGAAGCCCGTGTTCGGTACATCGTGGACGCCTGTGACGACGTCGCCGGCCTCCGCAGCCAGCGCCGAGAGCCCCACGGTGTGGCTCGCTCGCATGTATCCGAGCTTGCCGAGGTACCCGATGAACTTGGCCTCACGATGGGCCTGGCCAGGCCGCGTGATCCCTGGCAGCGGTACCGTCCGGGTCACCAGCGGCTCGCCGGCGTCCAGGTATTCGATCATGTCGATGATGGCCGCATCGTCCTTGTGATCGCGCTCTCGGTTCCGGTACTGCACGATGACCTGGTTCGCTGCTTCGGCGGTGTTGACGAAGCCCATCTCCCAGGTCCCCTCGGTGATGGTGCCCATGTGCATGTGCTGCGAGCTGGTGCGCGGCTTTTCCGTCTTGAAGCGGATCTCACGCTCCGAGACGATTGGCGCCGTCCTGCAGGTCTGACCAATGCGCCGCAGTACTTCCCAGGCCGGCATCTGCCCGATCAGATCGTCGAATCTGAAGCGCGGTTCCGTTCCACCGCGACCATCGTCGACGAGCTCGTCGGCATGATCGGCCAGCTCCTTCAGGGACTCTAGGCCTGGCGTCGCCCGGTCAAGGTAGTTCCCGATCGAATACCGGGTGTTCGAGCACACATCGTACAGGTGCCACGCCGGGTTGTCTGTCCACTTGTGCGCGAAGACCGGGGCTGCCGGATCGACACCGTCCCAGATCGGAACCTTGCGCCCCTTCAGCAGCAGCGTAACGTCCGGCAGGGACCCATTGGTCTGGCGCACGTCGATGCCCTTGAACGCGATCAACGCGATGCACGGGTACGAGAGAGCGATTTCCAGTATCTCGTCCACCGCCGAGAAGATCATGTCGTTGTTTCGCTTCGACGGCGCGTGGCGGCTCCAGTCGCTGTCGGACACGCTCTGCTGACTCCGATTACGACGACGGACGTCGATGTCGTACCGGTTGCGCTCCAAGGTCAACATCAGCTCAGACGTGAACGGCGCCTGTCGCTTCGTTCGCACCCACACCGGCAAAGCATCGTCTTCCACGGCGGTGACCGTGTAGGCCTTCGTCTGCCTGTTCCACCGGATGTATTGCCAGTCGCCGGGTGTCCCCCCGCCAACATCGTAGATGCGGTAACGTACGTCGTAGAAGGCCTCGAAAGGCTTCACCTCTCCGGAGTCGGCGACGTAGTAACAGCCGGCTGGGAAGCTGATTCGCAGGTTCGCTCTGTCCACGTCGCCGGCGGTGGTGTGCCGGCGCCATGGCCCGGGTCCTTCACCCGGATCGTTGCTCCAGGCGTATAGCGGCTGTGTTAGCGCTTGCGAGTTCGAACGGACGTTATGCACCTCGTGAAAGCCGGGGATGACCGACTGATGTAGTTCGCCCGGCCTGAACGATACCGTCACGCCGGGGTAGCTCGACAGCGCGTTCTCGTTGAGGCGTATCGATTCGAGGTCAGGATCATCGTGGGCCTTGTTGTTGAACTCGCCCACCAGGTCACCGATGCCTTGAACAGGCCCTTGGCCTAGCCCCAGCAGCACGTCGAGAAAGGTGTTGCCCTGCTCGTCAGAGCGCGCGACGACGTTGAGTACTTGGCCAGGGACTCTGGGCTCTCCATAGGGAACGGGGATTGGTGTTCCGCGCTTCGTGCCGTTCCTGAAACGATCGAAGAGGCCGCCGGGGTCGGTGTCGTTCGACGTGTCGGGTTCACCGATCAAGGCCTGGATCGCATACGACAGCGCCGTCGATACGACCGCGGCGATCACATAGGGCCCGATGTACGCCCAGATCGCCGCCAGGTAGGCAAGGACGACCACGATCTCGTACCCGATCTCCGGGATGAAGATCAGCTCATCGCAAGGGCCTGGGCAGATGACGTCCACGGCATCGCCGCGAACCGAGACGCCATTCCACACAACGAAACAGTTGGTCTTTCCGAGATGCAACGGCCGGTAGTAGGAGAGCGCCTTGCCTTCCACCCACAAGGCAGTCTCGTCGGTGCCGCTGGTCTGGTGCCCGGGAAGGAAGCCGCGTGTCTTTATTCGCAGCATGCAGGCTCTCGGTAGCGGAACACGGAAACGATCGGCAGCTTCAACGAGGACAAGCGGTGGCGGATGACGCCCAGGCTCTTCGTCGCCTGCAACAGCCAGAAGCCATTGTCGTCATCAATGACCCCGACGTGGAACTGCTCCTCCCTGGGAAGCCACAACAGCACAACGTCGCGACGACGGTACGGCCGCTGCACGCGCACCCAGAGCTGCTCGAACTTGTCGAGGTAGTCCATGTAGGCTTGCCCGACCATTGCGCCTGGCGGCCGCTGCACGTCCGGCAGCTCGATGCCGTCGAGCCTGAAGTACTCGACCATCACCCCGAAGCAGTCCCATCCAGGATCTCCGCGGCCGCCCCATTGCCAGGGCTTACCGACGAGCGCTGTCGCCTGGATCGTCATTCCGGTTGGCCGGGGAACCCGCCGTATCGCCCGGGGTGGAGGTTGGAGTCGACGCCGTGGGCGACGCATCCGTTGGCCGTGGTCAGGCCCTTGTCGCACGTGAGCAGCGCGCCGGCGTAGAGGCAGACAGGGCCCCGATAAAAGTGCCTGCATCGCACGATGTATCGCTCGCTGGCGAACGGTGCTTCCAGGAAGTTGCTGTGTCCGAGCGACAGCGTCACCACGTCGGCACGGATCGGATCGCAGGCCAGCACCTTGTAGACCGACTCGATCTTGGACAGCGGGTCGTCCAGGTGCTCCTTGTGCACGATGAGGATGCGCACCCAATGCCCCACGAAACCTCGCGCCTCCATCAGCTTCGGCATGATCGCGCGCGTAACGTTGGCGATGTGGACTGGCACGACGTTCAGATCGCCCTCGCTCGTCTCGTCCTGCTCGCCTATGGCTATTGGGCACGGCCGATAGAGCGTGCCGTCGTAGACGACGTCCTCTTGCGACGGCGCCACGAAGCAGAACTTCTCCGAGCCGTCCTTCACCGCGTCGAGCTCGTACAGATAGAGCCACGGCTCGGTCTGCTGGAGCTTGTTTTTCTCGCGGATCTGCTGGGGTGTCAGCGTCTTCATGCGGCCCTGGCGTGGAAGGTCACGAGCTCTTCCAGAACGACGGTCACCGAGTACACGCCCGTTGCGTGCATCGTCTTCTTCACCTCCGGGTTGCGCAGGTGCCAGCTGGTTGCGACTTCGTCGTCGGGAGCGAGCCAGGAGAACTGTTGGTAGGGGCCACGGCGGGCCTTGAAGAAATCGACGAGTGCATCCGCCTCGGCCTTCGGTCGATTGCCGAACGTGCACTGCAGGGTCCGGCGCCCCTTGGTCATCATGGGGAATGACTCGACGTGCCCTGATTCGAATTTGCGCACTACACTGGCGAACTCCTCGCTGGCCGAGATGACGTAGTCTGCCGCGGCAGACAGCGTCGACTCGAACAGATCGGCGCGAACCATGTCGCACTCGAGGTCGTCCTCGTCGTTGGGCGCCAAGCCAAGCGTGACCACGTTGCCTGACACGCTGAAGGCGGTCTCGTCGGTCGAAGGATCGCCCGGCGTCATGCTGTAACCGCTGAGGACTGGTACCAGTTCACTCGGCGAGTTCGGCGGGAAGGGAAGTACAAAGCGGCGGTTGCTGCCGTCGCGTGTGCCTGCGGCCGCTGCGCCGAAGACCGGGTTGTGCGCGACAGCGCCGACCTTGACGTAGTCGACCTCCAGGACGTCGTCGGCGAACGGCGCGGTGCCAAGAAGAACCAGCTTGCCGGCGGGCTGTGCGAATCTTCCGTCGCCCGGATCCCACGTCTCCTGGTAGTGCACGCGCCTGCCGTTGTGCCGCACGCGGATGGCGCCTTGGGCGTACGGCGCAGTGGCGATGGCGAACAGGCGGTTGTTGCCGTCCTTGGTGCCGACGGGGACCTCGTTCAGCACCAGGTCCTCGTTCTCCGCCTCTGCTACATCGACGCGTAGCGTGTCGCCGAGCTGGGGCGCGACGCCGAGCGTGATCGTCGCGTCGCCGACCTGCACTGAGTACTTGCCTGGATCGACAGAGCCGGTGGTCCGCTCGAGGTAGTGCCCGTTGTGGCGCGGCACCACCGATGCGGCGCCGGCTGGGGTTACGGGCAGATCAAATACCGTGCGGACACCGTCGATCTGATCGCTGAGGTCGACACCGAATTGGAAGTACCGAGGGATGGCGCCGACGTCCTCGTCGGCAATGGGGAGGTTTTCGAACTCGTCCTCTTCCGCGGATCCGTCAGTGAGTTCGAAGTTGTCGATCTTCAGCGAGCCTGTGCTGCCGATCGGACGCGCCAGGTAGAAGCCCACCTGCCCGGGCTGCACGAGCTGGGTAAGGGACTTGTCGATAAGGCTTCCGATCAGCGTGCCGTTCGCCCTGAGCTGCAGGGTCGTCTGCGTCGCCGCCGTTTCCACTGTGAGCTTCAACGCGATGGCCACGTTCGCGCTGAATCCGCCGGCGTCGAAGCTTGCGGTCTCCTCGACATCGCCGTCGAGGTATTTCCACAGCTGCACGTTGTCGGTGGAGCTGCCGATCTTCAGCGCTGCCAGATAGCCGGTGAATCCGCCAATGCCCTCGGCGCCATCCGGCTTGCCGGCGCGAGCGACGAACCCAATCCACTGGCGCTGAAAGTTCGGAAACGTGACGTCGGCCTGTACCTCGTAGTCCGCCGTGGCGGGACGGACCTGGAACAGGACGATGCGATCGCCGGTTTCGCTGCCGTAGGAGAGTTGGCCGCCCGACGTCGGCGCTCCGGCTGCGACATGCCAGAGCGACCGAAGATAATAGTCCGCCGACGATCCGAGGCGATTTGGCCGATCGAAGTCGTCGGACATCACCGCCGTACCGTCCAGCTGGTCGATCTCGATCTCCCGGATCGATGCGCGCGTCTGACCATCGGTCGTCTTCCCGCACGAGGTAAGGAAGCCGCACGCGCCGATACCGGTCAGAGCAGACGCGGCAGGATCGACCACGCGAAAGATGATGTCGCCGTCGAGGATCGCGGAAAGCCGCACCGACCCGTCGCCCAGATCGTTCACTCGCAGCTCGGGAATACGGTTCTTGTCCTCGGGCCAGGCCAGGTCGGACACGGACTGCATGCTCGTCTTGACGCCCTGGTCGACCCGATAGACGGCGAGCTCGGCGAGCTCGGTCTCCGGATCGATCGCGACCTCGAGGATGTAGGCGTCGCCCTCGAACCACCGCTCGGGCCCGGTGGCGGTGCCGGAGATGTTCTGGAGCCGAGCCATGACGCCGCACGTGACAGGCTGCCGATCGCCGGCGACGTGCCTCCAGAAGAAGCGGCTGCGCACCCGAACCTCTGCCGTGGGCGGCAGAGCCCTGCAGGCCATCCAGCTCGAGGCCGGCACCGTCGACGAGGCGTAGATGACGCCGGTGTCGAGCCGGCCGTATCGGTTCAGGGTTCCGTAGGCCGCGACAACCTTGTCGACGGCGACGTGGTCACCCGGGATCCAGAGCGCGCCGTCGGACGGGATGCTGCCAACAAGCGGTGTGTAGACGTCTGTACGAGGGAGGGACACGGCGGTGGCGCGAGTATGCCACTGGTCACCGAGTCTCCGCGGGGATTCGCGGGGCGCTAGGTGCTACGGCGTAGCACCTAGCGCTTCCGCGGCAACCTCAGCGATAGCCCAAGCGATCTGTTCATCGGAGGCGTCGGCGGCGAGCGTCCGGTCGAAGAATGCATCGCTCGCCTCGCTCAGCTCGTGATCGCCGGGCTCGTGGTACGCCGCGTAGAAATGCCGGCTCCATTTGCCGTTATAGCCGAGGCCAGCGCGAGTTTTTCGTCCAGGCTGAGCTCGGCCATTGTCCTAACTCCCATCGCGTCACCCTCTATTTTTGGTCGCGGCTGATCCTGGATAGGCGCCGCTCGACCGTCTGCCGCAGCCAAGCTGACACGTCGATCGACTCCGCTGCCGCTGCGGCCTGTACACGCGCGCGGAGCGACGGCGGGACCTTGGTTTTCAGCTCGGCGGTGGCGCGCTGATCCTCGGGGAGCGGGGGACGGCCCCGCTCCCGCTTTGGGGCGGTGGCTCTCATCCTGCGTAGGCGTTTCCGATCGTCGCGCCGCGATCCATCGCCTCGGCGCATCCGTCGCACACCGCATACCCGTCGCGCTCGGTGGTCGCGTCGTAGGAGCGGCAGGACTCGCAGGCGGTGTCGGCCTTGCGGTCGGCGGTGGCGAGTTCGGCGGCCTCGTCCAGCGCCTCGATGGCCTCTTCGGCCGTCAGCGTCGGGTCGGTGGTCAGGACGGCGCGGATCGCGGCGTGGCCGTCGTCGCAGTCCAGCGCGGGACGCAGGCGGAGTACTTCGGCGGCGACATCGGCGGGGAAGGTGTTGGTGGTCGTCATGGTGGTCTTTCCTTTTGCGCCCGGACTTGGGACCGGGCCGTGCATTACCGCGGGGCCTCTGGCGCCCCGCGCCCCTCTGCATCAGTCAATCTCGGCGACGACGCCTTCGCCATCGGCGAGGTGGCGCGGAATGTCGACGGCGATGCGCCGCGTCTCGGCGTCACGCGGTAATTAATAGGGCCTCGGAAATGACTACGCAAGGGGATTCGGTGACTTTTTTCGGGGCCTGGAAAATAGATCGGGGCGCGGCGTTCGCGCCGGTGGGCCTTGACACCGCTCAGGCAGCCACCTAACCGGACACGCCATGTGACGCGGGCTACAGCAGCCGCAGCTGATGCTGAGGCACAATCCAGAGGCCTACCTGGCGGAAGGAACGAGCTCGCCAGGATCGCTCTTGAGGAGCTCCTGAAACGGGGTAAGCCATGATCGGAGATGTCTGCTGCTTCAGACCTGGCCGCGCTCGAGGAGGACACACGACGTGAGGACGATCTTCCGGCTGTTCGTCGCGTTCTTTGCCTTCAGCCTTGTGGCTGGCGCGGTCACTTCGGAGTATGGCCCGGCCGACGCCTTGACACTTGGCCTGGTGGCCGGCGTCGTCGCATACGCAGCGATTGGCCGGCGTTCATCGGTCGCCGGCTCTAGCTTCTCGCCACTGCGGGCAGGCGAAGAGGTCGATGACCCGGTTGCCATCGGGAGGGTGCGACTAGCCATTCGGGATGCCATCGACAAGGCTTGCGACGTCGCGATCGATTACCAGGCCCCGGGAGAGGAACCGGTAACACATCGCCGCATCACGCCGCTCGACATCGAAGACGGAGCTTACCTGATCGGATTCTGCCATCTCCGAGACGCGGAGAGGACATTCAAACTTTCCCGAATCCAAGACATCCGCCACTGCGAACGATACGGACGCGGCCGTCGCGCTTGGGCTCGATGGCAGAAACAGACGGGAGCGACCAGCGACAACCGCGTACCTGTCACCGCCGATTGATCCGCCGGCGGTAGTTCGGCTTGCTCGAAACCGCCCCCGCCACGATATCCTCGATCAACGCCCGCTTCTCGACGAGCATCTGTTCGACGGACCGACTGTCGAACGCCGTGATCTGAAACGTCACGTTCACGCCACCGTCGCGCGCATCACTCAATCCGCGGGTCCCGTCAGCCGGCATAAAAGCTTCCCTACGTGCCGGGCTGTTGCCTAGCGACAACATCCGTCCACCAGTAGGCCCCGCCATCGCAAAGCTTGGGAACATACCCGCGCCGGCACCGCCGCCAACCCCGGCAACCGATCCGGACGATCCGCCACTCGACGTCCCTCCGCCCACGACAGCTCCGGCTAAGTTGCCCAGAAATTTTCCCCAATCGAACTTCGACAACCGGTCCCACACCTGCTCGAGCAACAGCGTCTCCAGCTTCGTCGCGATGATTTTCAAGATAACTTCCTGAAGAGACTGCGCCATGCCGAGAAGCATTCCCTTGCCAGCTTCCCCAGCGCTCTTCACGCCGTTCATGAGATCAGCCATGTTGCTGACGAAGCCGTCGCGGAACGTGTTGCGCAGGGAGTCGACAGCCTCCTTTCCAAGTTCTTTGTAGCGCTCGATCGCATCGGTCGCGTCCGTCTTGGCGTCCCTCGCGCCCTTGATGAAGGCTTCCCACGGCGATTTCGGCACGAGCTCGGTTTCACGCAAGCTGCGCATCTCAGCGTCGATCAGGCCTAACGCTTCGCGTAGCGCGACGATGCGATCCTGGATCTCCTGCGTCTGGCTCTTCTCCGCCACGAGCACTTCGAGCTTGGCCTGTAACTTCTGCTGCTCGATCGCGAACTCCGCGAGCTGCGCTTGCCGTATCGCCTCACTCGCCTCACGGATCTGGTGCTGTGCCGCCTCCTGCTTCTCTAGGATGTCCAGTTCGACCTTGCGGCGCTCTACGATCGAATTCGCAGCATCGAGCCTCGGTGCGAACCGATCGTCGATCGCGGATAGCGCGTCTTTGAGCTTCTCGCCGGCGGCCTCAGCCGCCGTAGCCAGGTCTCTGAATGAAGCGGTACCGTCTTGACCGACTGAGCGCAGAGTCGCACGAGTCCGCTCAAGCTCGGCCCGACTACCGGCCACGGCGGTGCTAATCTGTTCCCAGTACCCGGGGCCGCCATCGAGCGTGGATTGCCCTGCGGCGCGTTGCCCCTCACCGTTGTCGGTCATCGTCGACATCGCGGGTCTAGGCGGGCGGATATTCGTTGCGGCCTCGAGCTCAAGGCGGATCGCGGTAGCGGCATCCGACCACGCAGAGACCACACCATCGGCCAGATCCTCGTTGAAGCCGCCCCACCAGTCGCGGATCCATCCGCCGAGCGTGCCGAGGTTCTTAGAGACCTCCTGAAAGAAGAGCCCACCGAGGCGCGATGGAAGCTTTCCGAGCAGCGCGAATAGCGCCTCGCCAGCTCCCATCACCATCAGCACGACCGACTCAAGGATGCTGCTCGAAGCGAGCTGCCACAAAGCAACAAGACCGGGCACCCAGAGTTCCCATCGCGTGGTCATGATCCCAAGCGCGTGAGCGAATGCGACGGCTGTGTCCGTGAACGCTCCGGCTGCTAGGCCCGGCATGCGGCCCCAGAATTCGGTCGATAGAAGTGTCCGGTCAACGGCCGCCTTCATGTGCTCCAGCGTGATCGTCCAGATCTCGTCGATCGCCATCGCGACCACCACGAAGTCGTCCCGGTGCTGCTGCAGCCAGTCGTTCGCAGATTTTACGAATCTCTCGATGCCGGGAAGCAGCGGCGCGGCGACATCGGCCGCAATGTTGCCCACAGTGTCGCGGAGCTCTGCCATGCGGCCGCGAAAGCCCTGGTTTGCCCGCTCAATCGCGTCGGGAAAACGGCGCTCCCAGAGCTCCAGCAGACCCTCACGCATCGCCTTGGCGGTGTTCTCCGTCTCGATGCGGATGTCTCCCGACTGCAGGATGACCTTCTTACCGGTCTTCTCTACCTCGACGCCGAGCGACCGCAGCGCCTTCTCGCTGCCCGACATCACCGCGCTCAGCGTGGTCCCGAGGTCTTTCTGGAAGATCAATGAGACGCCGGCCAGTTGCCTAACAACCTTCTCCGCAGCAGTCGTGCCAATGGCTTCGAGCTGGATGAACGCGTCGATGGCCTGTTCGGTTGGGATGCGCGCGGGGATCTCCCGCAATGCTGCGAGCACTCGCTCGCGACGCTGCTCGTCGTCGATCAGTGCCGACAGCCGAGATCGGTAGTCCTCGACAGCTGCGCCGGCGTCCAGGAATTGTCGCGCCGAAAGCGCAACGCCCACGCCGGCAAGAATGCCACGAAGGCTCACCAGCGTTCCCATGGCCGCCCGCAGCGGGCTCGTTATTGCCGTCGAGATGCCGAGTAGCGCCGTTCGTATTGCCGTGGCACGCGCGGTGACCAGGTCCTTCAGCGTCGCCGTGATTTCGAGCGTCTTGCCATCAGCCATCGTTCATCTCCCGCTCGCGCAGCGTGGCAAGCTCCGCCTCAATGATCCGGCACGCATCGACGAAAGTGGCCGACTGCTCCGACACTCCGCCGCGATCCGGCAGCTGCCCCGCC
>DASPNH010000085.1:0-14937 GCA_035626675.1 Binatia bacterium
GCCGCCGCCGCCGCCGCCGCCGCCGCGCGCGCCGACGGCGTTGCCGCCGGGATTGCCCTGGCCGCCAGGCAGCCACAGACAGCTGGAGTGGCTACCGCCGGATCCGGCCGAGCCCGTGCCACCATTGCTGCCGCCGCCGCCGCCGCCGCCGTTCGTGCCGTCGCTGCCGGCGCTGCAGCCGTTGCCGTTGCCGCCGCTGCCAGCTCCGCCGCCACCGCCGGCGCTGCTGCCGCCGCCGGAGCCGCCGTTGCCGCCGCGCTGATTGCCGCTGCCACCGCTGCCGCCCGCGCCGCCGCCGCCGCCGCTGGTTCCGCCGGCGCCAGCGCCGTTGCCACCGGTGCCGCCGGTGGATCCGGAGCTGCCGCCGCCACTGATGCCGCCGCCGCCCGTGCCGCCGTTGCCGCCGCGGGCAAGACCCGTGGTATCGGGCGCTCCGGACTGGCCGCCGCCGCCGCCGGTGGCGCCGGCGCCCGTGCCGCCCGCGCTGCCGGAGGCGCCGTTGCTGGCGTTGCCGGCCACGAAGGTCATGCTCGACAGCGTGTAGCTGCTCGAGCTTTCGAAGCGGCCGGCATAGGTCGAGCCGCCCGTGCTCGGTGCGTTGTCGGTCTGGACGCGGAAGCAGTTGAGCGTGAAGCCGCTTCTGCTCGACATGTTCACGGCGATGTACGCCGCGTTGGTGCCGACGCTGCCGAAGTCCGGCGAAGCGGTGTTACGACTGATGATCGTCGCGCTGCAGCCCTGGTTCTGGGCCCAGTTCGCATTGGTCGCGCCCGTGCTGTGGCCGCCCATGACGGTCACGTTGCTCGGGAACTGCACCATGGCGCCGACGCTGTAGGTGCCGCCGGCCATGATGATGCGGCCGCCCGAAGGCACCGCCGAGATCGCGGTCGCCAGCGAGCATGGCGAACCCGGAGTGCAGCTGCTGCCGCTTCCGCCCGTCGTCACGTACTTGCAGGTGCCGTTGTCCGTGAACACGCAGCCGCTGCCCGTGTTGCACGAGTCGTTGGTGCAGGGGTTGCTGTCGTTGCACGTCAGCGGGTTGCTGCCTACGCAGGTACCCGAGCCGTTGCAGGTGTCGGTCTGGGTGCAGGCATTGGCATCGTTGCAACCCGTGCCGTTGAGGTCGAAGCAGTTGTCCGCGCTCTCGTTGCACGCGTCGGCACACTGGCTGCCGGCCGTGCATGGGTTGCCGCTGTGGCCGGAGCAGGAGCCGCCCGAGCACGTGTCGGTGCCGTTGCAGAACAGCCCGTCACTGCACCCGATCGTGTTGTTGTTGGCCACGCAGTCGCCGGCCGAGTTGCACGTGTTGGTCGTGCAGACGTTGCCGTCGTCGGTGCAGGTCGTGCCGGTATTGGCGTTGTGGTTGCACGTGCCGGAGCCGTTGCAGACGTCCGTCGTGCATTCCTTGCCGTCGCTGCTGCACGCAGTGCCGGCGCCGACCGTAGTGTCGTTCGGACAGGTCTTGTTGGTGCCGTCGCAGAACTCGGGGATGGAGCAATCACCTTCACCGGCGCGGCACAGGTTGCCGGCCGTGATCTGGACCTCGGCCAGCGACAGGATCGCGGAGTTGCCGGCCAGCCACACGCGCACGTAGCGGCCGGTGCGGCCGACCGGCATCGTGGTGGTCGTGCCGGCCTGACCCGAGAAGAAGAACTCGCTTACGCCGGATTGGGCCATGGCGGTGGCAAGGTCGTTGGAAGCGAACGCGTTGTCGCTGACCAGGACCCAGAAGTTGTTGAGACGATCGGAGCAGCAATCCGTTCGGTTCCACAGGATCACGTCATCGATGCCGACGACCGAAGGCAGGGCCACCTCGAGCCACGGCTGGTTGGACAGCGAGGTATGGGTCACGGAGCTGTTGGTCCAGTTGCCGTTGGTGTTGCCATCGATGGCGCGCGAGGCCGGGCCGCCCGCATCGGTGCTGGACTGCGTGGCCGTGCCGGTGGTCGCGACGTTGGTAGTCCCCGCGGTCTTGACCGCATCAGCCGGGCAGGTCGCGCTCGAGCCGGTGCAGGTCTCGGCCACGTCGCAGACGCCGTTGGCGGCGCGGCACTCGGTGCCGGCGTTGCCCGCCGGGTGCGCGCAGGTGCCGGCGCCGTTGCACTGATCGACCGTGCAGACGTTGCTGTCGCTCGAGCAACTCGTGCCGAGCGGGCTCAGGCAGCTGTCGCCGGCCTCGTTGCACGTATTGTTGCACTCGGGACCCGAGGCACAGGGATCGACGCCGTGGATGCTGCAGGAACCGCCGCTGCAGGTGTCGTTGCCGTTGCAGAACAGGCCGTCGCTGCACGGCGCCGAGTTGTTCGGGTGGGTGCAGCTGCCGGAGCCGTTGCAGACGTCGTCGGTGCAGACGTTGCCGTCGCTGGTGCATGCCGTGCCGGCATCGTCGGCGCAGACGTTGAGCGTCTCGTTGCAGAAGTCGGCGCACTCGCCGTTGGCCGCACACGGGTCTCCGCTGCCGACGCAAGTGCCGGCGCTGCAGCGGCTGGCCAGCGTGCAGAACTGCCCGTCGTCGCAGGAGCGCGTGTTGTTGTTGGCCACGCACTGGCCCGAGCCGTTGCACACGTTGTCGGTGCAAACGTTGCCGTCGTCGACGCAGGCAGCGCCGGCCGGGTCGGGGGCATCGCAGGCATCGGCGCTCTCGTTGCAGGTCTCGGCGCAGTTGCCGTCGCCGTCGGCGCCGGGGCACGGGTTACCGGAGTGCCCGCAGACTCCTCCGCCGCACACGTCGCTGCCGTTGCAGTACAGGCCGTCGTCACAGGGGGCCGTGTTGTTGTTGTGGACGCAGGCGCCGCTGCCGTTGCAGACGTCATTGGTACAGACGTTGCCGTCGCTGCTGCAGGCCGTGTTGGCGGCGTCGTTGCAGCTGTCGGTGCTCTCGTTGCAGGAGTCGGCGCATTCCCCGCCGGAGGCACACGGATCGCCGGCGTGGGCCGAGCAGGTGCCGCCGCCGCAGGTATCGGCGCCGTTACAGAAGTTGCCGTCGCTGCACGGAGCCGTGTTGTTCGGGTGCGAGCATGAGCCCGAGCCATTGCAGACATCGTTGGTGCAGACGTTGCCGTCGTCGCTGCACGCCAGACCGGCCGGCAGATTACAGTGATCGGCGGTCTCGTTGCAGACGTTGGCGCACTCCCCGTTGCCCGCGCACGTGGGGGCCTGACCTACGCACCGGCCTGCCGAGCAGACGTCGCCAGTGGTGCAGAACAGGCCATCGTCGCAAGTGTTGGTGTTGTTGACGGGTGCGCAGCGGCCGTTGCCGTCGCACTTGTTGTCGGTGCAGCCGTTGCCGTCGTCGGTGCAAGCGGTGCCCGCAGGCTCGTTGCACGAGTTGGTCGCCTCGTTGCAGGTATCGGCGCACTCGCCGCCATTCGCGCACGGGTTGCCAGGCGCGGAGCAGGAGCCTCCCGAGCAGACTTCCTCGCCGTTGCAGAATTGGCCGTCGGTGCACGAGAGACCGTCGGCGTTCGGATGACTGCAGGAGCCGCTACCGTCGCAGACGTCGCCGGTGCAGATGTTTCCGTCGTCAGTGCAAGCCGTGCCCGCAGGCAGGTTGCAGGTGTCGTTGACCTCGTCGCAGGTGTTCGCGCACTCGCCGCCGCTCGCGCACGGATCGCCGGTGTGAACGGTGCACGCGCCCTCGGAGCAGGTGTCGGTGCCGTTGCAGTGCAGCTGGTCGTTGCAGGGAGCGGTGTTGTTCTGGGCGATGCAGGTGCCCTCGCCATCGCAAACGTTGTTGGTGCAGACGTTGCCGTCGTCGCTGCAACTGGTGCCCGCGCCACTGAAGGTGCACTCGGAGTCGCAGCACTCGGTGCCGTCGCACTCCTCGGTGCCCTCGAGGATGCCGTTGCCGCACACGGCCAGCGTCGTGCTGGTGGTGGTGCTGGTCGTGGTGGTCGTGCCCTGCGGAACGCCGGTGCCTTCGCAGCTGCGGTTGCTGCGGCCGTCGTCGAGGCGGTCGCAATCGCTGGTCAGGCCGTCAGCCTCGTTCATCATCACGCAGGCGCGGCAGCTGGTGCGCTCGTTGATGCAGCCGGGAAGGTCGGAATCGGTGCGGCAGACGCCGGGGAAGATCTCGGAGAGATCCTCGCCTTCGCAGCGCTTGGCGAGATCGTTGGCGATGCGGCGCAGACGCTTCATGGTCGTCTTGCGCTCGTCGGCGGCGACGGTATCCCAGCAGGACTCCATCGCATCTTCGTCTTCGGGCCCGCCGGTCCGGATCTGCGCGTCGACGCAGCGGTTGAAGTCGCTGAGCTTGCCCTCGAGGAGGTAGCGCCATCCACGCGCGATGCGCTGCTGGCAATCGGCCGCGCCTGCATCGTCGCTCTCCAGGATGATGGCGTCGTCCATCGACAGACCGAACATGTCGGCGTTCAGGAACAACGTCTGGCCAACCGCGGCGGCATTGGCGGTATCCGCGTCGGTATAGCCGAAGTCCGGTTCCGGCTCGGTACAGTTGTTGGTCTCGGCGAGACGCGTGGCCTCGGTGGCCGCCTTCATTCGCGTATCGTCACCCGCGCGACACGCTGCGAGTGTCTGATCGCCGGCGCTGCCGTCGGCGATCCGCGACCAGCAGCGCTCCACGCCCAGCCCGGCCTGAGTGGCCACGCTCTGCGCGCGCTGGTTCACCTGGCTGATGCACTCTCCCTGCGCTTCCGTGAGCGCAAGTGCAGCCGTCGATGAGAAGAGACCACTACAGACGAGCGCAGCGATGGCTGCCCCCCACGTCTTACCAATCATGCTAAGCCTCTCGCTTCGAGATGCGTTCAAGAGGATGGCCCCCAAAGGTCGTCCTGCTAAAAAAAGAACAAAAACGATTTCCGCACTGATCGATGCAGCGCACGCGCCTCATCCAACTGTCGCGGAACCCTCCCGATCACCCCGTTCTCGTATCCGACCCGTGCCGCCCCGCGCGGGAAACGAGAAAAAACTTCCGGGGTACGGGGTTCTACATAAGGTTTTAGGAATACGTCAAGGGAAGCCTACCCGTCGATGTGCGGCCGGTGGTCCGGGAAGTGGCCGCGCGGCCGTCGTCCACCGCATGCAGCGCGCTGCGTCATCGGCGATGTCGCCGGAGAAGAGCATGGCTCGAGCGATCGATGAGGACGGCTCCAGGACGACAGCCGCATCGATGGCCGGGGTGCTTCGGCGTCGACGCAGCACCCGGATGCATCGGAACGAGACTGCTTTGGCAGCCGGCAACCGAACATCGATGTTTGTTCCTCCGCCGCCGGCGCGCGGTGCCTCATCCCGAGACAGCCGCGTGATCGTGAGGAAGGACGGTCGCCAACACTGTCGTTGCGACATCTGCCGCGTGAAGGCCGCGCTGCAACGGCGTTCCGCGCGTCGGCTGGTTGCGCCCCGGCGATTTCGCTCGAGGCGCCCCATCACTGCGTGGCCGAACACCGCCATCAGGCAGGTGCGGAAAAAAACCGCCATGCCGATCCGCCTTCGCGGAGCGTTGGGGGCGGAGTGAAGTAGAAAACGTGGGCAGAAACGGCTTTCGCTCCTTGTTCGCCAAAATGCGCTCTGCTAGACCGGACCGCGGCCAATGGAACTGCTTGCTCCCGATCTTGCGTCATCTCACCAGGCCTCTTCCTCTTCTATAGATGGATGGGACCGGCCGATTCCGTGGGATCTGCCCGAGCTGGCCGGCCGCCTGACCCAGATCACCCGCAGCGGCGCCGGAGCGGCCCTGACGTTTTGCGCCGACCTGCTGTGGAAGGCTCAGCACCGCGGCGAGCCCTGTGCGTGGATCAGCGCGCAGGCGAGCAGCTTCTTTCCCCCCGACCTTCATGCCAGCGGCATCGACCTGGCCGCACTGCCCTTCATCCGAACGCCCGATGCCGCCGCCGCCGCGCGCGCTGCCGACAAGCTGCTGCGCTCGGGCGCCTTCGGCCTGGTCCTTCTGGATCTCGGTCTTCGTCCGTCGGTCCCCTCGCCTCTGCTGTCCAGGCTCCTGGCCCTGGCACGCAAGCACAATGCTGCCGTCATCCTGCTAACCGAGCATGGCGCGGAGGAATCTCTGGCGCCCATCGTCTCGCTGCGGGCAACGACGTTGCGCCATCGCGCGGCGCCCGATCGTTTCGTGTGCAGCATCCGCGCCGACAAGGACAAGAACCGCGGACCTGGTTGGGCCCACGAGGAGACATTCCGTGGACCGCCTGGCCTGCGTTGACCTGCCTGCACTTCCCCTCCAGCTCCTGCTCGCGCAGCATCCGCAGTGGAAGGCTCTGCCTGCCTGCGTCGTCGACCGCGACGACCCGCAGGGCCAGCTGCTGTGGCTGAACCAGAAGGCCTGGAGCATGAGGCTGCGTCCGGGCATGCGCTACGGCGCGGCGCTCTCGCTGGCGCGCACGCTGCGAGCAGGCGTGGTCGCGCCGGCAGCCATCGAGGCAGCGCGCAAGCGCATGCTGAGCCGGCTTCGCCAGTTGTCTCCGCACGTGCAGGCCTCGCGCGAGGAGCCGGGGACGTTCTGGCTGGACGCTTCGGGCATGACGCGCATGTACGGCGAGCTGCCGGCATGGTCTCGCGCCGTCGGCGACGCCGTGGCCGGTGAGGGATTCCAAGGCCGCGTCGTCACCGGCTTCACGCGCTTCGGCACCTACGCCCTGAGTAAAGGCGACGGGCACGTGGCTTGCCAAACCGTTGCCGACGCCGACGGCGAGCGCGCGGCCGTCGCGCGCGTCCCGCTCGAGCGTCTCGGCATCTCGCCCGACCTGCGCGACATGCTCACGCGCCTCGGCGTTCGCACCGTCGGCGACTTCCTCGCGTTGCCTGCCAGCGGCATTCGGCGCCGCTTCGGCGCCGAGGCCTGGCTGCTGCACGAGCGAGCCTGCGGCCGCGCATGGGATCCGCTGCGGCCCGACGCCGAAGAGGAGCCTCTCGTGCAGAGCGTGCTCCTGGACGAGCCCGTCACCGCCAGCACCATCCTGCTCTTCCTGGTGCGCAAGCTGCTCGTACCGCTGCTGGCACGTCTGGCCGCGAACGAGCAAGGCGCGGTTGCAGTGACCGTGGCGCTGCATGCGACGCTGGCAGGCGAGAACGTCACGTCGCTTCGCATCCAGGCTGCCGAAGCCACGCTCGATGAAGCCATCCTGATCGACCTGGTTCGGCTACGCCTGGAGCAGACACGACTGAAGCGCGGCGTGCTCGAGGTCGAAGTGGCCGTCGAAGCCGCTGCGGCAACGCGCGAGCAGCTGCGCATCTTCCAGGATGCCACGCGGCGCGACCTCAAGGCCGGCCAGCGTGCGCTCGCGCGACTTCGCGCCGAGCTCGGCGACGATGCGGTCGTCTACGCCAGGCCGCGTGAAGGACATCTTCCCGAAGGCAGCTTTACGTGGGAGCCCGCGCTCGAGCTCGAGCCGGCCGCGCCGCGCGTCGTGCGGCTGCGGCCGCTGGTGCGGCGCATGGAGGGCAAGCCGCAAATGCTGCCGCCTCGTCCGCTGCGCGACCGCGACGACAGCTGGAGCGTGGCCGGCGCAGGTCTGGGCCGCATCGAGAGCATGGTCGGCCCCTTCATCGTCTCGGGCGGCTGGTGGCGTCGCGAAGTCCACCGCGAATACCACTACGCCCGCACCGACAGCGGCGCCATCTTGTGGGTCTACCTCGATCGCAAACGAAACCGATGGTTCCTGCACGGAAGGGTCGAATGACCGATCTTCACTCCTCCCTCCGCGCGGCGGCGCAGAGTGCCCAAGATGCGAGGCGCAGGCCGAGGCTCGAGCGTAGGCGGGCTGGAGGCCCGTCGAAGCGAGACCCGAGGACTGCAACGAAGCAGCTTGGGCGCTATGCGCCGCCGCCCACAGGGGAGTAGGACCTCATGCTTCCGTACGCGGCGTTGTGGTGCAAGAGCAATTATTCGTTTCTCGAGGGTGCCGGGCATCCCGAGGAGCTCATCGAGAAGGCGGTCGAGCTCGGTCTTTCGTCGATCGCCATCACCGATCGCGACGGCCTCTACGGCATCGTGCGGGCGCACATGCATGCACGCGAGCTCGGCATGCGCCTGATCGTAGGCGCCGAGGTCACCATCGAAGACGGCACGCGCATCGTGCTGCTGTGTCAGGACCGCGACGGCTATCGCAATCTGTGCCGCCTGCTCACCGCCGGCCGCCTGCGCTGCAAGAAGGGCGACTCATGGGTGACCTGGCGCGAGGTATGTCAGCATGCGCGCGGCCTGGTGGCGCTGTGGGGCGGCGAGCGCAGCCTCATGACCAGCCGCCTGGACCCGCATCTGGTCGCGACCGATCTGTGCGATGCTTTTGCCGGGCGCCTCTACGCGATGATCGCGCGCCACAAGCGCGACGGCGAGCCGCACCAGGAAGCGCGACTTCGCGAGCGCGCCGCGCGCTACGGCCTCCCCCTGGTCGCCGGCAAGGAAGTGCTCTATCCATCGCGCGCGCGCCGTCCTCTGCACGATGTCCTGACGTGCATCCGCCGCGGCGTGACCCTGGCGACCGCCGGCCGCGCGATCTGTCCGAACGCCGAGCATGCGCTCGAATCCCCGTACGCGATGGCCAGCCTGTTCGCCGACGACACCGCGCCGCTTGCACGCACGCGCGAGGTCGCCGAACGCTGCACGTTCTCGCTCTCCGAGCTGCGCTACCGCTATCCGGCCGAACGTCTTCCCGAAGGCAACACGACCTCGCAGTACCTGCATCACCTCGCCTTCGAAGGCGCGCGCGTGCGTTACGGCGGAGATGTCCCGCGTGAGGTGGCTGCTCAGCTCGACAAGGAGCTCGCGCTCATCGAGGAACTCGACTACGGCGGCTACTTCCTGACCATGCACGAGATCGTCGAGTTCTGCCGCGCCAATGCGATCCTGTGCCAGGGCCGAGGCTCGGCAGCCAATTCGGCGGTCTGCTACTGTCTCGGCATCACGGCCGTCGACCCGGTGCGCATGGGCCTGCTCTTCGAGCGCTTCCTTTCGCGTGAGCGCGCCGAGCCGCCCGACATCGACCTCGACATCATGCACGAGAGGCGCGAGGAGGTGATCCAGCACGTCTACGCCAAGTACGGGCGCAGCCATGCCGCGATGGTCGCCAACGTCATCCGCTACCGGCCGAGGTCGGCGGTGCGCGACGTGGGCAAGGTGCTCGGCATTCCCGGAACCTCGCTGGACCGTCTCTCGCGCCTGCTGGGCTACGAGGAGGTCACGCCCGATGCCCTCGTCGCAGCGGGGCTGGATCCTTCGCAGGGCGACAGCGCGCATCTGCTGGCGCTCTCCAACGAGCTGCTCGATTTCCCGCGCCACCTTTCCATTCATCCCGGCGGCTTCCTGCTCGGGCACGAGCCGGTCAGCGACATCGTGCCCATCGAGAACGCGACGATGGAGGCGCGCACCGTCATCCAGTGGGACAAGGACGACATCGAGGCGCTCGGCCTCTTCAAGGTCGACCTGCTCGGCCTCGGTGCGCTGACGATGCTCGACCTTGCGCTTGCCGAGCTGAAGAGCTGCCGCGGCGTGCACCTGACGATGGCGACCATTCCGGCCGAGGACGCTGCAACGTACGACATGATCTGCCGTGGCCAGACCGTCGGCGTCTTCCAGATCGAGAGCCGCGCGCAAATGGCCATGCTGCCGCGCCTTCGTCCGCGGACGTTCTACGACCTGGTGATCGAGGTCAGCATCGTGCGGCCCGGTCCCATCACCGGCGGAATGGTGCATCCGTATCTTCGCAGGCGCATGGGCGAGGAGCCGATCGATTATCCGCACGAGTGCCTGCGTCCGGTGCTGGAGAAGACGCTCGGCATCCCGCTCTTCCAGGAACAGGTGATGAAGCTTGCCGTGGTTGCCGCCGACTACACGCCCGGCGAGGCCGACCGCCTGCGCCGCGACATGGCCGCGTGGCGACGCACCGGACGCATCGAGAAGCATCGTGACCGCCTCATCACGCGCATGGTGGCCAAGGGCATCCGCCACGAGTTCGCCGAGCGCGTCTTCGAGCAGATCCGCGGCTTCGGCGAGTACGGCTTTCCCGAAAGCCACGCCGCCAGCTTCGCGCTGATCGCGTACGCCACCGCGTGGCTGCGCCGTCACTATCCGGTCGAGTTCACGTGCGCGCTGCTGAACGCGCAGCCGATGGGCTTCTACTCGCCCTCCACCATCATCAACGAGGCGCAGCGCTGCGGCGTCGAGGTTCTGCCGATCGACGTCACCCGCAGCGACTGGAACTGCACCATGGAGCTGACCGCGCGCGACTTCGGCGTGCGCGTGGGGCTGCGCTACGTCAAGGGATTGGCCAGGGCCGAGGCCGAGACGATCGTGACGGCCCGGCGGCGTGCCGAGATGGCCCGGGGCGGCTTCGGTTCGGTCGAGGATTTCGTGCGGCGCGCACGCGTGTCGGAGAAGGCGCTCAAGGCGCTCGCGCAGTGTGGCGCGCTTTCCTCGCTGCAGGGCGACCGCCGCGCGGCGCTGTGGCAGGTGGTCGGACTTGCCGCGACCGAGCAGCCGACGCTGGCGCTGGAGGAGACCGAGACGGCGCCGGGCTTCGAAATGCTCAGCGACTTCGAGACCATCGCCTGGGACCATCAGACCAGCAGCCACAGCGTGCGTGGCTATCCGCTCGGGCCGATGCGCGGCGAGCTGGCGGCGCGCGGACTTCCCACCGCGCGCCAGCTGAACGAGATGCGCAATGGTGAGCGCGTGCGCTACGCGGGCATCGTGATCTGCCGCCAGCGCCCCGGCACCGCGCGCGGCGTCGTGTTCATGACGCTCGAGGACGAGACCGGCTTCGTCAACGCCATCCTGTGGCAGAGCGTGGTCGAGAAGTTCCCGGTGCTCGCCAAGAGCGCGGTGTTCCTGGGCATGAGCGGTAAGCTGCAGCGCGAGGACGGCGTCGTGCACCTCGTCGTCGACAAGCTGTGGGAGCCCCGCGTGACGGCGCGGCCACACCAGGCGCGGGCGCGTGACTTCCGCTGAACTGTCCGGAAAGGAGCCGACATGGCCGACCCTATCGGCGGACCATGACAGAAGTAGCGCAAGTCGCCGAGCCGACTGCGTACCTGAAGGCTCAGCGCAGCTCGTCGCGGATGGACGTGATCAGAACGCAGGTACAGCCGGTAGCGCTCCAGACACGCTTGTCCTCGGTGCCGGCCTCGGCGCGGCTATAGTCGCCTGGATAGAGCTTGCGTTCGTTGATCCAGAGCTCACCGTCAAGGAGATGGAGCTCCTCGAGTCCGCCGTGTCGATGCGGCGGATAGTCCGTCCCCGGAGCGAGGCGTACCAGCATGCTGACGCGGTTCCGTTCGGCATCGGTGGCCAGCAGCTTGCACGAGATGCCGGGCGCGACTTCTTCCCAGGAGGGCTCGACCCACCTCGAATCGCCTGCGCGCAGCGGCTCGCCACCCGACTCGCTCGAGATACGCTCGGCCAGCCGGTCCCACAGAGGTCGCGTCGGACGCAGCACGTCGGTTGGCCAGTCCACCAGCGATTCGACGACAGGCGACAGCGAATCGAGCTCGCGCCGGCAGATGGGACATCCCGCCACGTGCTGCTCGAACGAGACCGCCTCCTGCTGTGGCAGGGCCTGGAGCGCGTACAGGAAGAGGCGCTCCTTGTGCGAGTCGTGGTCCATGTCGGCGGCGCTCATTCTTTGATCCCCGCCATCAGCAGGTCACGCAGCTTCGACAGCCCAGCCCGGATCCTGGTCTTGATGGTACCCACGGGTTGCGCGAGGCGGTCCGCCGCCTCGGTGTAGGTCAGCCCGGAGAAGAACGCGGTCTCGATCGCTTCACGCTCGTGCGGCGTCAGCGCATGCAACGCATCGCGAAGCAGCTGGCCGCGCTCGCGGATGTCCAGGGATGACGTCGGATCATCCTCGGAGACCGCGGCGGAAGTTGCGCCGTCCAAATCGACGCGCTTCTTGCGCTGCTCCATCCGCAGGCGGTCGATCGTGCGCGAGCGCGCCTGATTCATGACCCAGGCAAGGACGGTTCCGCGTTCGGCATCGAAGCTGGCAGCGCGGCGCCACACGTCATGGTAGACGTCGAGCGTGATCTCCTCGGCAGTCTCGCGGCTACCGGTCAGTCGCATGGCGAGCGTAAAGACGAGACGGTGACTTCGCTCGTAAAGGGCGTGAAGGGCTGCCTGATCGCCGCGAACGATGGCGTGCACGATCTCCACCCATTCCTGCTCTAGCGCGAGCTTCTGCGGTTTCCCCGCATACAGAACGTCGGCGAGGTAGCTTGGCGATTCCGGAAGGTCGTCGCGGCACGGCCCGTCCATTGGCCCCGATTGTGCCGCAACGGCTCAGATGTGCAAAAACCCCCCATCATCCCTTCGACCGTTCATACGATGGCGGAGAGCTCTGATCGCGAGCGAACCGATGGACCCTGTTCGGTGCCATCGTCGACCCGGCGGCCTCCCATTCGGCTTTGAGGATGGGGAGACAGGCGACGTGGCAGGAGAGCACCCTCGCGGCTTCTTGGCCGCTGCCGTCGTACTCGAGCTCGAGGCCCATCTCCTCCGAGCGGATGTCGTTGTTGCAGACCAGACAACCGGCGCCGGATCCGGGCCCGCCCCACATCCGATCGGGACGATGCGACGGCACCCTGCCTTCTCTGATTGCCTCCCGTACCCGCGCCTGAACGCTCGCTGGATCGGTGGCCGTCGCGACCGAACGGTCCGCCGGTAGTTGTGGAGTAGGTTCCCTGTTGCTGGACGGAGTGCCGGTCGTAGCCATGATCTTCCTCTGCCGGATATGCGGGTATCGATCCGAGTGGATACTGTGCCTACGACGAGCGCGTGAACCTGGATTGGCTGCAGCCGAGTTTTCTTCCTGTGATGGCGGGGACGGTCACCCGATCGAGGCACGAAGGACGACTCTGGTCCGCAACTGCCGCTTGCCGGTGTGCGCCCGCCCCAATGGTTTGCTACACACTCGCCCGCACGCTCGCTGACTGTAATTGGAGGGCACCGTGGACCAAGCCATCACCGCCGCTCAGGCCGACATCCCCCTGGAACGCGACGTCTTCCTGCGCACGTTGTTGCGGCACCTGGCCGGGACCCTGCAGAAAGTCGTCGGATTGGACGAGGCCTCTGGTTTCATCAGCGTGGTCGGCAAGGAGATGGGCGACGAGATCAATCGCGGCTACAAAGCCGCTCTCGCGGTCGAAGACCTCGACCGCGAGCAGGTCGCCGACGTCCTGGTCGATCTGAAACGCCGCATTCAGGGAGATTTCTTCGTCATCGAGCAGGACGACGAGAAGATCGTCCTGGGCAACCGCGCGTGTCCATTTGCCGAGAAGGTCGTGGGCAGGCCGGCGCTGTGCATGATGACTTCCAACGTGTTCGGGAGCATCGCGGCCGACAATCTGGGTTATGCGAAGGTCTCGATCGAAGAGGCGATTGCGCTGGGCGATCCGGGCTGCCGGGTGGTCGTCTATCTGGCGCCGACGGCAAAGGCCGAGGCGGCGGCGGGCCGCGAATACTTCAAGGCCTGACGTCCGCGCGTGTCCGTTCCCGCGCTGCTATCGTTCGCCGGCCCGCTGCCGGAGCCGCTGCTGGTTCTGAACCGTGACGGCCTGGTCGTCGAGGCCAATCCCGCGGCGCGTCGCTGCCTCGGCCGCGATCCTGTCGGCTCGCCGCTTTCGGAGCTCACCGAAGACACTCCCGAAGAGCTGCAACGCTTTCTCCGCGCATGCGCCGGCAGCGGCCAGCTCGTGCTCGGCTCGCTGTCCATCATCACCGCCGACGGGGCCGTGAATTCGATGCGGGCGGAGGGCGCGGCCCTGACCGTTGCCGATGCCGACGGCAACCGCCTGCTGCTGGTGCGCCTGGCTCCGCGTCAGGCCGTGGTGCGAGAGTTCGAGCTGCTCAATCAGCGCATCGACGCGCTCGCCACCGAGATCCATCGACGCCGCCTGGCCGAGGCGGCACTGCGCAGCGAGGAAGAACGCATGCGCGTGACGTTGGCCAGCATCGGCGACGCGGTAATGGCCACCGATGGAGAGGGTCGGGTGACCTACAGCAACTCCGTGGCCGAGACGCTGACCGGATGGCGGCTCGAGGAGGCCCGCGGCAGACCGCTCCAGGAAATCTTCCACATCATCCAGGAAGCGGGCGGACAGCCCGGCGAAGACATCGTCGCCGAGGTTCTGCAAAAGGGCGTCGTGGTCGGTCTGGCCAACCACACCGTCCTCATCGCGCGTGACGGCACCCGGCGTCCCATTGCCGACAGCGCGGCTCCCATTCGCGGCGACAACGGCAGCATCGAAGGCGTGGTGCTGGTCTTCCATGACGTCACCGAGAACCGGCTGGCCGAGCGTCGCGTGCGCGAATCCGAAGAACGGTATCGCGCGCTGGTGGATGCCACGGCGGCGATCGTGTGGAGAACCGATGCCGACGGCGTCGTGCGCGAGCAGCAGGAATCGTGGACCAGCTACACCGGACAGTCCGCGCAAGAGCAGCTCGAGATGGGCTGGCTGGCCGCGATCCATCCCGACGACCGGCCGCGCATCGTCGAGGAATGGCTTTCGGCGGCACCGGTGGCCGACTCGTTCCACAGCGAAGGCCGCGTCTGGCACGCGCCGACCGGCGCCTACCGCCGGTTCGAGGTGCGCGGTGTCGCGCTTCGCGACGGAGACGGCCGGCTCCGCGAATGGGTCGGCATGTACATGGATGTCGAGGACCGAAAGCGCGCCGAAGACGCGCTACGCGACGCAGACCGGCGCAAGGACGAGTTCCTGGCCACTCTCGCGCACGAGCTGCGAAACCCGCTCTCGCCGATCCTGAACTCGCTCTCGATCCTGGCAATGGCGCGCGGCGATGCGGCCGTGGCCGACCGCGCCATGGGCGTGATGGAGCGGCAGCTCGGCCACATGGTTCGCCTGGTCGACGACCTCCTCGATGCCAGTCGCATCAGCCGCGGCAAGATCGAGCTGCGCCTGGAGGACGTCGAGCTCGCCTCCGTGCTGCGCCACGCCGTCGAAAGCGTCCGC
>DASPNH010000086.1:0-28192 GCA_035626675.1 Binatia bacterium
GGAGCCTCGATCAGCATGGGCGCGTTGACGACGATGGCGAGCTTTGCCGGCCTAGGGCTGACCTCCTTCCCCGGCTTTCGTGAGATCGCGTTCTTCGCGACGGTGGGCGTGGGCGCCGCGCTGGCCACGACGCTGCTGGTCGTGCCGTATTTCGTCCCCGAGCAGCAGCGCCCCACATTGGCTGCGGGGCTCAGTGCGCACGTGCTCAGCCGCGCGATGGCGTGGCTGCGCTCGCATCGTCGGGTGCTCGCCTCCGTTCCGCTGGCCACCGTTCTGCTGGGCGTTGCCGTGCTGCCGGGGCTTCAGTGGGAAGACGATCTGACCAAGCTCGGCAGCCTCGATCCGGCGATGGACGCCGAGGAGAAGCGCGTGCGCTCGCGCGTCTCGCCGTTCGAGATGGGCCGCGCGGTCATGATGCTGGCCGGCGACGAGCAGGAGGCGCTCGAGCGTACCGAGGAGATTGCGCGGCGGCTGGATCGCCTGCGCGACGGCGGCGCCATCGACGGCTTTCGCACCGCAGCCGACTTCGTCTGGTCGCAGAGCCTGCAGGCGCGCAACCTCGCGGCTGTCAGGGCGGTGCGCGATCTTCCCGAGCGTGTCTCGACGGCATTTTCCGCCGCCGGATTCCGCCCCGAAGCCTTCGAGCCGTTTCGCAGAGACCTGGAGGCGCCGCCGCCTGCGCCGCTGACCATCGCCGACCTGCGCGGGACCGGGCTGGAACGTCTGGTGACGCCGATGGTCTTCACGTTCGCGCGGCGCTCGGCGACCATCAGCTACATTCGCGGGCCGCGCGACGAGGACGCGGTGCGGGCATCGATCGCCGAGATTCCGGGCGCGCGCTATTTCGTGCAGCGCGACTTCGTCAACGAGCTCTACAAGGACTTCCGCGTCACCACGCTGCAGCAGATCTCGACCGGCAGCCTGCTGGTGATCGCGGTGCTGTTCGCGCGCTATCGCCGCTGGCGCCCGACCCTGGCCGCCTTCCTGCCTTCCCTGCTGGTACCGGTGATCGCGCTGTCGGTGCTGTCGATGACGGGCGTGGCGGTCAACCTGCTGCATGTCATCAGCCTGGTGATGGTGATGGGAATGGGCACCGACTTCGGCGTCTTCATGGTCGACACCTACGACGACCCGCGCCAGTTCGAGGCAACGCTGGTCAGCCTGCTGCTGTGCTGCCTGACCACCGTGGCCACGTTCGCCGTGCTGGCGATTTCCTCGCATCCCGCGATGCGCGCCATCGGCCTGACCACGGGCCTGTCGGTGCTGCTGGCCCTCGTGCTCGCCCCAGTCAGCCTCGTCATCATCGAACGCCACAAGAACGGGGTCAGGTACTGAAAACGTGGAAAAGGGGTCAGGTACTGAACGTCGAGGTTTAAGGGGACTGTCCCCTTAAACGTCTTAAACGTACTCAAGCGCCTACCAGCTGCGGGTTTCGCCGATCTTCATGACCCACGCTCGCTCGCTGCCGAGACCGACGCGCTCGGCTTCGGCGGCGAAGCGTCGTGGCGGCTCGTCCACGGGCTCGTCGGCCAGGTCGAAGGTGCCGTAGTGCATCGCGACGGCGCGCTGCGCGCCGACGTCGAGCACGGCCCTTACGGCCTCCTCGGGATTGACGTGCACCGTGCGCATCATCTCGGATGGCTCGTAGGCGCCGATCGGCATGGCCGCCAGGTCGATGGGCCCCAGACGCCTGCCGATCTCGGCGAAGCCGGAGAAGTAGCCGGTGTCGCCGGCGTGGTAGAAGCGGCGAGTCCTGCCCACCACCACCCATCCCGCCCACAGCGTCTCGTCGCCGTCGGCGATGCCGCGCCGCGAGAAGTGCTGCGCCGGCACGCAGTGCACGGTGACGTCGCCGACCTTCGTGCTCTCCCACCAGTCGAGCTCGACCGCCTCGCCGCCGCCGTCGCGCACCAGCGCGCCGAGGCCCAGCGGCACGATGAAGCGCGCACCTTTCTTCGCCAGCGCCTGGATCGAGTCGAAGTCGCTGTGGTCGTAGTGGTTGTGCGAGAGCGTGACGAAATCGATCGGCGGGAGCTCTTCCAGCGAGACGCCGGGCTCGACCAGACGCCGCGGCCCCACCAGCGGGACGGGGCTGGCGGTGTTCGAGAACATCGGGTCGGTCAGGAACGCCATCCCGCTCATCCGTACGAGCATCGTGGAATGGCCGATCCAGGTGATGGTCGGATTGCGGCCGAGCGCTTGCGCGTCGAATGGAACCCGCGGCGAAGCACCGCTGCGCTGCACCAGCGAGGTCCAGATCTTGCGAAGGAAGAACGGCAGGGTGACATCGGGGCCGGCCTCGATGTGACGCGACTCCGAGTTGACGAAGCGATTGCCGTCGCGCGGCGCGCCGGCGTGCGTGGACGACGTCGTTGCCATCAGCACCACCACAGCTGTGAGGAACGGGAAGCAGCCAGAGCTCCAGCCAGTCACACCCCGCCTCTAGTCGAAGAAGACCCACAGGTACAGACGCGGGCGAACCGCCGGGGCGGCCGCCGATGCGGGGGCAAGCCGGCCTGTGATCGGACGCCGTCGAATGTCACGGCGAGACGCTTCGCGTTTTTGCCTGTCGCGTACTGCTTCGAACGCCAAAAATTCTTTGGACAGAAAACAGACCAGCACGTATGGCCCGCCACGTCAGCCTTCGGGGAGAGATGAAATGCGCCGCTGGTTCACCATATCCGTCCTTTTCGTCCAAGCAGCGCACGCCGAGGACCTCGCGGTCGTTCCGAGCAAGTTGATCGTCGTCGACGCGCCCGGCAAGTCCAAGGTGACCCTCTTCGTCACCGACGATGCCGTTGCCAAGGGACCCGGAACGTCCTCGTCGGACGTCTCGGCGACCGTGCATCTCGGCTACGGCCACGGCACGGCCACCTTCGTGATGCCGCAGGGCGACAACTGGCAGAGCGAGCAGGAGCGCGCCAAGTACTTCCATGGCGACGCACCGGCCGCAGGGTCGGTCAAGAAGCACGGCATCAGGGTCGGCAAATCTCTCAAGATGAAGGCCTCGAGCCTGGGCGAGATTCCGCTGGACATCTCGTCCGCCCCCGGCGGCCCTGTCACGTTCGCCGAGGTGAGGATGACCCAGGCCGACTGCAAGGCGCATCCGCCGAACTGTGAGAACTGCGCGCAGAGATGCCTGTGCTCCTTCTGACGCGCGCGGATCGGCGCGCCACCGCCGGCGTCCCGTAGCACGTCGCGCGCGGCGCCGGTCGGCTGCGCTAGCGCCCCGGCACGCTCTGGAACGTGGCCGGTCCCTCGGGCACGTGGTGGAACGACTGCTTGTCCTGCAGCCAGATCACCATCTGCGGACCTTCGAACACGCTCGGGTCGTCGAGGGTGCCGACTTTCAGGATGAGCACGCCCGGCATTCCCATGGGACGGGCCAGGATGTGCGTTCCGCATTCGGCGCAGAAGTCGCGCGTGACCGGCTGTGGCAAATCGGAGCGGCGAAACTGCTTCGGGGTGCCCTTGGTGTAGGTGAACGCACCCTCGGGAACGCCCATGACGACGTTGGGCATGCCGCCCGAAATGTACTGGCACTCGCGGCAGTGGCACTGGCCCTTGAACATTGCATCGCCGCCGGCCTCGTAGCGAAGCGCACCGCAGTAGCATCCACCGGTAAGGCTCATCGAACACCTCCGTCGTGCAGTATGCGCGAGAGCTACACCGGACCGCTGCCCGCGCAAAACCACTACGATTCGCGCCGGCGCGGCCATGGGATGGACAGTCGATCCCGCCTTCGGCCGCCCGATCGGCGAAGCGCGCAAGTCGCGCGCGAAAGGGAAGGTGCCTGACCTTTCCTACCGCCGCAGCCGGAAGATCAGCCCGAGCACGATGAAGATGATGCGAATCGTGTCGATCCAGGGCCGGTAGTAGCTGACGCGCGTCTGGGCCGGAGGGTAATAGACCCGCACCGGCACGCAGCGCACGGGCATTCCCGTTCGCACCGCTCGAATCAGCACCTCGGTCTCGAAGCCGTAGTGACTGGCATAGGCGCCGAGCGCGCGCGTCGCCGCCACGGGGTAGACCCGAAATCCGGACTGCGTGTCCTCGAAGGCGACGCCGCTGGCGATCTCGACCCAGCGATTGGCGAAGCGGTTGCCGAACAGCTTCATCGGCGAAATGTCGTGCTCATCGCGGCGCCGCTCGCCAAGGATCACGGCCGACGGCTCGCTGCGCGCGGCCTCGAGCATGACCGGAATCTCGTCGCTCAGGTGCTGGCCGTCGCCATCGATGGCGATCACGTGCGTGAAGCCGTGCTGCGCCGCCCACGCCAGTCCGTCATCCAGGGCCGCGCCTTTTCCCTGTCGCTGGTCGTGCCGCATCACCGCCGCGCCGGCCGCCCGAGCGGCGTCGCCGGTGTCGTCGCCGCTGCCGTCATCGATGACGAGAACGGCATCGACGTGCGTGCGCGCGCCTTCGACGACGCTGGCGATCGTCGCAACGCAGTTCAGCGCGGGGACGATGGCTGCAAAGCGCAGCGCAGCGGCGGTGTGGCCACTTGGTCCGCCGCCGTCAGCGTGGTACTCAGCGCGTTCGATGGCTTCCTCCGAGACGCTTCCGCCCGAGCTTCGCGTCGACGGTCTGTGGTGGCGCAAGTTCGCACGGCTCGGCTCGGTCTACGGGCCCGAGTGGTGGAAGCGCTACTCCCCGCCCGTCATTGCGGCGATCATCTTTGCCATGGTGGGCCGCAACCGGCGCGGCGCGATCGCTAACATGCGACGGGTGCTCGGCGCGCAGGTGCCCGGCGCCGCTCCGCTGGCCGCGCTTCGCACGTTCGTCGAGTTCGCCAACTGCATGACCGAGACGCTCGAGTACTTCGGGCCTCGGCCGCATCCGGTTCAGGTGGACCTTCCCGAGTCGGACCTGGTCGAGAAGCTCGTCAAGGACGGGCGCGGGCTGGTGGTGGTCACGGGACATTTTGGCAACTGGGACCTGGCCGCCAAACGTCTGCTCAGCTACGGGCGGCCGGTCAACGTGGTGATGGCACGCGAGGCCAACGCGAGCATGCACCAATACCAGCAGCAGCTTCGCGAGTCGGCTGACATTCGCATCGTCTTCTCGGACACCTCGCTCTTCTCGACGCTCAACCTCGTCCACGCTCTTCGCAACAACGAGGTGGTGGCGATGCAGCTGGATCGTACTCCGCCGCAGGCGCGCACCGTCGAAGTTCCGTTCTTCGGCGCGCCGGCCAGGTTCGCGGCGGGGCCGTTCCATCTTGCGCGCGTGGCGCGCTCGCCCCTGATCAGCGCATTCGCGGTGCGCCTGGGCGCGCGGCACTACGAGATCCGCCTGGGCAGCGCATACGACGTGCCGCAGTGGGCACGAGGCAAACGCCTGGCGTCGGTGGCCGAAACGGCCGTGGCCGATTTCGAGGCCATCGTGCGCGAGTTCCCGTTCCAGTGGTTCCAGTTCTCCGATTTCTGGGAAGGTCAGCCGCTCACTCCAGCGCCGCAGCGATTGCGGCGCGAGCCTGATCGGCCAGACGATCTCGCTGATCGTAGCCGAGCCCGCTAGTGGCGATCGGCTCCAGCACCACCAGCTCCATGTCCCCGGGGACGATCGAGAGGTAGCCGCCGGCAGGCATGATGTCGCGGCCGCCGCGGCACGCGATGGGCACGACCGGCAGCCCCAGCTCGATGGCGGTGACGAAGGCGCCCTTCTTGAACGGCTTGAGGTTGCCCGTGCGGCTGCGCGTACCCTCGGGGAAGAAGACCAGGCTGTGATCGCCGCTGCGCAGGCGCCTCAAGCGCTGGATCGACTTGCCCGTGTCCTCACGATCGATGGGGACCATGCCGAGCGTGCGCATGACCAGGCCCAGGACCGGCTCGCGAAAGAGCTCCTTCTTGGCGGTAAAGCGTGTGTAGCCCGGGACGAACCCGAGAATGGCCGCGATGTCGAAGTGGCTCTGATGGTTGGCCACGAAGACGACGGGCCCGTTTTTGAGATGCTCGAGGCCGCGCACCCTGACGCGAACACCCAGCACCCTGGCCAGATTGCGGGCCTGCGCCTTGGCGAAGCGCCAGGTCAGGCGCTCGTTGCGGATGGCCAGGTGCAGGAACACGGCCACCGAGCCCATCGTGAACAGCATCACGCGGAAGAGCAGGCGGTTCAGGAAGAGGCGCCCGCGTGATGCGCCGGGTATGGCGGGCGCGGCAACGGTCTGTGCAGCCAGCTCGGCGCCTGTCTCTTTCGGGGTCGGCGACATGTCGAGGCCTCGGGAAATCCGGAAAACCACGCTCGGAGTCAACCGGGCCCGCGCTGCCGAGCACATCGCGGCGACCTGATGCTGCGCCACCCGCGGCCGGATTTGCGCGGCTGCGTTGACTCGCGCGTGAAGCCCTTCGATATTAGCCGTCGTGCGCCTTCTTCTGATCTCCCCGACCCATTACGACCGGCGCGGCAACCTCCACAAGACCACCCGCTACTGGACCAGTGGCACCACGCTTCCGTACCTCAAGGCGCTGACGCCGCCGGAATGGGACGTGGAGATGGTCGACGAGCTTTTCTACGACGTGCCCACCACCGGCCACTACGACGTGGTCGGCATCACGGCGATGGGCCCGCAGATCGCGCGCGCCTACGATCTTGCCGACCGGTTTCGCGAGCGCGGTTCCAAGGTGGTCCTGGGCGGGACCTGGGTGACGCTGACCGTCGAGGAATCCCTGCAGCACGCCGACGCCGTGGTCTCCGGCGAGTGCGAGATGCTGTGGCCCGAGATCCTGGCCGATCTGGCAGCCGGGCGCAGCCGCGGCGTCTACCGCTTCGACGGCTGGTTCGACCTGGCCAACATGCCCGAGATCGACCACCGCGAGCTGCCGCTGCTGAAGTGGGACGCGTACAAGTCGAGCTGGCTATACCGCCAGTACTTCCACTGGCCGATCACGTTCTCGCGTGGCTGCCCGCATCCCTGCGAGTACTGCGCAGTGCAGACCTATTACCGCAGGAGCTTCCGCACCCGGCCCGTGGAGGCGGTCATCGGTGAGTTGCGCCGCATGAAGTCGCTCGGCGCCGACCGCGTGCTGTTCCTGGACGACAACCCGGTGGCGCATCCGGAGAAGGCCAAGGAGCTGTTCCGCGCCATGATCCCGCTCGGCATGAAATGGGCGAGCCAGAGCACGATCAACATCGCCCGCGACGATGAGTTGCTAGATCTTGCCGCGCGCAGCGGCTGCGTCAGTCTCTCGATCGGCCTGGAGAGCATCAACGAGTCGAGCCTTGCCAGCATCTCCAAGGACTTCAACAAGCCCGGCCGTTTCGACGCCGACCTTGCGAAGATCCGCGCCAAGGGCATCCAGGTGATCGCGCTGCTGATGATCGGTCTGGACGGCGACACCGTCGACACGTTCCGGCATTCGCTCGAGTTCCTGAACCGCAACCGCGTGTCGTTCCTGAAGCTGTTCACGCCGTGTCCGTATCCGGGCACCAAGTACTACGACGACATGATGGCGCAGGAACGCATCATCGACTTCGACTGGCGCAACTACGACTACGGCAGCGCCATCGTCAAGCCCGCCAACATGACGCCCGAGCAGATGCTCGACGGATTCAACTACGTCTACCGCGGCTTCTACTCGATTCCCTCGATCATGCGCCGCCTGGTTCCGCCGCGCGGCCGCCGCCGCATGGAAACGGCGGCCTACATGGTCGCGAATCTGAAAGTGAACCGCTTTCTCTCGGCCAACGCCGACGCGTGGGGCACCATCTCGTAGAAGAATGCCACGCCGGGAGGGATCGCTGGTGGATCACATCGGTTCGTTCATGGCCCCAACAGTTTCAGCACCGCTTCCACCCGTGCCGGTACCGGACAACGTCCTTGCGATTGCTGGAAATGAAGTCTCAGACCCTGAACGAGCTGTTGTCGCGCCTCCATGGGTAAGGAAGCCCCAGATAGAACCGTGGCCAATTCATTGAGTGTGGCATCCACCTGTGCACACTCTCCTGCGTTGAACTCCACAGCGATCAGGTCGGATAGCACGAAAGCTCGCTGTGCGCCGTGGCTCGGCCCATCGAGTTTCAGCATCGCGTCCCGATATACACGCCGACCGTCATCTGTCTTGCCTCTCGAGAAGAAATACTTGCCTTGGTAACGCAAGGCCTCCGCCTGCAGATAGGCCGATACATTTTGCTTCTTGACCGCACGATTGACGAAATCTTCCGCACTCTCGAGATCGTTGGCGGCAAAGGACCCCGTTATGAGGACGATGAGCTGCGGAATGCCGACATCTTCATCCTCCATTCGCCGGAGCAGTGCCCTGGCGGTAGCGACATCGTTGAGGATGCGAGGGGTGGCCATGTTGCTCAAGGCTAGCCGCAAGGCGGCATCCTGGGTCTGCATCTGGGCTTGAATCAACTCCTGGCTCGTCTGCACCGCCGAGTTGATTGCCTCGTTGAACTTGCTGAGCCTCTCTACGCGGTCGGCCTGCGGCTTGGTGACGAAAACCTCGTAGAGGGATGACCCCGTCAAGACCAGTCCAAGGAAAAGCGCTACAGCTCCGGTGCTTTCGACCACCCGCTTGAACACCGATTTCTCGCCGTCCTCCTCCAGCCTGACGACACGCCGGTCCAGGTCCGTGACGAGAAGGAAAAGCGCTGACTTCGCGGTTGGCCGATTGTCCGGCTCGTCGGGTGTTGGCATCGCTCGATTCTTCTTTGTTCGGTCGAACCCGCTGCCGTCTCTCACTGGACCAGGACCGCAGCACTCCAGATGTTCATCAGTCTGGGGAACTCGATTGACTGGCGTCCGTAAATCGGGTCATGGACCAGGACGATTCCCAGCGGCCCCATAGGACTCGGCTGCAGTCGCATTCCTGTTGCGACGATGAAGTGACCTCCACCCTGCGTCGTGTGCAGAATGATAGGGCCGCGCCGCAACGCATCGTAAAGCGCGAACCCGTTCGCTGGGGGAGCAAGCGTCGAGCCTCGCCGGCCGAAGTGGCCCAACAGCCCCTGGACCTCCACAATGTGGCCTGGTCGTGTGCAGCCCATCGGGCTTGCGCAGCACGGATATCCATAGTGACGCTCGAGCATCTCGCACTGGCTGGGCACAGGACCACGGCTGTAGTACTCGGCCACCATCTTGGCGACGGCCACCCAACACCACACGATGGTGTTCTGCGCGTGAAAGGGTACGTCGTGATGGATCGGTGGGTAGTGGCGATAGTCGAAGGCCGGTGGGTAGAACTGGGCATGTACGGTGCTGGCGAGGAACACCAGGACAGCGAGCGGCAGAGCGATCGTGATTCTGGAGTAGACCATCGAGGATGGCGTAGCATCGAGACCTCGGTGACGGAATCGGAGGCAGTCGTCGCGGTGCGTATTCTTTCCCGAAGTGGTGACCCGCATCACTGCGTGGTTTTTTTTCAGCGGCGAATCGGAGCGGAATCCTCCACTAACACAATGGCCATATCATCGAGGCCGGCACCGACATCGTTCGGACCGAATAGACATAGCCCGAACACGATGTCGCCGTTGTCTCGAGATTGGCGCGAAGATAGAGAAGCGGAATCGGCGTACGGATGGCTGACCGCTTTTGGAAGGAGCGCTAATGTTCGGTCTAGCCTGGCTTCGAGCGGCGCTTCTCGTCGCAACCACGGCAAGTTGCCTCTCGTGCTATCCGAAGCCTACGCTTACCCCGGTCACGCCTACCGCGGAACCTCTTGCCAATTACTCAATTGGCGAAGTCAAAACGGCGTCACCGGGCTCTGTGATGATCGAGCGCGTGGAGGACATTCTCACGCTTCCGGGGTTCGTGCTATCCCAAGAACTGCCGCTCGAAGGTGCTCGACCGCCGTTGCCCGGCGGGCTGTGGCCAGCGCGGATTCTGTATGGTGGTCCATGCGGTGGCACGTATGTGCTGACGAATCCGTCGTTCTACAACGAGGTGCTTGGCATCGTCGTCGATGAGAATGGCGCGATCTCCTGTCAGAAGCCCGTCGTCCAGATCCGCGGCAGCAAGACAGGACGCACCTTCGCAACGAAACTCGCGGTCGGGTCGACAGTGTTTACGCCGAAGACTTATTTCGCCGGTGAAACGCCTGATTCGCTCCGCTGGCAGTTGCTGTACAGCGGACGGGCCGGCAACGAGATCGTTCTCGATTACCGGGAATTCACGGAGATGGGCTACGGGAGCACTGCCCGGCCTGCGTTTTATCAACAGGTGAAGTACGACCTCTCGACCGGTAGGACGATCACGTTCAAGGAAACGCAGATCGAGGTTCTGGATGCGACGAACTCGATGATTTCATTCCGCGTCTTACGCGACGAGAAAAAGGCGAGAAGAGTACCTGACCTGTGGGAAGCTCCAACGGACGGAGCGCTCGCACGTTGATGCACATGCGCGTAGCGCGGGTAAAGGGGAAGACCGTCTCGCCGGTGGCACAGCATGCCCGCCCGATGTCGTCGCCGGGAATGCGCCGTTCATGCCGTCAGAACCAGCTGCGCGGCAGCGGCAGGTTCTCGCGCAACCGCATGTACGCTCTCAGGCCCGCGCCCACGATGCGATGGTTGTCGAAGCCGCGCACGCGCGTCGGCTCCAGCGTGATCTGGACGAGGCCGCGCTTGTGGTTCTCCTCGACGGTCATCTTTTCGAACTCGCGTCCGCCGACCTTGCCCAGATAGTGCATCGCGAGCCAGGAGTTCAGGCCGCCCTCTACTGGTGCGTCCTCCAGCGTCACCGTTCCGTCGATGATGACGGCGCGGTACGGCGGCATCTCGTCCTGGATGGCAAGACACGCTCGACCTTCGCGGGCCAGAGCCCTGGCCTTGTCGGCGTTGCGCGCGGTCATCATCAGGAAGCGGCCGTCCTCGTAGCGGTACCAGATCGGTGCCTGCGACGGGCCGCCGTCGCGCTTGGTGTACGACAGCATCGCGATGCGCGGCGCGGAGACGAAACGTTCGAGCTCTTCCTTTTCGAAGGCAGGCTGAGGCGGCATGGGCTGGAAGGGCAGGTCGGTCAGCTTCATCGAACGTCTCCTCCGGTGCGATGGTCGTGGTGACGGCGCGCCAGGGGTGTTCCATGCCATGACGGTCATTGACCGCAAGGCGGCAGTGTACGAGACTTTGGCCATGGAGAGGAATCCCGGGCGAAGACTCGGGAACCGGTAGCCATGGCCAATGCCATCAACACCCTTGCCTATGCCCGGAGACTCCGCGAAGCTGGCTTCACCGAACAGCCGGCCGAAGGGCAGGCCGAGGCGCTCGCCGACTCTCTGGCAACCAAGCAGGATCTGAAGGAACTGGCCATGCGCATGGACGCCGGCTTCCAGCAGGCCGAGTTGCGGCTGCACGAGCTCGAGAACCGCATGGACATCCGCTTCCGTGAGCACACGGCTCTATTCCCGGGGCTTCTGACGGCCTCGCTCGCCGACCTCGAGCGCCGCATGACGCTTCGTCTGGGCGCGATGACGATGGCAGGAATCGGCGCGGCATCCGCGACCGTTTCCATAGCGGCAACGTTTTCTAGGCCGCTGCCGCCTGGCGCGATCGCACCAGTTCGGGCCGGGTCAGGTAGGCCGGCACCTCGCGCAGAACCTGCGCGTGCGACAGCAATCCGATATGCCCGCAGTCCTCGATGACGCGCATGCGCGGCCAGATCTCCGGATCACGCTCAGGCGTTGCGATCAGCGCGTCATGGCTGGCGAAGATCGACAGCTCCTGGTGCGGCCCTGCCTGCGGCAGGTAAGGCGCACCCAATGTCACCAGTCTGCGAATGAGACCGCCGTGCTCGCTTTGAGCCACGTATCTTCCGATCAGGCCTCCCAGGCTGTGCCCGATGACGTCGACGCGGTCGGCGCCGCTGGCGTTGCAGAGGTTGCGGATCGTCTCCACCAGCTGGGGCGCAAGGCGCGCGAAGTCCAGGCGCGGAAGATACGAGAATGTTCCCCAGTTGCGGATGCCGCGATCGGCAGCGGCGCGCTGAAGTGGCACGAAATTGCTCGGATCGCCGAAGAGCCCGTGAACGAACACGACGGGCGTGCGGCTGGGTGAGCGCGAGTCGACGTGCATCGAGGGCATGGCGATGCGTCGCGGAAGATTGCCCACGACCCTGGCCAGAGCACCGATTTCGGAGCTGACCAGGCGAAGCAGGCTAGGCATGGAAGATGTCTCGTTGTTGGCCACAGGCGTCATCCTCTGGCCTGTAGATGCAGGAGCAGTGCCAGCGGTTTCGCCGGCTCAACGCACCTTGTCTTTCGCCTTGATCTGCGTGTTGGTGTTCCTGATGACGTCTTCGGGACCGAAGCTGGACTCGAGGCAGACGTTGGAGGAGCCGCCGACCAGCCGTACGATGATGGGCGTCTCGACCTCGCCGAGGTCGAGATCGGGAAGGTTCTCGCCTTTGCCTTTTACCTTGGCCTTGGACTTATCCGCGTCGCTTGCCTTGAGCGTCGCGCCCGTGACGCCGTCGGGCGTTCCCGACTTGTCCTTGTACTTGTAGCCTTTGCCCGCCAGCACCTTCCATCGCGCCGGCTCGTCCGGAAGGAGCAGCTGCGCGCGGAACGTATCGCCGGTGTAGAGACACAGCGTGTATCCATCCTGGCGCGGGTCGGACAGCTCTTCGAAGCTCACGCTCTGACCGCGCGACCATTTCCACACCAGCTTGTCCTTGGCCGACGTCTTGCCCTTCTTGATGGTCAGGCCAGAGCTTTGCGCCGTGCGGCACGGCGAGCCGGGCGTGGGACACAGGTCCACGTCTTGCGATGGCAATCGGTAGAGCTGGTTGCTCTCGAGAAAATACAGATCGCCGGAGACGGGCTCGCGCAGGATGCCGAGCGAGCCGTTGAAGCCCGACGCGAACAGACTGGTCTGGCCAGTGCCAGGATCGATCGTCTCGACCAGGCCCGAGTTGACGCCATTGGCGGTGCCCACGAACAGCAGGCCCGTGATGGGATCGAAGGCCAGGCCGCCGTCAATGGTTCCGGAGGACATGCCCACCAGAAGATCCTCTCCGGTTGCCGGATCGAGCGAACGGACTGCGGCGCCGAAGGGCGCGTAGTAGATGAGGCCAGATCCGGGATCGAAGGTCATCGTCTCGACATCGGTTACGGTCGTGATGCTGCGCACGAACGCGCCCGCAGCGTCGTACTCGTCGATGCGAAGGATTCCGGTGACGCCGCCGAGGCCGACGAAGAGGTGGCCGTCCGAAGGACGTATCACCAGCGGCGAGCCGGTTTCGTTGATGGCCACTGCGGCGATGTGGACGAAATGGCTCTCATCGGAGATCGCGATGGAGCGTACGCCTTCGTCGCGGTCGGCGACGTAGATGTGACCGGCCAGAATCGCCAGACCGTCGGCATCACCGACGGCAGGCCCGAAGTTCTGCAGAGCCACGGGCACGCCCGAGAACAGCGCCGGGTCGAAACGCTGCACGGGAATGCCCGTCGTCGTGTTCGAGTTGTTTCCTGCGTAGACCCGGCCGGCGTCGTCGGAGGCGAGCCCGAACAGCTGCGTGCCGGGACCGGTGGCAACCAGGGTGAAGGGATCGCCGTTGACCGTCAGCGGCTGCGCATGCGCTGCCGGCAAGAGGGCGAGAGCCGGAAAGATCGTGGCGATGGATGCGAGCGCGACGCGCAGCGATTGCGGCTTCATGTGTCTCCCCCAAGCAGGCCGGGCCTGCGCGATCGGTCCGTCAGGCCGCAAGGCCTCGACGTGCGGCCGCCGTCGTGATGATGCCACGACGGCGGCCGCGCAAGTAGAGCTTCAGCCGCCGATCAGGGTCTGCATGGAGGGAAGCTGCTGATCCCAGCCGACGGTTTCGAAGTACCCGGACGCGAGCGCGTGTGCGAAGGCATCGTTGATCTCTTCGGGAACGCCGGCATGCACGGGCAGCCCTTCACCTTCCTCGCCAGGGCACGGCGTCGAAGTGATCAGGGGGCGCGGCAGCGCCTCCACGATCTCGCCCGCGTCCAGTCGCGGCGTCTGCGAGAAGTCGAGCAGGTCGGTACCGATGTTGGCGGCGGCCGCGTCCCTCTTCGTCAGCGGCGCCAGCCGGAAGCGCCACTCGATGAACTTCAGGATCGAGGTGTGCTCGTAGAAGCGCGCTGGCGCCTTGACGAAGGCGGCCTTGCCGATCGGGTTCTTCGGCGACTTCAGCCCGAGGATGCTGGTGGCCAGCATTCCCTTGCGCGCGTACGGCGAGATGACCGAGCAGGGCACGCGGAAGCCGAGCTGGCCGAAGTCCTCCAGGCCGCCCGGATCGTCGTCGGTGGCACGGTCGTCGGGCATGCGCGGCGGGCGGACGTGATCGAAGAAGCCGCCCCATTCATCGTAGTTCAGGAACATCGCGGTGCGCGGCCACACCGGCGACTCCACGATCGACTTGATGACGTTGTGCGCGAAGGCCTGGCCGGCACGCGTGTCGCCGTACGGATGCTCATCGGTGCGAAGGCCCGTGGTAAAGCCCGGGTCGATGAAGGCAACCTGCGGCAGCGTGCCGGCGAGCGCGTCGGCGAAGAAGGCCTCGATGTGACGAAGGCCCTTGGCCAGGCGCGGTCCCCACAGAAGCGCTGCGGGAAGATCGACGAAGTAGTAGGCCCACGAGACGCCGGCCGCATCCAGGCGGTCCCAGATCGTCGCCCACGGAAAGCCGTCGGTGTAGCCGACTTCGGGAGGAAGGGCGTTGGTCTTCATGCCGCCGGACTGCGCCGAGTGCATGTATTCGCGATTGGGAAACGTCGGTCCGAGCAGAGAGCAGAAGTAGTTGTCGCACATCGTGAACTGGCGGGCGATCTTGGCGTAGAACTCGACGTCGCTCTCCAGATAGTAACCGATCGCGAACTTGTCGGTGTTGCCGCCGGTAAGGAAGCTCTCGTTACGAAGCTGTTGGCGGCCACCTTCCCATCCGTGCGAGGGATCGACGAAGCCGCAGCCGCGATAATCCGGAGCCAGGTGATGCGTCTCCATCGTCACGCCGTCGAGCGGCTGCGAAGGATCATCGTAGGTGCCGGTGTAGGTCTGCTTGCTGGTTCCGGTCAGCCATCCCATGTGATGGTCGAAGGAACGGTTCTCCATCATCAGGACGAAGATGTGGTCGATGGGTGAGTTGGAAGGGAGCGGCACGCCGAGGTTCAGCGGAAGCGTCTGAGCCTCCGCCCAGCGAGGCCAACCCATCGCCGCAGCGCCTCCGGCGAGGGCAAGCTGCTGGAGAAAACGTCTGCGAGTGAGCGTTCGGCTCGGAGTCAGAACCAGCGGTGCACGGCCCATGAAGATCTCCTGCTTCGCACACGGCCATTCCGTGTCGCGGGAAAGATTCCCCCCGAGCCGCCCTGCGTTGAAGCAAAACACGCCTCCCGCGGGTTAGCCACGGCGTTAACGACAATTTCGTAAGGAAGGTTCTTGCTGGCCCCGCCGAGGCGGCATTAGGGTCGATGTATGCTCGAATTTGCCCTTCGCTGCGCCGCCATCGCTGCAGCGGGTCTTGGCATGACGGCTGCCGCCGCGGCCGGCGTTCATGCGGGCACGCCTGCCGCCGAAAAGCTCACCGTCGTCGTCGTCGTCGTCGACAGCCTGATGCCCGAAGAACTCGGCCAGGCCGTGCCGACAACGCCCGAGCTCACTGCGTTTCGCGACGCGGGTACCAGCTACGCGGAGTCGCGCTCGGTGTTCTCGGCCGAGACGATTCCCAACCACGTCGCGATGATGACGGGCGTGTATCCGGACCGCAGCGGGATCCCGACCAACACGTATTGGAACCGCAGCGGCATCCCCGAAGAGCGTGACCTCTCGCTGCCCTCGGAGCTGGAAGCCTCGACCCTGTTCACGCGCATCCACGAGGCGTGTCCGAACCTGACCACCGCGGCCGCGCTTTCCAAAAACTACCTCTACGAGGTCTTCAGCGAGTGCGGTTACTCGGGCACCGACTGCGGCGGCAACGACGCGCCCGACGTCTCTTTCGATCCCGCTGCCGATCCCACCTTCATCGAGCCGTCCGGGCACACTCCCGATGCCACGACGATCCGTGAGGCGCGCGAATACCTTCCGGCCGCCGACTTCCTGTTCGTCAACCTCGGCGACGTCGACCGCTCCGGTCACATCGACGTCACGGGTGCGCTCGGTCCGCCGACCGCGCGCTACGCCGCGATGGCCGACACCGACGCCCTCTTCGGAGAGCTGGTGCAGGATCTGGTCGATGCGGGACGCTGGGACAGGACCGTGATGCTGGTGGTCAGCGATCACGGCATGGACTGGTCGACGCCCGACAGTTTCGTCAATCTCACCCCCGATCTGCCGGCTGGCCTGTTCGCGATCCAGGCCGGAGGTACCGGCAGCATCTATGTCGTCGATCCTGCCGACCCTATGCGCGATCAGAAGCTCGCCGACGCTCGCGCTCTTGCGCTGGCCGCCGAGGGCGTGGCCGACGCCTGGTATCGCCAGCCCAATCCGCTCGATCCCGGCGCCGACACGGTGCTGCCCGATCATCTGGCGGCGCGACACGAGAACTTCGGCGACCTCATCGTGATGGCCGAAGAAGGCTGGCGCATCAGCGAGCCCAGCTCCTCGTCCAATCCGCTGCCGGGCAATCACGGGCACGAGACGACGCTGCACAACACGTTCATCGTCGGCGGCGGCATCTCGTTCGTGCGCTCCCAGACCATCGGCGATCCGGGCGGCAATCTCGATCACTTCGTGCGTGCCAGCGAGCAGTCCGAGAACATCGACGTCGCCGCCACCGTCGGCTGGCTGCTCGGCATCGACGTCAGCGACATGGATGGGCGTCCGCTGACCGAGTCGTTCACACTGGCAGCGCCGCCGACCGATTGCGGCGTTCTCATCGATCGCGACGGCGACGGCCTCTACGACTATGAGGATCCGTGCCCGCTCCTGGCCGACGCAACCGATTGCGTCTGCCCGCCGGCGGCCTCGCACGACTGCGCCAGCGCGGGGGCGGCGAAGATCTCGATGCGTGACGATGAGAAGAAGTCGCTCGAGTTCTCCTGGAGGCGCGGCGATGCGACGGCCGCCGAAGACTTCGGCGATCCGGCCACGACCGATTCCGTCGCGCTGTGTCTCTACGACGACGGCGGCAGCCAGCTCGAGGGGCTGCGCATGCCGGCCGGAGACAAGTGGCGTGCGAGCAGCAGCGGCGCCTTCAAGTACGGGGATCCGGAGCGCTCGCCCGACGGTGTGTCTTCGGCGATGCTCAAGCCCGGCGCCGAGGGCAAGGCGAAGATCAGCGTCAAGGCGAGCGGCGAGAACACGCGACTGCCGCAGCTGCCGCCGCAGGTGCCTCTGCGCGTGCAGGTCCATTCGGAGAATGGCAACTGCTGGGGCGCCGAGTTCGACGCGGAAGATGTGACACGAAGCGAAGAGGGCCGGTTCGAGGGCAGGGCAGACTAGCGGCCCTGCGGCGGCCGCGTCGACTGCCCGAGCACCGCACTCGCCTGCCGAATCTCCTCGAGAGTCGACCCGCCGCGTACGCCAGCCAGCACCGAGGCTAGGCGCTCGCGCGCTTCATCCGCCCGATCGTCACCGTCCAATAGCCGGCACAGGTCGATCGCCGCGCGCAGCTCGAACAATCGCGCTCCCTGCGAGTGTGCCATGCGCATGGCCTGCTCGAGCACCTGCACCGCCTGCTCGCGCGGTCCCATATCGGCGCTCTCTTCGGCTCGGGCCAAGAGAACCTCGGCTTGCTGGCGCAACAGCTCGGCGTCGTAGAAGCGCGCGTCGCCGCGCGACCGGAACGCCGCTTCGACCGCCGCTTGCGCATCTTCGATACGACCGATGGCCAGGCATGCATCGGCCAGCAGACTGCAAAGGCGGATCGCGGGCAGCACGCCCGCACCGCAAGCCAGCTCGGCCGCCTGGCGCAACGGGTCGAGCATGGCCGGGTCACGTTTCTCGCGCACGTCCGCCCACGCGACGATGGCGGGGGACGTTTCGGCAGCGAATGGCATGGCGCTCATGTCGCCTTCCAGCCCTTCCTCCGAGAGCCTTCGCGCTTCGGCGGTGTCGTGCAGCATGGCGGCGAGCAGCGATCCCGAGTTGAGCGCGTAGGTACGGTAGAAGGGTTCGGATTTGGCGCGCGCGATGGCGAGCGATCGTTCGACGCTCCGGCGGCCTTCGTCGAAATGGCCGGAGAGCGTCAGCGCAAGCCCCAGGTTGAAGATGGCCGGGCTGGCCGGATCATATCCGGACGCCCAAAGCGTGTCCGCATCGGCAGCCGTGCCGTCGACCGACGCGACCGCTTTTTCCAGGTGGGCGACGGCCGCCTCGAGCTCACCGAGAAACATGAGATTCTGACCCGTCTGCATGTGGCCGACCAGGGCCGTGCTCGAGGAGTCGTCGCTTGGCGCCAGCACGAGCATCTCCTGCGCCAGCTGCAGCGCCTCGCGAATCTGTCGCATGAAGGTCTTGCTGGCGATGATCGCGCTGAGCGATGCCACGTATCCGGGTGCGCTTCCCATGCTCTGCCCGAGGCGGCGAGCTTCCTCGAAGATCGCCAGCGATTCGCTGCTGCCCGCGCCTTGCAGCGTGCCCGTGGCCATTCCGAGAGCGATCAGCAGACGCAGCATGCGCTCCTGACGGTCCGCATCCATCGCACCGCCTCGCAGCAGATCGACGGCGTGGCGATACATTGCCTGCACTTCGTGCACGGCCGCTCGCGCATAAGCCTGGCGGGCGAGGATCTCGATGTAGTCGATGGCACGAAGGACGTTGCCCGCCTGCTCATGGTGGAGACTGAGCGAGGCGGCGATCTGGTCGCAGCGCTCGCCGTACGCCTTCTCGAGCGCGGCGGCGATGCGGCGATGCGCGAGCTGGCGGCGAGCCGGCGTCACGCGCCTGCCGAGGACCTGCCGATACAGCGCGTGCCGGAAACGATACTCGCAGCCGAGCGAGCCGTCCGGCCACGCCACTTCGCCCGCACGCTCGACGAAGTGCGCGGCTCGAGCGAGCGGCTCGAGCTCGCTTTCGATCTCGGCGCTGCTGCGCTGCTCGGCAGCACCCACGTCCTGCGCCGAGAAACTCGTGCCGACGATGCTCGCCGCCTCGAGCAGGAGCCGCGGGGCAGGCGGCAGTTGGTCGAGTCGAAACGCGATCAGGTCACGCGTGCTCTCGGGGACCGCGGTGGCGACGGCTTCGGCACTGGCCGTGCAGCGCCACGTCCGGTCGTCGGCGACGAGCCAGCCGCGGCTGACGAGGTCGTCGAGCGCGTTGAGCAGGAAGAGCGGATTTCCGGCGCTGAGCTCGGTCAGCGATGGCGCCAGCCATTCGGGCAGCTCGTGGCCCGGAAAACGCGAATCGAGAAATGCGGCGACGGCCTCGGCGGTCAGGCCCTCGATCGCGAGCTCGACGCATTGCCGGCGCGTGACCAGCTCGTGTTTCAACCGCACTACCGGGTGCTGCTTGGCGATCGCATCGACGGACCGGTACGTACCGATGACGAGCAGGCGCGCCCGCTCTCGGCCTACCGCCAGACCCCACAGCGCGGCTATCGTAGCCGGGTCGCTCCAGTGCAGGTCTTCGAGCGCGATCACGACGGTGCAGTCGGCGCACACCGCTTCCAGCGCACGCTCGAGCTCGGCCTGCATGCGCTCGCTGCTGCTGGCGACTTCGCTTCGCTGGAGCGCTTCGAGCTCGGCGGCCGTCGCGAATCCGGGGACTGAAGCGAGCCAGCCCGGCGCGTGCTGCCGGATCGCTTCCACCATCTTCTCGTCGCCTCGACGCAGGAGCTGCTCGACAGCTTCGCGCACCGGACGGTAGAGGTCGCCGACGCCGTAAGCCTCGATGCACTGTCCTCGCGCGACGACGACCGCGGCATCCGACTGCGACTGGAGCGCGGACAGGAAGGCGTCGAGCAGTGTGGTCTTTCCGATTCCCGGCTCGCCGGTCATCAGCACGAGCTGGCGCCGGCCGGCGGCGGCCAGGGCAAAGCTTCGCGCGAGAGACGCCAGGCTCGTGGAGCGTCCGACCAGGTCGTCGGTCACCGATGCCGCCAAGCCGGAACCAGTGCTGGACGGCTCGGTGGAAGTGGGAGCCGGGGCCTTGGAAGCGGCCTTCGGCGTGCCGATCCAGCGGAAGCCGCGCCGATGGACGGTCTCGATGAACTGCGGCGTTCGCCGATCGTCGCCAAGAGCTTGACGAAGCTGGGCGATGGCATTGTTCAGGACGGTCTCGGTGACAGCGGTGGCCGGCCAGACCGTGTCCATCAGATCGGCCTTGGTCACGAGCTGGCCCGGCCGTTCCATCAATCGCCTCAGCACGAGGAAAGCCTTGGGCGGAACGCCGATCTTCTCGCCGCCGCGCCAGATGCACTCGGCGGCATCGTCGATGCGTGCGGCGGCCCGCTCGTCGGAAGGCATCGGCGCGCGGTTTATCACCGCCCCCGCGCCGCAGTCCAGCCGACTTCGACGCCGTTGGCTGCCGTCCGCGCAGGAAGCATTTCGGGGGACCGGGACGCAAACCGCGCTCCTCGAACAAACGTGATGGTTTCGTTGAGACTCGCCGGCCGGGGCGTCGCTAAGGTGCGCGCATGGAATCGACGCGAGAGGGCAGTCGGCGCCGACTGACCGCCGAACAGGCCTTCGTGATCCACCTTGCCGGCGCCGATGCGACGCAAGGCCGTGCCGAGCACGTCAGCACGGGCCGCTGGGCGTGGTTCGGATCCATTGCCGAGCTCGTCGGGTTCATGCGCGACACCATGGCCATGCCCGTAATTTCCTCGCAGAGCGGCCGCGACGCCGACGACGTCTGCCTGCCGAGTGCACCTGCGCCTTTGCCGGAGAGCGACCCTCTTCCTGATCCGGAGAGGACGACCAAGTGAAACCCCGGCATCACGACCATCATTCCAGGGAGGAGACGTCATGAACACGACCGTTCCCATGCTGGCGATCGCTGGCGTTCTTCTTGCCGGTCCCCACGCTTCGGGGCTACCTCTGCACGTGCCGCAGCCGCGCGAGGAGGCGCGAGCGGCCTGATTCGGAGAATCGTTTCAGCCTCGCGAATAGACCCGCGCGGCCGTCTCAGCGCGCGTCCGCCTGCACGTCACAGGTGGCGGTGCCGAAATCCGAGATGCACGCGTGAGCGATGACCTTCTTCTTGGAGGGCACGGTGAAGCGACAGACGTTGGTGGGGTTGAAGCCAAACGCGCTGGCGTGGCTGTCACCGGGTGCAAGCTCCAGAGGTCCTGCCGTCATCGTCACGTCGCCGGCGAGGCGGGCCGCGGCGGGTGAAGGACCACGCCGCAGCACCGCAATGGATCAGAACTCGATTGCTCCGATGTCGCAGGTCGGGCCGTTGGGCCGGCTGTCCCCTTCGACGTCGAACAGCGACTCGGTCACGCACGTGCCGGCGTCGATGGCCGGTGACCCGCTCTGGAGGTTCACGTCCTGGCCGCTCTTGACGAAAAGCGGGTCGGCGGCGACCTGAACGCCGTCGCCGTCATTGAGCGTGCCGAACACGAGCTCGACGGTACCGAAAATGCCGTACTGACGGTTCATCGTCGCCGAGGTTCCGAGATCCTCGAAGAGCGTGGCCTCGGCGGCGCCCTTGTTGCCGAAATAGATGTCGTTGGTGGAGTCGTGCACCACGGTCGAATCGTCGGAGCCGTCGCCGTCCTGCCGCGAGGATGCCACGAACGTGCCGGCGCCGTAGATCGAGGCCTTGTTGGCGTTGATCGTGTTGTGGATCGTGACCAGGTCGATGCCGGCAGGGACGGCAGCCTCGCCCGGTACGGCGATGGCGGCGATGGCGCCGCCGAGCTGGCTTTTGTTCTTGACGAACACCGAATTGTAAACGCCCAGGTCGAGATGGCCGCCGTCGACGACGAGCGCCAAGACCGCGCCGCCGGTGATCCCCCTGTTCTTGGTGAACACATTGCGAGACAGGCGCTGAGTCGTCTCCGTATTGGTCTCGTCGGTGACGATCAGGCACATCGCGCCGCCCTGGAACGTTCCCTTGTTCTTCTCGAACGAGCTGTTGGAGACGTTGACGTTGGCAGGGGGAGCGTCGATGGAATCGACGTAGATCGCACCGCAGGCTTCCGCCTTGTTCCTGGTGAATGTGCTTTGCGTGACGTCGATGGTGGCCGACGATCCGCTTTCCGACAAGACGGCGATGGCTCCGCCCACGGCCGCCTTGTTCCCGCTCATCACCACGTTGCGAAGAAACAACCCGACCTGGGAGCTATTGATGGCGCGCAGCAGGATGGCGCCGCCATAGTCGGACTGCACCGTCAGGTCCGGCTTCTGCGACGACCTGGCGAACGTCACGCCGTGGACGGTAATGGACGCGTCCGTGTCGCCGTCTGCCAGGAACGTCAGCGGCCGCGTATTCTTGGATTGCCAGAAGGTCACGCCGTCTTGTCTTGTGGCGAAGGTTTCGTCGTACCCGGCAACGACGGCCACTTCGGGCGGATTGCTTACCACGACGGCCTCCTCGTAGGTGCCCGCGGCCACCAGAACGGAATCCTCGTCGGCGGCGGAGGCGATTCCATGGCCGATGGTCCGGCAGGGCGCCGTGATGGTACGGCAATCGTTGGACGTGTCGTCGCCGAGCGTCGAGACGTACAGGTCGTCTCCGCCGGCATGGGCCACGGAGACGGCGGACAGTGTGAGCAGCAATGCGACAAATCGTGACACCGCAGGAGCCTCCCGGCCCGCAGAAATGAAGCGGACCGCGCGTTCTACGCCGCCCGTTCCGGATGAGTCAAAGGAGTGCTACGAGGGACCGATTCGACAACCCTGTAAGGATGCCGCGCCTGCACGGTGCTGCGCGTGTCGGCCGTCGGTTTCGGGGTGCCTCTGATCGTACGCGGCTCTTTGTGCCCTTCGCGTCCACGACGGATCCCGCCGCTCCATTTATCCGAAACTTATACGGGAGTTTCGAGACCGGGGCGCGCCCCTGGCGCTAGAACCCGACCATGGGAAGAGCCGCCATGGCCTTCCCGGGGAGGGCAATCATGAGAACAGCTTCACTGCTGCCGGCGCTAGTCGTCGCGGCGATGACCACTGCCGCCGCCGTCGACGCCGCCGGGGCGGGCGAGATCACGTGTCCGACCGCGCAGAGCGATCCGCCGGTTGCGACGTTCGTCAGCTCCGAGGAGCTTCGCAGCGCGCGCCGGCCCGTGCAGCGCGGAGGCGGATTCTCGATCGAACTCGTCGCCGGCCCTGGTATCGCGGCCAACGCGGCCGCGCTGGCTGCGTTCGAGCGGGCGGCAGCCCAGTGGGAGGCGGTCTTCTCGGACCCGATGACGGTCTCCATCAACGTCGATCTGACCGACCTTGGCAGCCCGACCATCATCGGCGCGGCCAGCTCGGTGCTCCTCGGATCGGAGTATGACCAGTTTCGAAGCGATTCCGTCGACGATTCGTGGGACGAACCGGACGACGGTGTCACCGGCTTCCTGCCCTACTCGGAAGAGTTCGCCTACACGATGCCACCGGGATTCTCGGCGTCGAGCTATCTCATAGCCGGCAAGGCGGTCTTCAAGGCGCTCGGATATACGGGCCTGGACGACACCTTCGGAACCAGCGACGGTTCGATCAATTTCAACAGCCAGTTCTCATTCGATTTCAACAATGCGAACGGCGTCACGGCCGGCACGCAGGATTTCGAGACGGTGGCAGCGCACGAAATCGGACACATCCTCGGCTTCGTGTCCTCCATCGACCAGATCGACGAGCTCGTTCATTCCGGAACGACCAGCGGCGTCATCGCAATACGTCCGCTGGACCTGTACCGATTCCTTCGCAGCGGCGGCTCCGATCCCGTCACCACGGCCAACTTCACGACGTTCGCGCGTAGCGTGACCTACAATGTGGACGCGGCTTTGGACGATCTCGACGGCGAGTACCGGATGTCCACCGGCGTCCACAACGGCGACGGCCGCCAGGCCAGTCATTGGAAGGACGATGATCTTGTCGGCACGCACCTCGGCGTCATGGATCCGACGCTTTCGTCCGGGACGGCTTTCGATGTCGAGGCCACCGACGTCCGAGCGCTCGACCTGATCGGCTACGAAACGCACCCGTGCGGCAATGGCACCGTCGATCCCGGCGAGGACTGCGACGATGCGAGCGACTGCTGCGGGTCGAATTGCCTTTACGAGCCGCAGGGCACCGCATGCTCTAGCGATGGCCAGATCTGCACGAACGACGTGTGCAGCGGCGGCGCCGTGTGCCAGCACCTCTTCGACCCCAAGGCGGATCTGACCTGCAGTTCCTGCCCGAACAAGGCACGAGCAGGCTGCACGGTCGCCGCCAAGAGTACGCTGTCCATCGCCAACGCAAGCGCGGCCTCCGACGACGCGATCTCCTGGAAATGGGGGAAGGGCGAGACGACGGGATACGCCGATTTCGGGCAGCCCGACGACCACACGTTCTATCGGCTGTGCTTCTACGACGACAGCGGCTTCATCACGTCCCTGGACGTGGACAATCGCGAGGGCTGGAAAGGCAACGCGCCCAAGTCCTGGACCTACGCCGACGCAGCGGCGACCACCGACGGCGTCACGTCGATCAAGCTGGGAGCGGGGACGGACGGGAAGGCCAAGCAGCAATGGAAAGCCAAGGGCGGCACGATCGTCCTGCCCGGACCGTTCGGCTCGGACGCATTCTTCGATCTCAGCGGCCCGGTGGTCGTCCAGGTGCATGCCAACGACCACTGCTGGAGCAGCACCTTCCTGCCCGACTCCTTCAAGCTCAATACGGCGGCGAGGGTGAAGGCCGCGTCGTCGACGTTCTGCGGCGACGAAACCGCAACCAGCGGCGAGGAGTGCGACGGCCGCGACGACGACGCCTGTCCCGGCGATTGCCTGCCGTCGTGCGTGTGCGCGCCGTAATGGAACGCCGAGCCGGAGCGCGAGGAGGATGCCGCCGGCCAGGTGCCGGCGGCATTCCTCGCGCGCCCACGCCCGGGCTGCTCCAGGGTCCGCTCGAATTCAGCTAAGCTGCCATCATGCAGCCGTTGCCGCTCACCGCGCGTCACGCCCGCCGGCTGTGGATCGCGGCGCAGAAGCTCGACCTGCAGGCACCTTTCGGCAAGGGGCCCGCCGCCGTCGCACGCGCGGTGAAGCACCTGGGCTACGTCCAGATCGACACCATCAACGTCATCGAGCGCTGCCACCACCACATCCTTTTCAATCGCATCCCGGACTACCGGCGGACCGACCTGAAGGCTGCTCAATCCGTCGACAAGTCGGTATTCGAGTACTGGACGCATGCACTCGCCTACGTGGCGACCGCGGATCTGCCATACCACCTCGCGATCATGCGAGCGGGCGTGGCGATGAAGAAATGGTACGAGGATCTCGACCCGGATGACGTCAAGCCCGTGCTACGACGGATCCGGCGGGAGGGACCGATCACGATCCGCGACGTCGATGACGAGCCGGTGGAGAAAAGCCACGCGTGGGCATCGCGCAAGCCGACAAAGCGCCTCCTGCAACTGGGCTTCGTCGACGGACGCCTGACGATCAGCCAGCGGCAGGGAATGGTCAAGAGCTACGAGCTGATCGACCGCCACTTCGGCTGGCCGCCGCGCCCGCGCGCTGCGACCGCCGGTCAGGTGAGCGAGTACCTGCTCGAGCGTGCACTGCGCTCGCAGGGCGTCGTCAGCCTCGATTCGGTCTGTTACATGGATGCTCCGCGCAAGCCGGCCATCAAGGCGCTGATCGACAGGCGAGTGCGCGCCGGGCAGCTGGTGCCGGTGACGATCCGGGGATCGGAGAAGGTTGCGCATTTCGCCGCGCCCGCGACGCTCGAGGCGCGCTCCGGGGTCGTGCCCGACGGCGTCCACATCCTTTCCCCGTTCGATCCTTTGGTCATTCAACGCAAGCGCACGCGTATGATCTTCGACTACGAGCACGTCTTCGAGGCCTACGTGAGCCGGGCCAAGCGCAAACTCGGCTACTTTACGCTGCCCGTCCTGATCGGTGACGAGATCGTGGCGGGGCTGGACTTGAAGACCGACCGCACCGGCCGAAGGCTGCTCATACAAGCCTGGCATTGGTTCGCTGCAGGCAGGCCGCGAGCGCACAAGAAGGCGATCGAGGAGGCACTGGATCGCTTCGAAACCTTCCAGCTCGCGGAGTGACGGCGCCGGCGCATCTTCCACCCTCCGGCAGCGTCCACGTCTCGTCGGACGGACCTCCCACGTTCCGCAGTCGTTCCTGCCGCCGTGCGCAAGGGCAGGCGGGCCCGATGCAAAGCCGATTGCGCCGTCAGCGCGTCGTCGGCGGCTGCTTAGGCGCTTCAGGCCGGCGCGCCGGCCTCGACCGCAGCGCCGAATCCCGCGTGAACCGGAAACTGTGAAGCAGGCACGGGCTCTTCCGGCGCAACCGCAATCTGCGCGAACGGCCCCATCTTCCGGCGCCGAAGCTCGGCCGTGAGCATGCGGCGCACCAGCTCGTTGCGCGTCCACACCAGCAGCACCATGCCGAAGTATCCGAACGGAAGCTTGGCGCTCTCCTCCCAGTGACGCAGCTGCTGATAGGGACGCGCGGCATAGGCGTGATGATCCGCATGCCGCGACAGGCCTACCAGCGTGTAGAGCGTGAAGCGCGAGTCGGTGTCCCACGAATCCATCGGCCGCACCTTGCGTGAGGTGCGACGCAGGCCCCAGTGCTCGAAATAGTTGACGGCTTCCAGGGCAGCTATGGCGTGGAAGGCCTGGCCGAGGTGGACGATGAATGCCGCCGGTCCGAAGACGAGAAGAATCGCGGCGGCAAGGCCCCATTCGGCGATCTTGCCCTGCACCACGCGATGACGTCGCCACAGCGCCAAGCCGCGATGATCGGCCAGGCGCCGGTTCTCGATATCCCACGCGCTCAGGAACTGGGCGGGAACGGTGCGATGGAAGAAGCGGTGAAAGCTCTCGCCGAAGCGGGCGGTGGCCGGATCGGCGTCGGTGCCGACGCGGGCGTGGTGGCCGCGCACGTGCTCGGTACAGAAGTGCTCGTACATCGTGGTGACCATGAGGAGCCGGCCGAGCATCTGCATGAACGGCGAGGCGCGGTGGATCAGTTCATGGCCGACGACGATGGCCGAGTATCCGGAGTTGACGCCGACCAGCAGCATCGCCACCGGCGTATCCAGGGTGAACAGCCCGGCCTGCGAGATCATGCGCGCGGTCAGGAGGATGTTCACGACCTGCAGCGCCACCAGCACGTAGAGGATGGCATCGAAGGGCGCCGGCGGAAGGTTCGGGTCAGGCTGGCGATGCTCGGGGCGGCTGGTCATGTCGATGACGACCGAGGCGAGAAGGGGGAGCAGGAAGAGCGGCGCCTGCCACCAGATGTGCGGACCGGTGGCCGCGAAGGCCAAAGTCGTCACCGGCAGCACGAAGCACAAAAGGTGGGATGCCCAGGTGCGGGCGACTGAGGACGGATTGGCTGTGGCTGCGGCTTCCATGTCGATTCCCTCGTTTCGTTGCGTCCAGCCGTCGTGCGAGCTCACATACGAGCCCGTATGTGGGTTGAGCTTTCACATACGATCTCGTATGTGTCAACGCACGTGGCGGGCGGAACCAGAAAAACGTCGAGAAATCGCAGCCCTCGCAGCACCGGCGGAGCGCCGCCGGAGGCAGCCTCGGATGGAGGGGCGTTTGCGGCCGCGCGCGAGGAGGCCAAGCGCGAGACCCGCGAGGCCCTGCTGCGGGCGGCCTTCGCCGAGTTCGTCGAGCACGGGTTCGACGTGCCGAGCCTGGACGCGATCTGCGCCCGCGCCGGCTACACCCGCGGCGCCTTCTACGTTCATTTTCGCGACCGCGACGAGCTGATCGTGGCGGTCATGCAGTCGGTGCTCGGGACCTTCCTCGATGCCGTCATCGGCGCCGGCGAGGGCGGCGACGATCTCGAGCAGACCGTGCTGCGCTTTGCCGGGGCCATCGTCGGCGGCAATCCGCTGACCGGCGCCAGCGGCTCGATGCGCACGCACCACCTGCTCGACGTATGCGCGCGCTCCCCCGAGATCCGCGCGCGCTTCCTGGACATGCTGATCGAGGCGCAGCGGCGCCTGGCCGAGGCGGCGACGGCCGGCCAGCAGGCCGGCACCGTGCGCAGCGACGTCAGCGCGATTGCGATCGCATCGGTCCTCATCGCCCTGGCGATGGGCGTCATCCAGCTCTTCGAGCTCGGCCTTCCGATGCCGGTGGTGGAGGTCCAGGCGGCAGTGCTTCGTGTGCTGGCGGCGCGGCCGGACTAGCCGTCGCATCTTCGCCCTTGCGCCATTCCCAGGCTCGGCAGGCCATCCAGCCG
>DASPNH010000087.1:0-12578 GCA_035626675.1 Binatia bacterium
CTCGAGAACATCGCGCTCTGGCACGAGCGCGACATCAGCCATTCGGCCGCCGAGCGCGTAATCGGCCCGGACGCGACCACCGCGCTCGATTTCATGCTCGCGCGCCTGACCAGGGTGGTTGACGGCCTGGAGGTCCGGCCCCAGGCAATGGCGAGGAACCTCGACCTTACCGGCGGACGCCTGTCGTCGGAGCGCCTGCTGCTGGCGCTCGTCGACAAGGGCATCCGGCGCGAGGAGGCGTACGGGTGGGTCCAGCGCTGTGCGCTCAGCGATGGGGACTTCCGCGCGCATGTGGCAAGCGATCCGGAAATTGCCCGGCACTTGAGCCGGGCCGAGATGGAAGACGCATTCGACGTCCGCCACGCGCTGACGCACGTGGATACGATCATCGATCGAGTGCTCGAGGAGTAATGCCGTGGGCGCACCAGAAAAGACCGAGCTCATCGCCGAAGGAAAGGCCAAGAAGATCTACGCGACCACCGATCCGGACAAGCTGATCTTCTTCTTCAAGGACGACGCCACCGCCTTCAACGGCCAGAAGAAGGACCAGATCACGTCCAAGGGCATGCTGAACGCGCGCATCTCGGCGCGTTTCTTCACGATGCTGCGCGAGCGCGGCATCGACAACCACTTCGTCGAACTGCTGAGCGAGCGCGAGATGCTGGTGCGTCGCCTGACCATCATTCCGGTCGAGACGATCCTGCGTAACCTGGTCACCGGCAGCCTCGGCAAGCGCCTTGCCCGGCCCGAGGGCGAGGAGCCGCGCAATCCCATCATCGAGTTCTGCTACAAGTCCGATGAGCTCGGCGATCCGCTCATCAACGACGATCACGCCACCGCTTTCGGCTGGGCGACCACGCAGGAACTGGCCGAGATCCGGCGCCAGACCCTGGCCGTCAACTCGATCCTGCAGCCTTTCATGCTCGAGCGCGGCATCATCCTGGTCGACTTCAAGCTCGAGTACGGTCGCACCAGCGACGGCAAGGTGCTTCTTGGCGACGAGATCTGTCCCGACACCTGCCGCTTCTGGGACGCGGTCACGCGCAAGAAGCTCGACAAGGACCGCTTCCGACAGGACCTCGGCGACGTGGCCGAGGCCTACTACGAGATCGACAAGCGCATCGCGCAGTAGGAGACGAAGACGTTGCGCTTCCTGGCCCGCATTTACCTGATGCCCAAGCCCTCGATCCTGGATCCGCAGGGCAAGGCGGTGGAAGGCTCGCTGCACTCGCTCGGCTTTCGCGAGGTGGCCGACGCGCGCATCGGCAAGCTGATCGAGCTGCACGTCGACGGCGAGAGCGCCGGCGTCGTGCGCTCGCGCGTCGACGAGATGTGCCGGCGCCTGCTGGCCAATGAGATCATCGAGGATTTCCGCTTCGACGTGGAGGAGCAGAGGTCGTGAAGTGGGGTGTCGTCACCTTCCCCGGCACCTGTGACGACCGTGATGCCGCATACGCCGTCTCGCTGCTCGGCGGCGAGGCCGTGCCTCTCTGGCACGGCGACGAGGATCTGAAGGGCGCCGACGCCGTCGTGCTGCCCGGCGGCTTCTCCTACGGCGACTATCTGCGCTGCGGCGCGATGGCTCGCTTCTCGCCGGTGATGAAAGCCGTGGCTGCCCATGCGCGTGCCGGCGGCCCGGTGCTCGGCATCTGCAACGGCTTCCAGATCCTGTGCGAGGCGGGGCTGCTGCCGGGAGCCCTGGTGCGCAACCGATCGCTGCGTTTCCTTTGCCTGCCGGTGCACCTGCGCGTCGAGAACACCGACACCGCGTTTACCGCGGCATGCATTCCCCACCAGCTTCTGGAGATTCCGGTCAAGCACGGCGAGGGCTGCTTCGTGGCACCTCCCGAAGAGCTCGATCGCCTCGAGCGCGAAGGCCGCGTGATCTTTCGCTACACCACCGATGCGCCCAACGGCGCGATGCGCGACATCGCCGGCGTGGCCAACGACGCCGGCAACGTGGTCGGGCTGATGCCGCATCCCGAGCACGCCGTCGATCCGCTGCTCGGCTCCACCGACGGTGCCTATCTGTTCCGGTCGGCGGCGCAGTGGCTCGAGCGCGGCCGGCGACGCCAGGAGAGCAGAGCGTGAGCGCGGCCCCCAAGCTTCGTCCCGTCGACGAGAGCCTTGCGCTCGAGCACGGCCTGACCACCGACGAATACCAGGTGATCCTCGACCATCTCGGCCGCACGCCGACGTTCGAGGAGCTCGGCGTATTCTCGGTCATGTGGTCCGAGCACTGCAGCTACAAGAGCTCGCGCGTGCACCTCAAGCGCCTGCCGCAAAGCGGACCGGCCGTGCTGCAGGGACCGGGCGAGAACGCCGGAGCGGTCGACATCGGCGGCGGCATGGCGGCGATCTTCAAGATCGAGAGCCACAATCATCCCTCCTACATCGAGCCCTATCAGGGCGCGGCCACCGGAGTCGGCGGAATCCTGCGCGACATCTTCACGATGGGCGCGCGGCCGGTGGCCAGCATGAATTCGCTGCGCTTCGGCTCTCCCGATCACGAGAAGACGCCGTTTCTGCTCAAGGGCGTGGTCGCGGGCGTGGGCGGTTACGGCAACTCGGTGGGCGTGGCCACGGTCGGCGGCGAGGTCGTGTTCGATGCCGGCTACAACGGCAACATTCTCGTCAACGCGTTCACGCTCGGCATCGTGCGCGCCGATCGGATCTTCAAGGCGGTGGCCAAGGGTACGGGCAATCCCGTGCTGTACGTCGGCTCCAAGACCGGCCGCGACGGCATTCACGGCGCCAGTCTGCTGGCGTCCTCCGAGTTCAAGGAAGAGTCCGAGCAGATGAAGCCGACCGTGCAGGTCGGCGATCCGTTCACCGAGAAGGTCCTGATCGAGGCGTGCCTGGAAGTGCTGCGTGGCAACGACGTCGTGGCCATCCAGGACATGGGCGCTGCCGGACTGACCAGCTCGTCGGTCGAAATGGCGGCGCGCGGCGAGGTCGGCATACGGCTGGAACTCGATCGCATCCCGCTTCGCGAAACGGATCTCACGCCGTACGAGATGCTGCTGTCCGAGTCGCAGGAGCGCATGCTGCTGGTCGTCCACCAGGGACGCGAGGAGGCCGTGCGCGAAGTGTACTCGCGCTGGGGCCTGGACTGCGTCACGGTCGGCGAGATCACCGACAGCGGCCGCTTCGAAGCTTTTCATCATGGCCAGCAGGTCTGCTCGATTCCGATTCCGGCGCTGACCGAGGCCGCCCCCAAGTATCAGCGGCCCATCGAAGCCCCGGCCGCGCGGCCGGCGCCGCTGGACGAGCGCGCGCTGCCGGTACCCTCCGATTTGTCGGGAGAGCTTCTCGACCTGATCGTGGCGCCCAACCTTTGCAGCAAGACCTGGGTGTATCGCCAATACGACTGCTACGTCGGCGCCAACACCATCGTTCGGCCCGGCGGCGACGCTGCCGTCGTCCGCGTGCGCGAGACGGGTGGGGCGCTGGCGATGAGCACCGATTGCAATTCGCGCTACTGCTCGCTCGACCCGTACGTCGGCGCGCAGCATGCGGTGGTCGAGGCCGCGCGCAACGTCTACGTCACCGGCGCGCGGCCGCTGGCCATCAGCGACTGCCTCAACTTTGGCAGCCCCGAGAAGCCGCATGTGATGTGGCAGTTCTCGCGCGCCATCGACGGGATGGCCGATGCGTGCAAGGCCCTCGAGATCGCCGTCATCTCCGGCAACGTCAGCTTCTACAACGACACCCAGGGCGCCTCGATTCCGCCGACGCCCACGGTCTCCCTGGTCGGGCTGATCGAGGACGCCGCGCGCGTCGCCCGAATCGCCTTGCCGGAGTCGGGTGAGATCATCCTGCTCGGCGGCGGCCAGCCGGTGCTGGAAGGCTCGGAGTATCTCTCGTTCCGGTACGGCCTGACCGGCGACCGTCCACCGCCCGTCGACGTGATGGCCGAGCGCACGCTCGGTGAGCTCTGCCGCGGCCTCGTCGCCGACGGCGTCGTCACCTGCGCTCATGACGTCTCCGACGGCGGTATCGCGGCGGCTCTGGCCGAGATGTGCATGGCCGGCGACGTCGGCGCCGACGTGGCCATCGACATCCCCGGCCGCGCCGACACCGCGCTCTTCGGCGAGAGCGGATGCCGAATCCTGGTAGCAGTCGATGCCGCTCGTGCCGAAGATGTCCTTGCGCGGGCACGAGGCGCCGGCGTTTCGGCGACGCGGTTGGGTTCCATCTCAGGCGAGCGGCTGATCATTTGCGATGCCGCAGGTTCGGCGGCACGCGCCGGAGGCGTCACGACGGCGGACGTCAAAGGTGCCGGTGTGCGGGGCGCGGGACGTTCCGCGCTGGTGGACGTGCCGGTGCTGGAGCTGCTCGACGCGTGGCGAGAGACGCTGCCGGCCATCGCGCTCGGCGAGTATGACCAGACGCGGGCGGCCAGGGCGCAAGGCGGCCATGCTCGGCATGGCAAACGGACTTAGATGACGCAGAAGAAGGCCACTCCCCAGGTGCACGGTAGTTCGGCAGGCGCCGAGCCCGATGACCGCTTTCACGAGGAGTGCGCCGTCGTCGGCGTCTATGGCCAGCCGGAAGCCTCCAACCTGGTCTATCTCGGACTGTATGCTCTCCAGCATCGCGGGCAGGAAGGTTCGGGAATCGTCTCCAGCGACGGCCAGGCGCTGATCAGCCACCGCGAGCTCGGCCTGGTCGCCGACGTCTTCGACACCGGCATCATCCGGCGCCTGGCAGGTGAGAGCGCAATCGGCCACAACCGCTACTCGACCGCCGGCGAGACCTTGCTGCGCAACACGCAGCCGCTGGTGGCCGAATACTCGCTCGGCAGCCTTGCGGTCTGCCACAACGGCAACTTCATCAATGCCGCCGACCTGCGGCGCCGCCTGGAAGAGAACGGCTCGATCTTCCAGTCGACCTCCGACACGGAGGTGCTGGTGCATCTGGTGGCGCAGTCGAAGCGGCCGGCGCTGCTCGAGCGCGTCATCGATGCGCTCGGGGAAGTCGAGGGCGCCTACTGCGTCCTTTTCCTTTCCGAGGACGAGCTCATCTGCGCGCGCGACCCGCACGGCTTCCGGCCCCTGGTGCTCGGGCGCTTTGCCAATGGCGGCTGGGTCGTCGTCTCCGAGACCTGCGCGCTCGACCTCGTCGAGGCCGAGTACGTTCGCGAGATCGAGCCGGGCGAGGTCGTCCAGTTCCGCGGCGGCGAGATCAAGTCGATCCGTCCCTTCGGTACCGTTCCGACGCGACGGTGCATCTTCGAGTACGTCTACTTCGCGCGTCCCGACAGCAAGGTCTTCGGCCGCAACGTCTACGAGGTGCGCAAGGGCATGGGCCGTCAGCTCGCGCGCGAGTCGCTGGTGCCCGCCGATATCGTCGTGCCCGTGCCGGACTCGGGCGTTCCGGCCGCGCTCGGGTTCTCGGAGCAGTCGGGCCTGCCGTTCGAGCTGGGCCTCATCCGCAACCATTATGTAGGCCGCACGTTCATCGAGCCGCAGGATTCGATCCGCCACTTCGGCGTCAAGGTGAAGCTGAACGCGCAGCGCGAGGTCCTCGAAGGCAAGCGCGTGATCGTCATCGACGACTCGATCGTGCGCGGCACCACCAGCCGCAAGATCGTGCGCATGATCCGCAACGCCGGCGCCAAGGAAGTACACCTGCGCATCAGCGCGCCGCCCACCATCAGCCCGTGCTATTTCGGCGTCGACACGCCGACGCATGGCGAGCTCATCGCCAACAACCTCGATCTGGAAGGCATCCGCGAGTACATCGGCGCGGACAGCCTCGCGTATCTTTCGCGCGACGGCCTCTACGCGTTTCGCGAGGAGAGGGCGCCGGGCGAGGGCTTCTGCGACGCGTGCTTCTCCAAGGACTACCCGGTCTCGGTCAACCAGGGCGAGCCGCGGCAGATGCGGCTGTTTCATGCGAGCGAGATGCAGCGGACCGGAAAGGCCGGCGCTTAGGGATCCGTTCGAGCGTTTGGCGTGAAGAGGCGGGGCGGCCTCCAGGCTTCGCCCTGCTCCCCGCTTTCAGATCACGGTATGGCGCAGCCAGCGCGCATCGTCGCGGTCGGGGCAGTCCACGTTGTAGTGCAGACCGCGTGATTCGCGGCGCGTCCTTGCGGAACGGACCATCAGATCCGCCACCAGCGCGATGTTGCGCAGCTCCAGCAGGTCGCGGGTGACCAGGAAGTCCCAGTAGTACTGCTGGATCTCCTCGCGGATCATCGTGATGCGGGCTGCAGCGCGGGCCAGGCGCCGGTCGCTGCGGACGATGCCGACGTAGTTCCACATCAGGCGCCGGATCTCGTCCCAGTTGTGCGTGATGACGACGGACTCGTTGATGTCGGTGGCTCGGCCCGAGCTCCACGGCGGAATCGGCGGCGGCGGCTGTGGATCGTCCGCAAGGCGCTGGCAGGCATGCTCGGCGGCGCGGTGGCCGAAAACGAGACCCTCGAGCAGCGAGTTGGAGGCCAGGCGATTGGCGCCGTGCAGCCCCGTCATCGCGACCTCACCAGCGGCGTAGAGACGATCGACCGAGGTCTCGCCGTCCAGCCCGGTCATGACACCGCCGCACATGTAGTGCGCCGCCGGAACGACCGGGATGGGCTGGCGCGTGATGTCGATGCCATAGGTCAGGCAGCGCTCGTAGATGGCGGGGAAGCGGCGGCGGATGAACTCCTCGCCGCGCGCCGTGACGTCCAGCAGCACGTTGTCGAAGCCTGCCATCTTCATCTCGTGATCGATGGCGCGCGACACGATGTCGCGCGGCGCAAGCTCGCCGCGCGGATCATACCTGGCCATGAACGCCTCGCCGTCGGGCCGGCGCAGCACCGCGCCTTCGCCGCGCATGGCCTCGGTGACCAGGAACGACTTGGCCTGCGGATGGTACAGACACGTCGGATGGAACTGGATGAACTCCATGTCGGCCACGCGGCAGCCGGCGCGCCATGCCATGGCGATGCCGTCGCCCGAGGCGATGTCCGGATTGGACGTGTACAAGTAGACCTTGCCGGTTCCGCCCGTGGCCAGGAGCGTGGCGCTGGCGGTGAAGGCCTCGACGATGCCCGAGCTCGTATCCAGGACATACGCGCCCCAGCACTGCGGCTGGCCGTGGGAGTAGCCGAACTTCTCGTCGATCAGCAGGTCGATGGCGAAGCGGTTCTCGAAAACGTCGATGGCTGAGTTGCGCCGCACCGCGGCCGAGAGCGCCCGTACCATCTCCTTTCCGGTGTGGTCGGCGGCATGCAGGATGCGTCGCCGGGAATGCCCGCCCTCCAGTCCGAGCTCATAGTCACCGGCGCCGCCGGCCCCGCCTTCGCCGTTCTTGAGCGAGAACTGCACGCCCCGCTCGATCAGCTCGCGAATCCGTGCCGGACCTTCGCCGACCACCATCTCGACGACCTCGCGGTTGCACAGGCCGGCTCCGGCCTCGAGGGTGTCCAGCAGGTGCTGCTCGACCGAATCGTCGGGTGCCCAGACCGCAGCCACGCCGCCCTGGGCCCAGTTCGTGTTGGACTCCTCGAGCGCGCGCTTGGTGATCAGGGCCACGCGGCCGCGCTCGGCGGCACGGACCGCGAAGGTCATCCCGGCAATGCCGCTTCCGATGACGAGATAGTCGTAATGGGGCATGCGGGAGCGAGTCTACTCGCTCATCGAAACTGCTCCAAAGCACCTGCTCCGAGTGGCAGCGCGGAACCGTAAGGGCTAACCTCGCCGCGCTCTGCCGCGGTGCCGCCCTCCGTGCCGCCAGGGATGCGTCATGGCACACAATGCAGGCGACGCGCAGACCCGAGGCGAGCTGTTCCGCCAGCTTCCCAACATCCTGACCCTTCTTCGCATCCTGGCCATTCCGCTGCTGGTGTGGCTGCTCAGCTATCCGGGACCGCGCGAGTCCGTGGCGGCCATGGGCATCTTCTTCCTGGCCTCGGCCACCGATTTCTTCGACGGCTGGATCGCCCGCCGCTACGGGCTGGTAACGCCTCTGGGCAAGCTGCTCGACCCGTTGGCCGACAAGCTCCTGGTGGTCTCGGCCTTGCTGATGCTGGGTGTGCTGGACCGGGAGCCGGGAATCCCCGGCTGGCTGCTGGTGCTGATCGTAGGCCGCGAGCTGGCCGTGACCGGGCTGCGCAGCATTGCGGCGGTCGAGGGCATCGTCATGGGCGCCGAGGTCACCGGCAAGACCAAGATGCTGCTGCAGACCCTTGGAGTGCACTTCCTGATCGTCCATTACCGGTACGGGGGCATCAGCTTCCACGATGTCGGCCTGACCCTTCTGGTGCTGTCGGCGGTGGTCGGCGCCTGGTCCGCCGTCGACTACCATCTGCAGGTTTTTGCGCGGCTTCGGGTTCGTCCGGCCCGCTGGGGGTGAAGTTGGAGAGGCTGCGGGGGACACGCCTTCCTCGCGAGATTTTTGCGGCGGTGCGGCTTGCATGCTCCCCGGATTCGGTTAGAAAACGGGCCGTCTTGTCGCTTTGGGCGGGTGTAGCTCAGCTGGCTAGAGCGTCTGCTTGCCATGCAGAAGGTCGCCGGTTCGATCCCGGTCACCCGCTCCACTTATCTCTCGATGGCCGTTCGGTTTTCGGCTTCAATTCGCGACTTCAAAACCGTAGCATACCCGGGTCGTTCTGTTAGAATGCCGTCTCACGCTTGAGCTTTCAGGGGGGACTGTCTTATGGAACGGCCAAAGGGCCGCGTTGCTTGGACTGAACCTGTAGCGGCGGCTTTGGTGGTGGCTCGTTCCGCGTAGCCCTTCGCCCCCCGCGCTCGATCTCCGAGCGTTGGTGCGCACTGGTCGCGGTATTTAGTAAAGGCTTGGAATGTCGATAGTATCGGGAGGCCGCGAAGCGGTGCCCGAGTCTGAACGGGAAGCCCTGCGTATGAGAATTGTGAACTTCACATCGTGCAAGCTGCAAGCCGGTCTCGGTCTGGCAACCGTCGTCATCATGACGTTGCCTGCAGCAGCCCTTGCCCAGCCCTTCCATGTTCCCTGCCAGACCGGCGGTGACCAGATGGGTTTTGCAGTCGCCGCCAACGGTGACTTCAACGGGGATGGCGTCAACGACATCGCGGTCGGAGCGCCTTGCACCTACGCTCACGGCCACGTCCGCGCCGGTCGCGTCGTCGTTCTGGACGGACGCAACGGCAAGCGTCTCTTCTCCAAGCGGGGAAGCCAGGACGGCGCGTGGATGGGCGCAGCAGTCTCCTTCATTCGCGACGTCAACGGCGACGGCCGCGACGAGCTCGCGGTAGGCTCGCCCGGATACGATGTGACTCCCTACGATCAGCGCGATCCTACCGTACGCACCAAGGATCAGGCCGGGCGCGTCGACGTCTACCACCGCACCAACCGGCGCATGTCCGTGTTCGGCACCAACGCACACTCCGGCTTCGGCGAGAAGATCGCTCCGCTGAACGACGTCAACGGCGATGGCCGCGAAGACTTCGTCGTCAGCGCTTCGACGGACAGCCTTCCCCGCGGTCGCAGCCAACCCGGCCGCGTCTGGATCGTTTCGGGAAGAAACGGTGATTTTCTCGGATTCAAGGTCGGCCCCAAGGCCGGCAAGAACTACGGCCGCAGCCTGGCGGCAGCAGAAGACATCGATGGCGATGGCGTCGTCGACTTCCTGACCGGCAGCGACGAGGTGAACATCTTCCAGGTCCGCCGCGCCGGCGTGGTGGACCTGGTCTCGCCGAACGATCTGGAGGACGAGCTCTTTCGCGTCGTTGGCGCCAAGCGCGATGGCATCGGCAAGTCCGTCGACTACGCCGGTGACGTGCTGAACGACGGCATCAAGGATTTCATCGCCGGCTCCGACGGCTCCGACGACACCGGCGTGAAGCTGGCCGGACTGGTCACTCTGTTCGGCGTGGACGGCGAGCGTCACTGGGTCAAGGCCGACACCGAAATCCAGGAGAACGCGCGCTTCGGCGACGCAGTCGCCACCATCGGCGACATCGACGGCGATCTCATCACGGACTTTGCGGCTGCCGCTTCGCAGTTCGACGTCTTCGTCGACGAGGCCAAGGCTCCCGACGGTGGCCGCGTCGTCACGCTCTCGGGCGTGGATGGCAGCCAGATCTGGGAGCAGGAAGGCGACCGTCGCGAAGAGCAGTTCGGCTTCTCGCTCGACGGCGGCGTGGACTTCAACCTCGACGAGATCCCCGACGTCATCGTCGGCACGCTCGGTGATGCGCCCTTCGGCCGCCGCGGCGCCGGCACGATGCGCATCCTGTCGGGCGAGGACGGATCGGAGCTGTTCAGCTTCGCCGGCCGCCGCGGTCTCGAGACCCGCATCGTCACCGCCATTCCGGCCACTCCCACGGCAGCCCGCCTGCGCTCCTTCAACCGCACCGGCCGCCGCATGGAGATGAACACCCTCGCGCTCGAGGGCATTCAGCTCGGCGAGCTCGACGTGACCGTCCTCAACGAGCGCGGGGCCAACGTGCCGATCCCGAAGATCGTGCAGGCCGCGATCTCGACCGGACACGGCGCCACCGACTCCACCGTCGAGGTCTACCGCCTCGGCCGCAAGGACAAGCTCGTGGATCGCTTCCGCGCCTTCCCCGTCGAGCTCCAGACCGGCGCCGAGTGCGATGGCGGCGAGATCGACCAGGAGATCAACGAGGATCTGGTCTGCGCCCAGTCCGACTCCGAGGACGGCAACGTCCTGGTGCGGGTCTTCAAGCGCCTCCATGAGGAAGAGCCCTTCTTCATCTTCGACGAGTTCCCGGTCTTCACGGCCGGCGAGGCGTTCAACGAGTTCTTCAACATCGACGCCGAGGGCGCGACCGTGGCCGTCGGCGACGTGGTCGGCAGCGCCGAGGACGAGATCATCGTGGGCACCACCCGCGGTCTTCCCGTCGTGCGCGTCTACACCGGCACGGGCACGCTGCTCAGCCAGTTCCTGGCCTACGATCCCATCGAGTTCTCGGGTGTGGACGTGGCCGTCATCAACCTGTCGGGCAGCGGCGACCGCCGCATCCTGACGGCGCCGCGTCAGGGCAATGCCCTGATCAAGGTGTTCGATGCCGCCGGCAACCGCGTGACCTTCGGCCGCGACAACGACCTCATCAGCATCATGGCGCGTCCCCCGTCCTACACCGGCGGCGCACGCGTGGCGGCTGCGGACATCGACCTGGACGAGCGCCAGGAGATCCTGGTGCTGATTCCGCGTCCCGAGGGCGGACACGAGGTCCTGGCCTACGAGGGCACCAACGAGCCGGTGCGTCCGCGGCACTTCCATCCGTTCAACCCGACTCCGGATGGAGAGGAAGGCGGCAGCATCGCCGGAACCGACCGCTTCGTTCGAAACTAGCCAAGGCATACGGCCCGGGCCTTCGGTAACGCGAAGGCTCGGGCCGGCTTTCGCGCCTTGGCCTCTCCCGACAGCTCTTCTCCCGAATCGACGCGGATGCCGCTTGCCGGCATCCGCGTCGCTGATTTCAGCCACGTGCTGGCGGGTCCCTTCTGCACGCGCATCTTTTCCGACCTCGGCGCCGACGTCATCAAGGTCGAGACGCCCGAAGGCGACCTCTCGCGCCGCCTCGGTAGACGCCGCGGCGGCATGAGCGGCTATTACATGCAGCAGAACGCGGGCAAGAGGAACGTCTCCATCGACCTGAAGAAGCCCGCCGGACGAGAGCTTGCGGCGCGACTGGCGAGCGCCTGCGACGTGGTGGTCGAGAACTTCCGGCCCGGCGTCATGGACGGCCTCGGGCTCGGCCAGGCTGCCCTGCGCGAGCGCAACCCGGGCCTGGTCTACTGCTCCATCAGCGGCTTCGGCCACGACAGTCCGCTGCGCGGCCAGCGCGCTTTTGCCGGCGTCGTGCACGCTGCCACCGGGATGTTGCACCGCCAGGCCAGCGCGTGGTCGCACGAGCCCGAGGATTCGGTGCTGGCCGTGGGAGACACCGTCACCGGCCTGCAGGCGGTCATCGCCATCATGGCGGCGCTGCAGCTTCGCGCTCGCACCGGGTGCGGTCAGTTCATCGACATGGCGATGCACGACGCGCTGCTGGCGATCCAGGAGGCCGCCAACTTCCAGCTCTTCGGTGAGGGCGGCACCGACACCGACTTCCTGTGCGCCTGGATCTATCGCTGCAAGGGCGAGCACGTAGTAATCCCCGCCGATCCTCGCGCGCAATGGTCGCAGCTGGTCGAGCTGATGAAGGCGCCCGATCTGCTGAGCGATCCGCGCTACGACAATTATGACAAGCGCGAGCAGTGTCTGCCCGAGCTCGAGGCGCACGTGCAGGCGTGGGTCGAGCGGCAGGAAAGCGCAGCCGCCGCCGTTGCGATCCTGCACGCGCACGGCATGGCGGCGGCAAAGGTCCTTACGATGGCCGAGGCGCTGCAGTCCGAGCAGACACGCGCGCGGCGCATGACCGTACCGCTGGACGATCGCAGCGGCGGAACCGCGCCCGTGCTCAACAGTCCCTATCGATTCTCGGATGCCGATGCCGGCGTGCGCAGTCCGGCAGCCTTTCGCGGCGAGCACAATGCCGAGGTTCTGTCCGCGCTGCTCGGCGTTCGCGACGAGGAACTGGCCGAGCTCGAACGCGAGGGCATCCTCTCCTCGCGTCTTCCGCGGTAGAAAAGGG
>DASPNH010000088.1:0-28178 GCA_035626675.1 Binatia bacterium
CGCGCCCGTCTCGTGCGGATCGGCTGCTCGGGCCTGCCGAACGGTGGCACCACATCGTCTTTCGGGCACGCCGTGGTGATCGCGTGCAGGAGCGCGGCGGCGCGGTAGATCTCGGCATACAGCACGGGCTTGCCGCTGGTCATGATGGCACCCGCCAGATGTCGGGCAGGATCGGCCCAGCCCACGATGTTGGTGAAGCCGAGGTGTCCGAAGGCGTGGCGCGTATCCAGACCGTACAGGCTGAACCAGTCGCCGCCGAGCATGAAACCCATGCCGTAGCGCAACGGGATACCGAGCGTGAAATCGAGCTCGCCGTAGGACTGCTCGGAGGTCGCGCGCCACACCGTGCGCGGGTCGAAGACGCGCACGCCGCGCAGCTCGCCGCCGTTCATGAGGAGCTGGTAGAACTCGCTGAGCTCGTCGGCCGTGGCGATGAGGTTGGCCGCAGGCAGGACTCCGGTCAGGAATCGCTCGTCGTTGGAGGAGCGGACGACCTCCTCGAAGTCCATGCCGAGGATGCGATGGACCAGCGCCCCGATGGGCGGGATCAGCGGCAGACCCGTGAAGTAGTTGAGCGCGACCTTGTCGACGTCGCGGCGGCGCACGCCGTAGCTCATCCACCGCCATTTCAGCGGACGCGCCAGCTCTTCCTCGACCACGTTGCGGATGTTCTTGCCGGTGACGCGCCGGACGATCTCGCCGAGGATGAAACCGCCGGTGATGGCGTGATACGCCAACCGGCCCCCAGGGCGCGAGACCGGTCGCGCATCGCAAAGGATCTCGACCGCGCGGCGATTGCTGATGTCCTCGATGTAGGACAGGTCCATGGCCGCTTCGGGCAGCGTCGGTATTCCTGCCCTGTGCGTCAGCACGTGCCGGATCGTGACCCATTCCTTCCCGTGACATCCGAACTCGGGGATGTACTCGCAGACCGGGTCGTCCAGATGCAGGCGGTGACGCTGGTCCAGCATGTGGATGATCATCGCCGCCATGGGCTTGGAGGCCGAGAAGATGTTGAACGGCGTCTCCGGCGTGGCCAGGACCTTGCGTGCCTCAGGTGGGTCGTCGGGACCCGCGCCGCGCGCGTAGCCGACCGAGCGCCGCAGGATCACCTGTCCGCGCACGCGAAGGCAGATCGAGATGGCCGGATGGATGCCGCTGGCGTACCAGGACAGCGCGGCCGACCAGATGTCCTCGACGGAGCGCGGATCGACGCCGACGTCGCGGGCATCGCATTCCCCGCGCGTGTCGCGGGTTTCGGCCTTCGCGATGCGGTCGGGAACCAGTCCCCGCGTGACGATCGAAGGCAGCAGCGAGAGACCGGGGATGGATGCATCCATGAGGAGGGTGGCGGCCGCGGAGCCGGCGACCCTTTTAGTCGTCGGGCCGGGGGCGTGCCAACACATCGCACGGCGCTTCTGTCATTGCCGTGACAGAAGCGTCTCTTTGTCGACTCGGAGAGAAATTCTGATTTCCATGCGCGCTCGCTTGGGCTAGCATCCCGGCGTTCGGAGTTCCGCGCCCTCCTGGCCGGGGACTACCAATGTACATGTCTGTGTTGCGCTCGGGCGTCGCCCTCAGGGCAGTCGTCTTCCTGTCGTTCGTATGCCCGTCGGCCGCCGTTGCTGGCGTGCCCGACCATATCCGCAACTTCGAAGTCGTCCAGGCGCGCAACCAGCGCGCGGCGGCCCCCGACGGCTCGCGCCACGTCGCCGTCCACGCTCTCGGCCGTGACTTCGAGCTGGTGCTCGAGCCTTCGACCATTCTCGCTCCCGGCACCCGCACGATCACCATTTCCGATTCGGGCACGACGATCGAGCCGACCCCCAACACCTTCTATCGCGGCTATCTGGCGGACGACGCCGAAGCCGTGGTCCGCGTTTCGACGGCATCGGGGGCGCTCGACGGCTCCATCCGCACCAGCCAGGAAACGTATTACCTCGAGCCACTGTCGCGTTATGAGACGCAGGCCGACGCCAGTCAGATGATCGCGTACCGGGCAAGCGACATCGACCCGGAGGCGGTGCCGCCGCTGTCGTGCGGCGCCGACCATGCAGCACTGCCTGCCGCGGGCGCCACCACGCGCACCGCGCGCAATCACGGCGGCAGCACGGGGCTTCTCGAGCTTACCCTGGTCGGCGACTACGCGTTCACGCAGATGCACCCGAACGGCGGTGCCGGCTACCTGCAGAACATCGTCAACCAGGTCGACGGCTTCTACGTTCAGGAGCTCGGCGTCACCCTGCTGATCGTCGACACCATCCTGTACACTTCGCCGGGCATCGAGCCGTTCTCGACCACCACCGATCCGGGCACCCTGCTCGACGAGGTCTCCGAGGTCCGCAACGAGGACATCGACGGCGGAGGCGCCGGCGACCTGACCCACCTCGTGACCGGACGGAACCTGGACTCGAGCGTCATCGGCATCGCCTACATTGACGCGCTTTGCGACGACTACTACGGCACCGGCCTGTCGCAGAACTTCACGCTCGACAATCACCTGATGAGCCTGTTGCTGGGCCACGAGCTCGGCCACAACTTCGGCGCCTACCACGACGGCCAGAGCGGATCGCCGTGCAGCGCCGCGCCCTACGGGTTCGTGATGTGGCCCTCGCTGTCGATGGACCTGACCGAAGGGTTCTCGGCATGCAGCAAGGCCGTCATCGAGCCCTCGGTCGATGGCGCCTCGTGCATCTCGGCTGCGATCCCGCCCGGCTGCGGCGACGGCCTGGTCCTGCCTGGCGAGGAGTGCGACGACGGCAACAACTTCAACGGCGACTGCTGCCGCCTGGACTGCAAGTTCTCGATGCCCGGAAGCTTCTGCGCGCCCGACGCCAATCAGTGTACCGACGACGTGTGCAACGGCATCGGCGTGTGCACCCACCCCTTCAACACGGCGCCCTGCGATGACGGCGACGTGTGCACGTTCGACGGCATGTGCGCATTCGGCTCGTGCCAGGCGCTGCCCGACAACGAGCGCCCGCTGCTGGACTACCGCATGAAGGCCTCGTTCGGGCCGGTCACCGACGACGACAAGCTCAGCTTCAAGGCCGTCGTCTTCATTCCGACCATGCAGAGCCCGCCGACCGTCGGCGGCGTCAGCCTGGCATTGCGTGACGGAACGGACGACTCGATCCTCTACGAGGCGTTCATTCCGGCCGACCAGTGGACCGACCTTACCGGCAACGGAACCAACTTCCGGTACCGCGACGAGGGATCGGCGCCGCCCGAGACGGCCGGTATCACCCAGATGCAGATCAAGTATCGGCCCGCGTCCGGGCTTGCCAAGATCAAGGGCAAGGGCGGACTGCAGGAGCTGCAGACCCTGATGGGCTTGGACTCGGTGACGGCAAGACTGCAGGTCGGCGACAACCTCCACGGTGTGTGCGCACAGGCCTTCGAGACCGACTGCACCGACAGAACGTCGCAGATCAGCTGTCCGTAGACGCACGGTACGCGCTCGTCTTCCGCGCGCGCTACGGCTAGTAGGCGCGGATGCCTTCGAAACAGCGTTCTCGCAACGGCACCATGGCCAGCCGCGCGGACAGGTACGACCTGTACGTGCAATCCGTCCAGTCGCCCGACTACGAAACGGCGTTCTTCGACCGCACATTCCGCAGCTACTACGGACGCGTGCCGCTGGTGCTGCGAGAGGATTTCTGCGGCACGGCCGCCGTCTGCTACGACTGGGTCAACAGCCGCAAGGACCGGCGCGCCATCGGCGTGGACCTCGACCCCGAGCCCATCGAGTGGGGACGGAACCGCTACCTGCCCACGCTCAAGAACGGCGCGCACGAGCGCATCAAGGTGATCCAGGGCGACGTCCGCACCACGCGGGCCAAGGCCGACATCATCGCTGCGCAGAACTTCTCGTACTTCTGCTTCGAGACCCGCGACGAGCTGCGCAAGTACTTCCAGCACGCACGCCGGCACCTGCAGAGCGAGGGGCTGCTGGTGCTGGATGCGCTCGGCGGATCGGAGGTCTTCGAGGACGACCGCGAGGACGTGCACAAGTACAACGGCTTCCGCTACGTCTGGCACCAGATCAGCTTCGATCCGGTCTCGCACCATTGCCGCTACGCCATTCACTTCCGGTTCAAGGACGGCTCCGAGCTCAAGAACGCCTTCACCTACGAGTGGCGGCTGTGGACGCTGCCCGAGCTGCGCGAGCTGCTGCTGGAGGCCGGCTTCTCCGGCGCCGACGTCTACTGGGAGACCACCGATCGCAAGACCGGAGAAGGCACCGGGGTCTATCGCAAGCGCGACCGCGGCGATGCCGATCCGGCGTGGGTCGCCTACCTGGTCGCCTGGAAGTGACGGCCCGGGCGTGAAACTCGCCCTACTCGTCCTGGCGCTGGCCGGCGCGCTCTGTCTCGAGGCCGCACAGGCGGCCGAGCGCAAGGTCCTGCGCGTGGGGACATCGGGCGACTACGCTCCCTTCAGCGTGCGCACTGCCAGCGACGGCGCTGAGGCCAAGGACGACGCCGGAGCGGGCATCGCCTACAGCGGATTCGACATCGAGGTGGCGCGCCGCTTTGCCGGCGATCACGGCTACGCCATGGAGCTTGTCCCGTTTCGGTGGCCCGAGCTCTCGCGCGATCTGTCAGCGGGAAAATTCGACGTGGCCATGGGCGGCGTCACGGTTCGTGGGGACCGCGCCGTGATCGGCGGGTTCACCATTCCCGTGGTGCTGTCGCATGCGATGGCGCTGGCCTGGAAAGGCGCCGGGATCGATGACGTCGGCGACCTGAACCGGCGCTCGCGCCGCATCGCCGTCAATGCGGGCGGCTATCTGGAGGGCGTGGCCAAGCGCACGTTCTTCCTGGCGACCGTCGTCCCGCTTCCCGACAACCGTGCGGTGCACATGGCGCTGATGGATCGCTGGACCGACGCAGTCGTCACCGACAGCTTCGAGGAGAAGGCCTGGACGGCCACGGCTCGAGACGTGGTTCGCATCGGGCCCCTCAGCGATGACCGCAAGGCCTACCTGGTACGCGCCGACCGCGCCGATCTGCTCACGCAACTCAACGATTGGCTGCTGCGCCGCGAGCGCGACGGGTCGCTGGCCAGGATGCGCAGCGAGCGCCTGGGGCCCGGCATGCACGCGGCCACGGCCGAGCCGCTGGCCGCGTTGGTCTCCAGCATCGTCGAGCGCATGGCGATGATGCCGCTGGTGTACGCCGCCAAGCGCGAGGCCAAACGTACCATCGAGGACAAGGCGCAGGAATCCAAGGTGCTGGAGGCCTCGGTGTCGGCCGCCATCGACGCCGCACGGCACCGCAAGCGGGCGCCTTCGGACGCCGGCGATGTGCAGCGCGTGTTCAAGGTGCTGATCGAGGCCGGCAAGGACGTGCAGCTGCGCCTGGCCGAAGAAGACCGGCAGCGCCGGCAAGTGAAGGAACGCGAAGCGGCCGAGCTTGCGGCGGTGAGCGGTGGCGCCAGCGGCGACGGTGCTGAGCGCGACGTCGCGGGCGCGAGCAATGCGGGCGGAGGCAGCGATAGCGGCGCGGGCGGCGGCGATGGTGCCGCGAATGCAACGGGCGCTGCGACGGCACCGCTTCCGCTTTCCGCACGACTGACAGGGCTGATGGCTGCGCAGAACGAAGACATTCCGCTCTACGACCTGGACACCCAGCTTCGGCCGGCGCTGGCTCGAGTGACGGCGAAGGTCGCCTTGCTGCTGGTCGTGCTCGACAAGCCGCTGACCGTCGAGGCCGTGCACGTGCGGCTGGCCGAGGGACTGTCGGAGCAGCGGCTGTCGCCGCAGCGTCTGCAGGAAATCGCAGAGGCGATTACCGCCGTGGCAGCATCGAACGCCGCAAGCGACTGACGAGGCTCGCGACATTTCGGGCCGCGGCGTTTCCAGCCGCCGCCCGCCTCTGACGCGGCTTGGCGGTCACTTCGGGCCGCCGCGTTTCCAGCTGCCGCACGCGACGGACGCCTTTTCGCGATCACTTCGGCGCCGGCCTTTCCGGGCTCAGCGATTGACTCGGCTCGCGATCACTTCGGGCCGCGGCGTTTCCAGCCGCCGCGCGCGAACGCGATGCCGAGAAAGATCATGCGGGCAGCGTGATCGAGCACGAGCGCGAGCCAGACCCAGATCAGCGGCGCGCCCATCGTCGCGGCCAGCGTGGCAACCGGCACGCGAAAGCCCCAGTTGCCCATCGCTGCCGCGAACAGCGGAGTCCAGGTATCTCCCGCTCCGCGATGGGCGCCGCCGAGCGCGAAGTGCACCTGCATCATCGGCTGCGCCAGCGCCAGCATCAGCATGAACGGGCCGAGCATCTCCACCGTTGCGGCATCGGTGGTGAAAAGGCGCGCCAGCGGCTCGCGCGCAAGAGCGCCCACTAGACCCAGAGCGATGGCGGTGACGAACGCGATGCGCGCCGCCAGCCATCCGGTACGCTCGGCGCCGTCGGGATCTCCGGCTCCGAGCTGCTGCCCGACCAGGGTTGCCGTGGCGGCGCCGAAGCCGGTGCCGGGAATCCACGAGAAGGCCAGGATGCGAACGCCGACCGTATAGGCCGCGATCGCCACGGTGCCGTAGCCGCCAAGGAGCGCGAAGTAGTCGAGGAGCGCCAGGTTGAGAACGACGCGCTCGCCCACTCCCGGCATCGCCACGCGCACGACCTCGCGCAGGTAGCGGCGGCCCGGTGCGAAATCGGCGATGCCGAGCGCGACGGGACCGCCGGCGGGCTGGCGGCGAATGACCCACAGGAACGCGCCGAGGGCGATGATCTGCGAGATCAGCGTGGCGATGCCGGCGCCGACGATGCCGAGGCGCGGCGCGCCGAACAGGCCGAAGATCAGCAGCGTGTTCAGCACCGTCTTGGCCGCGGTCACGGCCACGGCGATTCGCATCGGAGTTCGCGTATCGCGATTGGCGCGCAGACCGTGCTCGAGCGTCAGCGAGATGGACAGGAGCAGCGAGGACGCAAAGAGCAGACGCATGTACGGAATCGTCAGCTCGGCGACTTCGGGAGTCGCGTTGAGCCATTCCAGCACCGCACGGGGCGCCAGCAGCGCGATGGCAGCAACCGCGGACGCCGTCGTCAGAGCCACCGCCAGAGAAGCGGCCAGCGCCGCACGCGCGCGAGCGGGATTGCCGCCGCCGATGGCGCGCGCCATCAGCGCAACGCAGGCGAAGCCGATCGCGAACAGCGCCGACTGCGCCATGAAATGGAGCTGCGTGGCGTAGCCGACCGCCGCCACCTCGGCGGCGCCGAGGCGGCCGACCATGGCGATGTCGATCAGGCCGACCGCGCTGACCAGCACCTGCGACATCATGATCGGCAGCGCCAGGCTCCATATCTCGCGGCCACGTGCCTGGCCGGTGCCGCTGAGGCGGCCGAATAGCGACGGGCGCGGATGAAGCGGACTGGCGTCGGGGACCGGCTCGGCGGTGAGCTCCGGATCGAGCGGCGCCTCGACCAGCTCGGCGTCGATCAGGCGCGGCTCGTCCATGTCGGCGGGGTCTACGTCGTCGGCGTCGATGCGATCCGGGTCGCCAGCTGGTGCGGCGCCGAGGTCTGCGTCGGTGATGCGATCCGGGTCGGCGCCTCGTGCGCTGCCGGCAAGACCGGCGCCGGTGAGTTGGCGGCTCTGGCCAGCATCGATTTCCCCGGTGTCGGACGACGCTTCGTCCTCGTCGTCGCTGCCGCCCTCGCCTCGCCGCCCCGCCGCCATGCGACGAAGGCCTTAGCGCGCGAGACAACCCGACTCCACCAAAAGCGCACCACCGTCGAGGCGGCACGCGGGATGCACCGCAGCGCACAGGCTGCATGCACAGTGAGTGCGTACGAATGTTGAGGCGTGGCCGCCGCCGCAAGTACAATCGCCTGGTGGCAGCGGCCATCACGAACTTCACGCATCGGCTCGAGCGCGGCGAAGCCTTCGTCCGCGCCAAGTCCGAGCTGGTCGACACCGAGGGGCTGAGCGTCCACATCAAGTTCACCCGCGCGCGCGGGCGTGACGTGGCCGGGTACTACCGCTGGAACGACCGTCGCATGGTGCTGGCCGTCAAGCAGCGGCTTCGATACCCGAGGCGAGCAGCTTACGGCATCGGCACCACGCCGCGCGCGCCGACGTCGACGGCACGCGTGCCCTATCGGCTGGTTTGGCACGAGGAGCCGTTTCAATCTCCCGACGACCTGCTCGTCTTCGTCGCAGGCCATGAGTTCTGGCACTTCCTGTGCCACAGCGGGCAGCGCAAACGCGATCACGAGACGAAGGCCAACTGTCATGGCTTTGCGTGGCTGCGCGAGTTCCGGACATGGGCCGGCCCGGGGCATCCGGTCACGGCGATACCGATGGTGCCGCCGTCACCGATTGCGCAGATCGAGGGGAGCGCAGGTGTTCGTGTTGCCGGCAGCGACGCCGTTGCGACCGCGGCTCGCGCAGCGGTCGTCGCGGCGGCCGCGCCGCCGAATCGATGGCCGCTCCCGGCGACGACGTTGCCGGCGAGGCCGGCGGCCGCGCCAGGCGGCCTGGCCGCAGCCAGGGACGATCGTGCTGTCGTCAGCAAGGAGCGCGCAGGCCGCCAGACCAAGACCAGGAGGCCAGTGCCGGTTCAGCTCGAGCTGTTCTGAGGCTGCGGGCGCAACTCGGGCGGATTGAACGCGCCGTCGCGTTCGTCCCAGGCAAGGTCCCACTTCTCCAGCGCGTGGATGTATCCATCGGGCAGCGCGTTCTCGCGTGCACCATCGAGCAGAAGCGAGAGATATCGGTGCGAAGGCCGCCGGGCGGGGTCTCGAAGCTCGCTGATGTAGGTCTCGGCTTCCACCGTCGAGCCGTACTGCGTCTGGATCGGCACCAGCATCCTGCGGTAGACGCCGGCGCTCACGCCCTCGGTTCGGTCCAGATGAGCGTGCTGCTCGGCGTTCAGGAGATACAGGACTCCCCATACTCGCGAGTCATCGGCGCGCGCAAGATTGGCCACGCCGCGAAGGCCGGGACCGACGGGGATGTCGAAGCACAGCGCATAACCTTCGAGCCATCCCACCGAGACTTCGGCCGGCGACAGCGCCCGACGCTCGCGAAACGTCGCGCGCTGCATGTTGCTGCCGTAAGCGAAATACCAGGTCAGGTCAGCAGCCATCGCTCGCCCTCTCTGCGAACGCGCCCGAGCTTCTCGAACCGGCGAAGATGCGCTTCGACCGAGACGCCGGCGGCGCCATGCAGGAATACGGGAACGTCCACGTAGATCCGTTTGACCAGCTCGGCGGTTCGCTCGATGCCGGCTTGCAGGCCCGCCAGGATCTGATCGTCGCGCAGCGCGCGATGACGCATGTACTCGTGGATCTTCTCGTGCGGCTGCTCGATGGCAGGGCCGTGAGCGGGAAAAATGCGGTGGATGTCCAGGCGCCGAAGCGTGCGCAGCGATTCGAGGTAGTCGTCGAGATCGCCGTCGGGCGGGATCACGGTCGTGCCGGCGCCGAGGACGACGTCGCCGGTGAAAAGAGCCTTTTCTTCGCGAAGCAGGAAGCACAGGTGGTCGCGCGCGTGACCAGGCGTCCAGATCGCCTGAAGGGTAGCGCCGTCGGTCTCGACGACGTCACCGTCGGCCAGCGGTGTGACTTCCAGGCCGAGGTCGCTGTCGGGCAGCGGCATCTTGCAGACCAGTGGGTTGCCGAGCCGCTCACGAATATGCTCGACGCCACCGATGTGGTCGGGGTGCGCATGCGTCAGGACGATGCGCTCGATGGTAGCGCCATCGCACAGATCGGCCAGCGCGGTTTCCAGGAGCGGAAGATAGGTGGCCACGCCCTGGCCGGTGTCGAGGAGGATGCGGCGGGGACCGGTGCCGACGATATAGGTGTTGGTGCCGGGCCCGGTAAACGGCCCGGGATTCTGGCCGAGCACGACCACGACGCGATCCGACCAGCGGGCGGAGTCGGGCATGGCCATGCCGATCATCGAGCTGGTGACGACGCGCGTGGGCTGATCAGTGGACATGCGGCCGCGAGCGTATCGAGGCCGGATTGGAAAGGCGACGGTAGCGCGGCGGGCTGCTTCGGGAGCCAGGCTGTGACGTTTCACGCAAGTTTCGCGAGGCCACAATTCGGGCCTTTGTCGCGCGTTGTTGCGCGCGAGAATGTCTCGAAGCCCGGGCGTCCGAACCAAGGGCTGCCGCCAGCCCGCTGGCCTGGACGACTGGACCAGAAATGGACCTTGCCGCGGCCGGACTCGAGGCGGTACGACATCCCAACGCAGAACATGACAACTCCTCTCGCCGACGCGGACACCATGCGCATGATCGTCGAGCGCTTCGCCGCGGCGTGGGCGAATCCTGCCTTGGACCGCTTCCTCGAGCTGCTTCATCCGCAGGTCCGTCTGCTGCAGCCAGTAACGCCGCCCATCGTCGGCCGCGACGCTGCGCGGGCGGAATTCGCGCGGCTGCTTCAATGGCTGCCCGACATGCGCGGAACCGTCGACGAGAGCGCCACGGTCGACAACGTCGCCCTGATCGCGTGGAGGCTCCGGTTCGGCCTTGGCGGCCGCCCGTTCGAGCTGCGGATCGTGGACAGGCTGGTGATCAGCGACGGTCTGATTCGCGAGCGAGAGGCCTACTATGATTCGCTCGGCTTCATGATCGTGCTGCTGCGCCGGCCGCGAGCGTGGCCCGGATACTGGCGCTATCGAGGGTACCTGCCGCGAGGATAGATCGGCGCGGACCGGTTGCGCCGCCTCACTCCGGCAGCTTCGGCCGCACCTTCAGCACCTTCTCCTTGCGGATCGAGACGGTACCCGGTTCGGCACCGCGCGGCTTGCTGACGTTGGCGGCCTGCGTGCAGGAAACCGGTACGACGCCGCCGGCCCTGGCTTTGCTGTGCCAGGCCGCGATGGCAGCGGCGGCTTCGAGAATGGCCCGGTCAGGTTCCTCGCCGTCGCGCGACTGCAGCAGCACGTGCGAGCCGGGCACAGCGCGTGCGTGGAACCACCAGTCGCGCGGACGCGCGAGCTTCAGCGAAAGATGATCGTTGTCTTCGTCGCTGCGGCCGGCGAGCACGGTCCAGCCGCCGGGCAGCTCGTAGCGACGCCAGCGCTCCATCGAAAAAGCGTCAGGCCAGTGCCTTCTCGATCGCTTCGACCAGCTCCGGATCCTCGGGCGATACGGTCGGCGAGAAACGCGCGATGACGTTGCCGTCCTTGCCGACCAGGAACTTGGCGAAGTTCCACTTGATGTCGCCGGCGCCGTCGGGCGACGTCGACTGACTGGTGAGCCAGCCGTAGACCGGATCGCGGCTATCGCCGTTGACGTCGACCTTGGAGGTCAGCGGGAACGTCACGCCGTAGGTGAGCGAACAGAAGCTCTTGATCTCACCTTCGGTTCCGGGCTCCTGTCCCGCGAACTGGTTGCAGGGAAAGCCGAGAACGGTGAAGCCGCGGTCCTCGTACTTTTTCTGCAACGCCTCGAGGCCTTCGTACTGCGGCGTCAGCCCGCACTTGGAGGCGACGTTGACCACGAGCACGACCTTGCCCCGATAGTCGGCGAGCGACTGCGGCTGACCATCGATGTTCCGAACCTCGAAATCGTGAAGATTGCTCATGGGACGAGCCTAGCGAGGAGCCGGCGCCGGGTCCAAGCGCGCGACACGAATTCGGCTTCGTAGGCGCCGTCACCGCCGGCTACGATCCGGCACCGCGACAAACCGCCAGCGCTACGACCCCACACGCCTACGACCCCACACGCCTACGACCCCACACGCCTTCCACCCGACATGCGCGACGACCCGACAACGCGCTATGACCGGCATGGCGCGCTAGACCCGACGCCGCTGGCGTCGATGCGACTCCGCGCCGTACCCGCGCTAGAAGCGCACCATGAGCGAGACCGCGCTGCGCTTCCCGCCCGACTACCGGGAGGTCTGCACGCTGGAGGATGGCACCGAGATCCGCCTTCGCCTGCTGCGCAGCGAAGACCGCGATGCGCTCGTTGCCGGCTTCCAGGAGCTGTCTGCCGAATCGCGTTACCGGCGCTTCTTCTCGGCAATGCCGCGTCTGCCCGAGAACGTGCTGCACGACCTGCTCGACACCGACGGCTGGAACCACCTGGCCATCGTCGCTTTCACCGCCGGGGATGGCCACGGAGTCGCCATCGGCCGCTTCATCCGCATCGACAAGGAACCCGAGGTTGCCGAGGCTGCCGTCGCCGTGGTCGATGCGATGCAGGGACGCGGGCTCGGCAAGCTCCTCCTGACGCTGCTGGCTTCAGCCGCCTACGAGCGCGGCATCCGCAAGTTCCGTGCGCAGGTTCTCACCGACAACGACGCCATGGTCGCCCTGTTGCACGAGCTGGATCGGAAGGCGCAGCCTGCCATCGACGGGCCGGTGGCCACCTATGAGCTGGACCTGCCCGAGCCGGCTGACGAGGGCTTCATGACGGGCCCTCTCTTCGACATGCTGCGTGCGGCCGGGCGTGGCCTCGAAGTCATGCTCGAGCGCCTGCAGCACTTCCCCCGCTACTGAAGGCCCGGTATCGGTTTTCGCGACGCCGCCCTGGCCAGGAAGACGTCGGCCGCGCGCAGGCCCGACGCTGCGGCGCGTGAGACCGCAGCCGCCTTGTCTCGGCACGCTGCTCCCGCAACGATGCGCCGATCAACTGCCAGGCCGGCCGCGCAATCCGCGCAGGCTGCCGTGAGGACGAAACGATGGCTCAGACGGCTCAGCTCCGCATCATCCATTCGGTCGACAACGACTGCGATCGCATCTTCAATCTCCAGCGTCAGGCCTACCTGCGTCATCCCTATCCGAGCAGGGAAGAGCGCCTCGAGAACCTGAGCAAGCTCGAAAAGATCATCGTCGACAATGTCGATGCGATCGCCGAGATGATCGGCCGCGACTTCGGACACCGCTGCGCCGAAGAGACCAAGCTGCTCGAGGTCTTCACCAGCGTCGACGGAATCCGCGATGCAAGGAAGAAGCTGGGCAAGTGGATGAAGCCGGAGAAGCGACACGTCTCCATCCTCTTCGCCACCGGCAAGAACCGCCTGATCCCGCAACCCAAGGGCGTGGTCGGAATCGTGGTGCCGTGGAACTACCCGCTCTTCCTGCTGATCGGACCTCTGACCAGCGCGCTGGCTGCCGGCAACCGCTGCATGGTCAAGATGGCCGCCAACTCGACCAATCTCTGCCGGTTCCTGGCGGCCAGGTTCGACGAGGTCTTTCCCGAGGACACCGTGGCAATCCTTCCGGGCGTCAAGGGCACCGAGTTCTCGAGCCTGCCCTTCGATCACATCCTTTTTACGGGCTCGGCCGACGCCGGCCGCAACGTCATGCGCGCTGCGGCCGAGAACCTGACGCCGGTCACGCTGGAACTCGGCGGCAAATCGCCGACCGTCATCTGCGACGACTTCGACGTGAAGACGGCCGCGTCGCGCATCCTGTATGCCAAGTACGTCAACGCCGGTCAGACCTGCCTGGCGCCGGACTACGTGATGTTGCCGAGGTCCAAGCGCGCCGAGTTCGTCGCGGCGTGCAAGAAGATCCTGCCCGAGCGCTACCCCGATCCGACGCAGGAGAGCTTCACGTCCGTCATCGACGAGAAGTCCTACAAGCGCCTTCGCATGACTCTGGAGGACGCCGCCAAGAAGGGTGCCGAGATCGTGCCGCTGGTCGAAGGCGCCCGATTCGACGACAATCTGCGAAAGTTTCCTCCTCATCTCATCCTCGACCCGACCGACGACATGATCGTCATGCGCGAGGAAATCTTCGGACCGCTCCTGCCGGTCAAGACCTACGACAGCATCGACGAGGTTCTCGCGTACGTGAACTCGAAGGACAGGCCGTTGGGCTTCTACTTCTTCACCAACGACAAGGAGCGCGAGAACCGGCTGCTGTACGGAACGATCTCCGGCGGCGTCACCATCAACAACTGCGTCTTCCACGTCGCCCAGCACGATCTGCCTTTCGGCGGCGTCGGTGCCAGCGGCATGGGGCACTACCACGGACATGAGGGTTTCGTGGAGTTCAGCAAGATGCGGCCGGTGTTCACGGCGCCCAAGATCCCTGGCGTCGAGCAATTCCACCCGCCCTACGGCAAGAGGCATGCGATGCTCTTCAACCTGCTGCTCAAGTTCAAGCGCTGATCCCGAAAAAGGGGTCAGGTGAGCCGAAGCCGTCTCACCGGGAACCATTTCATCGCGACCCGCGCGCTCGCCGCCAGACCTGCGAAGCGGCGTCGTCGGCCGAAACGGTGCCTGATCCCTTTTCTCTTCATCCATGCAGCGGCTGAACGAGCTGGCCTTCTACGCGCTGCCGGGCGCGCCGCGCACGCCGCGCGATCTGCTCGACGAGGTGCGCCGCGGCGAAGAAATGGGGTTCGGCTCGGTCTTTCTCTCCGAGCGTTTCAACATCAAGGAAGCGGCTACGCTGAGCGGCGCGGCCGGCGCGATCTCGAGCGAGATCGGCATCGCCACGGCGGCCACCAATCACAACACGCGCCATCCGATGGTCACCGCCTCGTTTGCGATGACGATGCACAAGCTGACCGGCGGCCGCTTCTCACTCGGCATCGGGCGCGGCATCGGCATGCTCTTCGACATGTACGGCTTGCCGCGGATCAAGACGTCCCAGATGGAAGACTTCGCGGTGCTCATGAGGAAGCTGTGGCGCGGCGAGATGGTCCTGGGCCACGACGGGCCCGTGGGGCGCTATCCCCTTCTCATGCTGGGGGCGGAGCATACCGGCGAGATCCCCCTGACGATCACCGCCTTCGCCCACAACACGCTCGAGCTGGCGGGCCGCGCCTTCGATGCGGTCGTACTGCACACGTTCTTCACCGAGGAGACGACACGGCGCTGCGTGCAGACGGTGCGTCGCGCCGCCGAAGTTGCCGGCCGTGATCCCTCCCACGTTCGCGTGTGGTCGTGCTTCGCCACCATCGGCGATCATCTGCCGCACGAGCTGCGCCTGCGAAAGACGGTCGGCCGCATGGCGACCTACCTGCAGGCGTACGGAGACCTCATGGTCAAGACCAACCGCTGGGATCCGCAGGTGCTCGCGCGGTTTCGCGCCGACCCGATGGTGCAGGGGTTTCGCGGCGCCATCGATGCGACCGCGACGACCGAGCAGCTCGAGCAGATCGGCGCGCTCATACCATCGGAATGGCTGGCAGCCGCCGCCACTGGAACGCCCGACCAGTGTGTCGACAAGATTGCCGAACAGTTCGATCTCGGCTGCGACGGAGTGATCCTGCACGGCGCGACGCCGACCGAGCTCGAACCGGTCGTGGACGCCTATCGTCGCCGCCGGCCGGCGGGGCGCTTCGACCACCTCGCTGCCAATCCTGCAGGACGGCGCGCTGCATGAGCACGCTTTGCGGATTGCGAGCGGGTCGTGCGCCCGCCATCGCTGGCGCACCGGCACGGTCGCCGGTCAGCGCGCCCACGAAACCGAGCAACGAGGTCGTGACGGCATGAGCGCCATCCCGACGGCGGAAACCATAACCGCGGCGTGGCTGACCGACCGCCTGCGCGCGGCGGGGCATGCCGCCGCGACGGTGCGCAGCTTCTCCGCCGCTCGCGTCGGCACCGGTCAGATCGGCAAATGCATCCGCTTCGCGCTCGATGTCGATGGCGCCGACGACAGCACGCCGCGCAGCCTGGTCGGCAAGTTTCCCTCCGACGATCCGACCAGTCGCGCCACCGGCGTGGCGCTGCGCAGCTTTCGCAAGGAGGTCAGCTTCTACCGCGAGCTGCAGCCGCGCCTGAAGATCTCGACGCCGCGCTGCTACTTCGCCGACATCGACGGCGACGGTCCCGACTTCGCCCTGCTCCTCGAGGATCTCGCTCCGGCTCGTCAGGGCGATCAGCTGGCGGGCACGAGCATCGAGACCGCCCGCACCGCCGTTCTCGAGCTGGTCGGGCTGCACGCGCCCACCTGGCAGGACGCCTCGCTACGCGGCATCGGGTGGCTCGGCGAGCCTGACCAGATGTCGGTGCAGATGGTCCAGGGCATGTATCGCGCGCAGCTGCCGGGGTTCCTGGAGCGCTACGGCGCCCGCCTGGAGCGCGACGAGGCCGAGATCATCGCGCAGGTCGCCGACTCCAAGGGTCCGCCTTTCGTGATGCTCGGCGACGTATTCGCCGTCGTGCACGTCGACTACCGGCTCGACAATCTGCTCATCGACGAGACACGCTCGCCGGCGCGGGTCTCGGTCGTGGACTGGCAGACCGTGACGCTCGGAAGCCCGCTGTCGGACGTCGCCTACTTCCTGGGCGCCGGCCTCAAACCCGAAGACCGGCGCGCGGCCGAACGCGACATCGTCCGCGCATACCACGCAGGTCTCCTGGCCGCAGGTGTGACCGGCTACGACTTCGAACGATGCTGGAACGACTATCGTCGCGGCGTGTTCGCGGGCTTCGTGGTGACGGTGATCGCGGCGATGATCGTGCAGCGCACCGAGCGCGGCGACGAAATGTTCACGACGATGGCGCGGCGGCACAGCCGCCACGCCATCGACCTGGACGCGCAGGATCTGCTGGCGTAGGCGAACCGGCCTGGATGGTCGCGCAGGAAAAGGCCGCGCCGGGTCCGGACGGTCGCGGCGAAAAAGCCGGGCTCTGCAGCGGCATCGACACGCTCGACTGCCGAACCCGGCTCATTCCCATCGGCTACGGAATCGTGGTGGTCGTCGCGCCGCCCACGAACGTCGAGATCGCCGGACACCGCGGGTCCAGCTCGACGTTGGGATAGCCTTCACTGCCGTCGTTCTCGGTCTCGGCGACGAAATCGGGGCCGAGCTCGTCCAGCAGCTCGAGCGTTCGCGGAATGACGTACCAGACCGCTCCGTCCACGCTCATCTCGGTCAGGGTGCACAGGTCCCCCGCCAGATCCTCGATCCCTTCGGAGGTCGAACCGATTCCTGCCTCGAAGCGCAGCCCGTCGTAGTCGGGACCGATCAGATCCTCGACCGGCTCGCACGCCTTGACGACCGCGTCGACGAACTTCGTCGACGCTTTGGTGATCTTGGCGTAGCCCTTGGCGCACTTCGGCGTGATTTCGGCGATGGCGGCAGCGTACTCGCCGGAGCTCGTCACCCCGTTGTCGAACGGGATCTTGACCGCGAGAACGGCCAGGACGCACTTCTGCAGTTCCTTGGTCTTGGTCCTCGAGAACTTGTTCTGGGCCTTGGCGATCGAGCTCTGACACCTGGTCAGCGCGTCGGCCTGCTCCTGCGTCAGCGGCGGCGTGGCCGCGCCGGGCGAGGGAAACTGCGGGCAGCCCGCAAGCAGCAGGCATGCGGCGATGGAAGAGAAGGTCGCGAGCCGCGACAAGGTGCGGCCGCCGGCTGATGGACGAATGGAATATGTCATGGTGCTCCCCTGGTGTCTGGCCGGGCCCGTTGCTCGCCGGCCTACGCCGCCATGCCACGGATCGGACCCGCCGCCCGCGCTCGCGTGAAGCGGTCGTGCCTAATAACCGAGTCGCTTCCCGAGAGGCAAGCGCGCCGGCCCTGCCAGAACCCGACTGGGGTTCGCTTCGGCACGCTTGTCCTGGACGGTTCGGACCGTTAATCAGCGCCGAACCGTTCGCTGGAGGTGCTCGATGTCGCGTCTTGCCGGTGTGCTCCTGGTCCTCTTCGTCAGCACGACCGTGTTTGCAGGGGGCGCCGGCTTCCTTGCGCCCAAACCCTACACCAGCGTCGCCGACAGCTATTTCGACATCGGCGCCGCCGACGTCTGCATCGAGGATTTCGAGGACGACTCACTGAACGTGCCGGCAGCGTCCGGCAACGGCACCATCGTCAGCGGACAGGGCAACATCGATTCGGTGGACGCCGACGACGGAGTCATCGACGGTTCGGGCACGGGCGGCCACTCCTACTTCAGCGGCAACGGCGCGGCCGGCATCACCATCACGTTCGATCCGTTCTACGGCAATGGCTACCCGTCGCAGGTCGGAATCGTCTGGACAGACGGCGGACCCAACTCCGCCATCACCTTTTCGGCGTTGGACGGCAACGGCATCTCCCTCGGCAGCATCAGCCCACTGACGTCGCACGCCGATGCGAGCAACGCCGGAACGACCGCCGAGGATCGGCTGTACGCGCTGACGAGCCTGACCGGCATCTCGTCCATCACCATCACCAATAGTACCGGCGGGATCGAGGTCGACCACCTGCAATACAACAACTGCTTCATTTGCGGAGAGGTTACCGGCGATCAGAAGGTCCTTGCCGGCGATGCGCTGGCAACGCTCAAGGCTGCCGTCGGGTCGATGTGGTGCGTGCTGTGCATGTGCGACGTCAACGAATCGGGCGACGTCACCGCCACCGACTCACTGATCGTGCTCAAGCACGCGGTCGGTCAGGACGTGGACCTGAACTGCCCGACCTGCCTCGAGGTGAAATAGCCTCAGTACTCGAACACCAGCCCCGCGTCGGTCGCCTTGACCGTCACCGTCCCGCCCTTGGCCAGGCGTCCGAACAGGATCTCATGGCTGAGCTTGTGCGAGATCTCGCTCTCGATCAGGCGCCGCATCGGCCGCGCGCCGAACTTCTCGTCGTAGCCCTTCTTGGCCAGCCACGCGCGCGCGGTCGGATCCAGCACCAGATCGACGCCCCGGGGTTTCAGGCGCATCTCCAGCTCGGCGACCATCTTCTCGACGATCTGCTCGGCGATCTCGGTGCCGAGCGAGCGGAACTGGACGATGGCCGTCAGGCGGTTGCGGAACTCGGGATTGAACGCGGTCTCGATGGCCTTGGAGCTCTTGCCCGAGAAATCGGACTTGGACTCGAAGCCCATGGCGTTGGCCATGCTCTCGCGCGCGCCGGTGTTGGTCGTCATGATCAGGATGACGTTGCGGAAGTCGGTCTTGCGTCCGTTGTTATCCGTCAGCGTGGCGTAGTCCATGATCTGCAGCAGGATGTTGTCGATGTCCTGGTGCGCCTTCTCGATCTCGTCCAGCAGCAGCACCGCATGCGGCGTGCGGTGGATCGCCTCGGTGAGCTGGCCGCCCTGATCGAAGCCGACGTAGCCGGGCGGCGAGCCGATCAGGCGCGAGACCGAGTGCTTCTCCATGTACTCGGACATGTCGAAGCGGATGAAGCCGATGTCGAGCGCGGCCGCCAGCTGCTTGGCGAGCTCGGTCTTGCCCACGCCCGTGGGGCCCGCGAACAGGAAGCTGCCGATGGGCTTGTCCGGCTCGCCCAGCCCTGCCCGTGACAGCTGAATCGAGGAGACGACCTGCTCGACCGCGCTCTCCTGCCCGTAGATGAGGAGCTTGAGATCGCGCGCAAGAGTCTCGAGCCGCTTCTTGTCGTCGACCTTGACGCTGCGGGTCGGCACCTTGGCGATGCGCGAGACCACGTTCTCGATGTCGCGCGTGGTCACCTTTGGCCGCTTCTTCTCGGGCGCTCCGTCGTCGACGCCGGCCGCCGCCGCATCGTCGATCTCGAGCGCGGCCTCCACCGACACCTGCGGCTTGTTGGCGCGCAGCTTCACCTCGGCGCCGGCCTCGTCCATGACGTCGATGGCCTTGTCGGGAAGGAAGCGGTCGTTGATGTGCTTGGAGGACAGATCCACCGACGCCTTGATGGAACCGGGCGTGTAGCTGACGCCGTGGAAATCCTCGTAGCGTCCCTGCAGGCCCTTCAGGATGTCGATGGACTCGTCGTGCGAAGGCTCGCCCACGTCGACCTTCTGGAAGCGGCGCGAGAGCGCGTGGTCCTTCTCGAAGACCTGCCGGTACTCCTTGTAGGTCGTGGTGCCGATGCACTTGATGTCGCCATTGGCCAGCACCGGCTTGAGCATGTTGGACGCATCCATCGCGCCGCCGCTGACCGCGCCGGCACCGATGATGTTGTGGATCTCGTCGACGAACAGGATGCGGTGATCGCGATCGGTCTGAATGGCGTCGATGACGGCCTTCAGCCGTTCCTCGAAGTCGCCGCGGTAGCGCGTGCCGGCAAGCAGCCCGCCCATGTCGAGCGCGTAGATCGTGACGTCCTTGAGATACTCGGGCACCTCGCCCTTGTGGATCTTCAGGGCCAGGCCTTCGACGATGGCCGTCTTGCCCACACCCGCATCGCCGACGAAGACGGGATTGTTCTTTCGCCGTCGCGCCAGAATGTGGATGGTTCGCGCCAGCTCGGGGCTGCGCCCGATCAGTGGATCGAGACGTCCCTCGGCGGCCTTGGCATTGAGGTTGGTGCAGAACGCTTCGAGAGGATCGGAGACGGGGCCGGAGCCGCCCTCGCCTTCTTCCTCGCCGCTGCTGCTTCCGCCTTCGAAGGGAAGACCGCGAGGTGCCACGCGTGAAACCTTGTGCGAGATGTAGCGGACGACGTCCAACCGGGAGACGCCCTGTTTCTTGAGGAAGTAGGCCGCGTGCGACTCGTCGTCGCGGAACAGTGCGGCCAGCACGTTGCCGCCGTCGATCTGCGACTTGCCCGAGCTCTGCACGTGCGAGGCGGCAAGCTGCAGCACGAATTGGCAGCCGATGGTGTAGCTGGGATCGGGAGTGCCGCCGTCGGGTCCGGCCACGTGGGACGGATACGAGGGCATGTTGTCGTCGAGGAAACGGTCGACCTCGCGGCGCAGGTTCTCGACGTCGGCGCCGCAGTGGAGGAGGATCTCGGCGGCCACCGCATCCGAGGTCAGCGCGAAGAGCAGATGCTCGGGCGCGACGAACTCGTGGCGCCCGGCCTTGGCCCGGTCCACGGCTCTTTGCAGGGTCTTTTCGAGTTCCTCCGAAATCAGCATCGCCTCGTTCCCGGGTGCGGCCTCGCCGCGTTGCTCAACTTTCCACCGCCTCGATCACGCAAGCCAGAGGGTGTTCGTGCTTGCGCGCCATCTGCTCGACCTGGACCGCCTTGGTCCGGGCCACGTCGTGAGTGAAGATTCCGGCCGTTCCGCGCCCTTCGTGGTGCACCTGGAGCATCAAACGCGTCGCCTCGGCGTGGTCCTTGTAGAACACCATCTGAAGGATCCAGATGACGAACTCCATGGGGGTGTAGTCGTCGTTCAGGAGAATGACGGCATACATGGGCGGCCTCTTCAGCCGCGTCTTCTCGCGGCTGAGGACCTGGCCCTCTTCCCGCCGCACCGGTACCTGCTGGTCGGCCATCCTGGCCGGGATTGTAGTCTCGAAAGGGTTGCGGTCAACGCTGCGACCGCACTGCGGTCGACCGCAGACTCGGCTACGGGAGCGCCACGACGAGATTGGTCGTATTGACGCTGAGGCGCGTATGGAGACTGGTCCAACAGTCGTCGGTGCCGATCCGATTGAGCTGGACCGTCAAGGCATCGGCAGAGATGGGAAGCGTGGGCGGCGACAGCGCGGGACCCGCCAGGGCCAGCTGGAATCGGCTGACGCCGTGGGACGAGGAGCTCATCGACAGGCTTTTTACCGGCGAGACGGCTTTGCGACTGTCGGCATACCGATAGCCGCCGCGGGTCTTCTTCCAGCATGGCTTGGAGCCGCATGACCCGCCCGCTTCGATCTCGCGCTCGACGATGAGCTGAGGTCCCGACGTCGTCTCCTCGTACACGCAAAAGAGATAGGAGGTCGATGCAAGTGGATCGCCGAAGCCGGCAGAGCCGGCCGCGTCCGACCCGATCCACGCCCACTGCAGCGAGTCGTCGGCGCCCGGACTGTTGCGCACCTCCAGCGTCGCATTGCCCGAGTCATGGCAGGTTGCGGACGGCATGACCGGACAGTCGCTGTAGGAGGCGATCCTGTAGAAACGATTCGAGCTGCTGGGGAAACGCCCTCCTCGAAAGAGGACGCTCACTTCCCCGCTGGCTGTCACGGCGATGCTGGGGTCGGACTCTCCACCGCGGTCCCCTCCGGCCCAGATGTTGAACGCCGCCGGCCTCGCCCAGGTTGCTCCATCGTCGTCGGACAGCGAGTACAGAAGATCATTGTCACTGCGGCTGTAGGGGACGCCGAGATCCGACCATATCGTCCATAACCGGCCGCCGGCCGGCTCGCGGATGAGCCGCGGCCGCTGGCAACTCTGATTCTGATAGTCGCGGCTCCGCCCCGCCTCCGGATCGACGAGACGGAAATCCTGCCAACTGGCGCCGCCATCGAACGAGCGAGCCGCGACGAGATCGCAATCGCTGCCGGCTGCCAGAGCTCCGGACGTCGTCGCGTTGAACATCAGAAGGAAGGGGCCGCCCGGTACGCCGGCGATGTCGTTGGGTCCGATGGCGCCGGTCAAACCGTGGCTGTCGATCGAGGCCGGGGCGCTCCACGTAAGGCCATCGTCGGCGGACCGGATCATCGAGCCGCCTTCGAAGACGAGAACCCAGTTGCCGCCGCCATCCGTGGCAAGGTTGCTGTCGACGCCCCAGGGCCGCTCGTTCAGCATGCTCACCTGCCACGTCAAGCCGTCGTCTTCGGATCGCCAAAGGTCGAGCTGCGTAAGGCCGCCCGCAACATGCCAGGTCGTGCCTGAGGCCACAGGCCGAGTCAGTCGAACGAGTTCCTGACTGCCTGGGAAAAAGGGAAGCTCGATTCGAAGCCACGTCTCGCCTTCGTCCACCGAGCGATAGACGCACGGGACCGCCACGTCCGGCTCCGCCGGGCCGCAGCCGCCGCTGATCAGCAGCGTTCCCGAGGCGGCCACGCCAATGCGAAGGCGACCGCTGAGGTCGGCCATTGCAATGGGCGCCAGCCACGTCCGTCCGCCATCGAGCGAGCGCGTGACGCAGACGTCCGGTTGGTTGAACTCGCAGACGCTGACCGCGACCAGCACCTGCCCTGCTGCGGCAACGTCATACGAAGTGCCGGAAAACCAGTCGATCGGGATCTCGGCAGCAGACCTTGCCGAAACGGGAATCTCGGCGAGAGCGGCGTCGCGAGACCCGTGAGTCGCCAACTGGAGGGCCAGCGCAAAGAACCAGAAAAAGCCGCGCGACCAGCGCTGCTGCTCGAAACCCGGCATCATCCAGGCATACGGCATCGCGTCGACACCTGTGTCAAGGACGCTGCCCGCTCGCCCGCCAGCCATTCGACCTGCTCCGTCTTCGCGTTTTCCGCCGGCCCCTTGAACGCAGCCACGCAAGGCGTGGATTCGTTCATCACCTGTCCTGCTTGGACCGCTCGCTCTTGACCGGCGAGACGCGGTTGTAGCGCTCGATGACGTCCCCTTCATATTCGCGCTCGCGCTCCAGGAAGTTGGAGATGGAGCGGTGGCCGGCGGCATTGGCCATCCAGTGCGCGCTGTAGGTGGGCCTCGCCACGAAGCCGCGCAGGAACTTGTGCTCGCCCTGCGCGCCCGCCTCCACCAGGTCGATGCCGCGGTCGATGGCGTACTCGATCAGCTGCCAGTAGCAGCATTCGAAGTGCAGGGACGAGTACCGGCCGATGGTGCCCCAGTAGCGGCCGAAGAGGCAGTTCCTGCCGCGCACGTTGAAGGTCCCGCCCACGTAGCGGTCGCCGTCGTGGGCCAGCACCAGCACGAGGTTCTTGCGGAACGTCCTGGCCAGCGTCTCGAAGGTGGCGCGCACCAGATACGGCTGCGACCACTTGCGCTCGGCGGTCTCGAGGTAGAAGCGCCACACCGCCGCCACGTGCTCGGGCGTGACGGCGTCGCCCTCGATCAGCTCGACGCGCAGGCCCTGCTCGGCCACGTCGGCGCGCTCGCGCAGCACCTGTTTCCTCTTCTTGGATCGCAGGTCGGCCAGGTAGTCTTCGAAGGTGCGGTAGCCGCGGTTGAACCAGTGATATTGATGCGTGATGCGCGACAGGAAGCCTCGCGAGACCAGGAAGTCGTGCTCGTGCTGGCGCGGGAACAGGACGTGGACACCCGACAGCTCCAGCGTCTCGGCCGCGCGCGGCAGCGCATCGACCATCGCGCCCGCGACCACCTCGAACGAACGGTCGGGCGCCACCAGCATGCGCGAGCCGGTCACCGGCGTGAACGGCACCGCGGCGACGGCCTTGGGATAATAGCGAAGGCCGGCGCGCGCGTAGCCCTCGGCCCATCCGAAATCGAAGATGTATTCGCCATAGGAATCGGTACGCACGTAAAGGGGCATCGCCCCGATCAGTCGCGTGCCGTCCCAGACCGTAAGGTGCCGTGGCTGCCACGTAGTGCGGCGGCCGACGACGCCGGTGGTCTCCAGGGCGTCCAGGAACTCGTACCGGCAGAACGGATCGTCGGGTCCGACCAGCCCGTTCCAATCCTCGACAGCGATGCCGTCGAGCGAGGGCAGCAGCTCGATGCGCAGCTCTTCAGACATGCCGTCTCGCGAACGAAACGAGCGCGTCGCTGACTTCGCGCGCGCGCTCCTGCTGGATCCAGTGACCACATCCTTCGAGAATGATCGTGTCCTCGAGCGCCGGAACCCACTGCCGCATCCGTGAGAGCAGGCCCGTGGTCGAGGCGAGCACCGGATCGAGCGAGCCGGCCATGAACAGCGCAGGCACCTCGACTTTGGCCGTGCGCCGGTCCGCGAGCTCGTGCCATCCAAGGTCGAAGGCGCGGTACCAGGCCAGCGCGCCCGCAAAGCCGGTGCGCTCGAAGGCTCGAACGTAGACGTCCAGATCCGCCTCCGTCAGCCAGGCCGGCAATCGAGCGGAGGCCGCCATCCCTTCCAGGAAACGTGAACGCGCACCGGCAAGAAACGGCTTGCCGGCCTCGACGGCCTCGCCGCTGCTCTCCCACAGGATCGAAAGGAGAGTGCTGCGCACGTCGGCTTCGAGCTCCGCTTCGGCAACGCCGGCTTCCTGGAAGTAGAGGATGTAGTGGAACGACTCCCCTACCCGCTCCTTCAGCACCTCCAGCGGCGGTCGTCTGCCCGTTAAAAAGCTCGGGTAGCCGACCGAGAGACAGGCCACGCTGGCGAAGACGTCGGGCCGCAGCGCTGCCGCGTGCCACGCCAGCAGCGCACCGAAGTCATGCCCGACCAGTACCGCATGCTGCTCGCCGAGCGCTGCGGTCAGAGCAACCAGGTCATCGGTCAGAGAAACGACGTCGCAGTCCTGTGGCCGAGCCGGGCCACTCGTGTCGCCATAGCCGCGAAGATCGGGCGCGACGGCGCGAAAGCGCGCGCCAGCCAGCGCCGCGATCTGGTGCCGCCACGACCAGGAGCATTCGGGAAAGCCGTGGCACAGCAGCACCAGCGGCCCGCTACCCTGCTCGAGCCAGTGCATGTCGAGGCCGCGCACGGGCGCGTGATTTCGGCGTATTTCGCCTGCGGCGCTCACCGCGGCCTTCCTATACGCGTTTGGTCCGAGGGTCGATTTCGCATACAGCCGCCCCGTGTCCGAGCCGCATCAGGACGAGCTGCTGTTTCCGTTCGGTGACGGCGGCTGCTTCGGCTGCTCGCGCAGCAATGCGGACGGCCTGCATCTGCGCTTTTTTCGCGTCGGCGACGAAGTGCGCGCCACCTACCGCATCCCCGAAAAGTTCCACGGCGCCCCCGGGATCGCCCACGGCGGCATCGTGGCCACGATCCTCGACGAGTTCTCGTGCGCGGCCGCCGTCTTTCTCGGCGAGGTGCGCGTGGTCACCGGCGAGCTGAACGTTCGTTACGAGCAGCCCTGCCCCGTCGAGCAGGAGATCGAGGTCGCGGCACGCATTGCCTCGCGCGAGCATCCTCGCTACCTCGTCATCGAGGCCGAGGTCCGTCAGGGCGCACGGCTCCTGGTCCGCTCCACCGGCAAGTTCTTCTCGCGCCCGATGACCGAGCCTGCTCCGTAAAACCTGCGCAAAAGCCCCCGCCAAGCATCTTGCCGCCTTGCCGATGCCACGGGGCGCAAGATAGTCTCCGCCCGCGCAGTCGGCAGCGGGGAAGCCGGCCCAATCTTCGCGGTGGGGGAATCCATGAAACGTTTCGTACTCGTTACGTTGAGCACGTTGTTGCTCGTTGCCGGCAACGCGGTGGCGGACCAGCAGAACAAGGCCCAGCAGGCCTGCCTGAACAAGGTCGTCAAGTCGGCGCGCAAGATCAGCAGCGCGGTCCTGAAGGATGCGTCGCTGTGCATCCGCCGTGCGGCCAAGGACGCTTTGCCGATGGGAGTGTCGGCGCAGGAATGCCTGTCGGCCGATCTCAAGGGCAAGGTCGCCAAGGCTTCGGCCAAGGTCGCTGCCGCCATCACGACGTCGTGTGGCACGGCTCCCGATTTCGGGCTGACGGACGCGCCGACCATCGAGGAAGGCTACGTCACCGACAACCTCGGCCTGATGATCGATGCCTTCGAGGACGATCTGGGCGCGACGCTGGCGGCCAGCGACGGCGTCGATCCCCAGGGCAAGTGCTCCTCGACGATCACCGGTGCCTGGCGGCGCCTGCACGACGCCATGCACAAGGAAGTGGAGCGCTGCCTCAAGGTCGGCCTCAAGGCCGGCACCGTGATGGACGAGGCGAGCATGGAGGCTTGCCTCGACTCGATCACCACCGACGCGCAGAGCCGCGTGGCCAAGGCCGCCGGCACGATCGAGATCCTTCTCGGCATCAAATGCCCGCCCGGTGATCTGGCCGGCATCTATCCCGGCCTCTCCAGCATCTGCGCTGTCTATGGCGACGACACCGATGCGGCCGGCATCGCCAGCTGCAGCATCGAGCGCCTGGAGTGCCGCGTCTGCCGCATCGTCGACGCCGCCTACGGCCTGGACCGCGACTGCGACCTTTTCGACGACACGCTGGCCAACGGGAGCTGCCCGGACTGCGGCAACACCGTCATCGACGCGGGCGAAGGCTGCGACGACGGCAACGAGACCAGCGGCGACGGCTGCACGGCCGAGTGCGTCGACGAGTTCTGCGGCGACAGCGTCATCAACGACAGCGGAACCGAGGAGTGCGACGACGGCGACGCCAACAGCGACACGACGCCCAACGCCTGCCGCGAGAATTGCACCGACCCGATCTGCGGCGACGGCGTCACCGACATGGGCGAGGAGTGCGACGACGGCAACGAGGACGAGAACGACGGCTGCACCACCGCCTGCACCTCGTGCGGCAATGGCACCGCTTCGGGCCCGGAAGCCTGCGACGACGGCAACAACGCCGACGGCGACTGCTGCGCCTCCGACTGCACCTTCGAGGCTGCCGGCGGCCCCTGCGTCGATGCGCCGAGTTCGGACTGCACCTCGCCGCAGTGCAACGGTCTCGGCGCCTGCGCCGAGGCGCCCGCCAACGAGGACGATCCGTGCGACGACGGCGACGAATGCACGACGGCCTCCACGTGCGACGTCGGTGTCTGCGGAAATCCGGTCTACGTGGTGACCGGTGCGGCATGCTCATGGCTGGCCGTGGCCAACCCGGGCGCCGACAATACCAAGAGCATCAACGTCAACAACGGCAGCGAGGTGACCGGCAACTGGTGCGGCAACTTCGCCGACTTCGGGCAGAACGCCATCGTCGACGGCGACATCGTCACGACGCGCGGCGACAGCACGACGCCGGGCACGACGTTCGATTCTTTCGTCAACGTGGACGGCGGCGACATCATCACCAACAATGCCAGGGTCTCGGGCAATGCCGGCGCCATCCTGCCGGGCGTCGCGTTCAGCACCGTCGCTGCCGGGCAGCACGTCAACAAGACGCCCGCCCCGACGTTCTACGACACCACCGGCAACGACCCGCGTGTGGACGAGTGCGTGGATGCTCAGGCCGCCATCGCGACCACCGCAGGTCTGCTCGACGCCCTGGTGTCCACGCAGAACCTGGGCGTGACGTTCACCGGAATCACCGGCGGCAGCACCAAGACGATCACGGCGACCAGCCCGGGCGGCCTCAACGTCATCGACCTGGACAACATCACCGGCGGCAACAACGTGACGATCAACCTGGACGGTGGCGGCAACATGAACACCGTCATGATCCTGCGCATCGCGACGTCGCTGAACTCGGACCAGTTCTGGACGTGGAACCTGCAGAACGGGCTGACCGCCGACAACCTGCTGATCTACAGCAAGGGCTCGACCAACTCGCGCTGCGAGATCGGCGAGGACAACATCGGCGCGGGCACGATCTTCTGTCCGGTCGGACGCATCGTGATGAAGATCAACACGCGCTGGGACGGCGCGCTCCTCGGCGGCGGCAACACCGCGCTGTCGATCGAGCTCGGCGACAACGTGGAGCTGACTCACAACCGTTTCGTCGGCCTCTAAAAGCGGAACAGTGGTTTTCCGCCGGGGACCGGGCGTTTAAGCGTTTAACCCGCACTATTCACGAGTCCGACCGTCCGGGCCATCCGGCGCGGTCTAGCAGGGCCGAGAC
>DASPNH010000089.1:0-7795 GCA_035626675.1 Binatia bacterium
CGGCGCCCGCCATCGTCTCGTCCTACGACCGCGCCATGCCGATGCGCGTGGAGATCGCCGTTCCGGTCGCGCTGCTCGCGGCCTATGGACTGTCGCGTCTTCTCGAGGGCCGTCGGCGCTGGATGGCCTCGCCGGCTGCGGGATTGGGCATGGCTTCGCTGATCGCAATCAGCGGCACGTGGATCTTCGACGTCGTCAACGCGCGCATCCTCGCGCCCTCGGCTGCCGGCCTGGCGATGCGGGCAGGTGCCGCCATCGATCACTCCGCGGCGTGGTCGAACGGAACCGCGACGGGTTCCACCGACGTCGTACGTTTTCTCGACGAGGAACTGGCCGGCGGCAGGCTTTCGTGGTGGGAGCCGCGCACCGATGACGTCGCCGCTCTTCCCGAGAAGGTGCGCGGGCTGTTGTGGACGCCGGGCGAGCAGATGGAGAGTCGGATCGATCGCGACGTCTGTACCAAACGGCCCGCGCTCGCGCTCGTCGAGATCTCGGACAGGAGCGGACGAACGCGGCTGTTCGGCGCGCTCGAGCGATTGCCTGCCGCTTCGAGCACGGGCGATCTTCGATGGACGCCGCGAGCCTGCGGGCAGACGCTGGAGACCGACGCGACGGTGGCGGCGCGTGCGCTCTCCGAAGCTGCCGAAGCGGGCAGGGCGGGAAACACCGACGATGCCATCGCGCGGCTGGAGCAGGCCGCGGCGGTGACGCTGGTTCAGCCGCGCCTGTATTCGGCGCTGGCCACGCTCCTGGTCCATCGCGGGACGCCGCGCGATCGCGAACGGGCGCGCTTCTGGGCAACTCTTGCCTGCCGCATCACCGACGGCGCCGACGCCAAGGCCTGCGCCCTTTCCGATCCGGTCAGGCGCGGGGGCTGATCATGCGCCGCGCCACCGCCGAGACAGGACTGAGCGGCCGAGCGCGAGAGCCTGCAGGCACGGCGCCTCGTCGAGAACCCTAGTCGCGATCCCGCGAGGAGCTTCGCAGCATCCGGTAATAGTCGCGGGCGTAGCGGACCTGATGCACCGAGACGTCTTCGGTGAAATGCAGTTCGTCCCACTCGATCGTTCCGTCCAGGCGCATCTGCAGAGCTTCGGCAGGATAGGTGTAACGCATGTCGTAACGCGGCGGGATGCCCTCGCCGAAGATGTGATCGTCGTCGCGAGAGAAGTCGAAGTGAAAGGAGCGTTCCTGCGGGCCGCGCAGCACGTAGGCGATGACGCTGCCGCGGATGCCCGGCAGCGCGTCCTTCTTCTGGCGCCACAGCGACAGTACGAGGTCGCGGAAGCGATCGACCAGATCGGGCGCGGGCGCCGGCCGCGGGGCGCGTCGTGCCAGCACCTGCGCCTGCATCGCGCCGGCGTGCTCGGCGATGGCGCGCAGCTCAGCCTCCCTCTCCAGTACCGGAGCGACGTGCGCGACCGAGCCGTCGCAGAGGATGCGATCGCCCGGACCCATCACCTCGGCCCGCAAACCGGTCGGCGCCAGCAGTGCGGCGGCCTCGGTGCCCGAGCCGAACGCGCGGTTCTTCCACAGCGACTGCGCCAGGAAGAACCTGGCATCGTTGGCGAAGGGGACAGTCAGGCGGGCCTGCAACAGCGCGGCGGAAGCGACGAAATCGCCGTAACGCCGGCGCTCGTTCTCGGCCATGAGCCGGTCCTTCTCCGCCTCGGGCATCTCGAAGCCGATCGGGAAGAAGGAGACCGGCGAGTAGCCGAGGAAGGCGTAGTCGACATCGCAGCGCTCGCGCACCCATTCGTACTTGGCGGAGGCCAGGATGCAGTCGTTGTTCTCGAAGAGCGCGAAATCCGGCGCCTGCACCAGCAGCGAGGAATCGAAGGCTGCGGCCTCGTCGGCATCGTGCTCCAGGATGCAGATGGTCATGTCGGTCCCGCGCACCGGTACCGGCTGCTGGAAGGGGACCTCGATCACCTCGAAGCCGAGCGCAGCGACGTCGTCGCGGAACCTCTTGCGCTCGTGGCGGCCGATGTAGATGGGCACGTCGCGGCCGAACAGCTCGAGGCTGGGGCGATGGAAATGATCGGGATGGATGTGCGAGACGTAGATGGCGTCGGTCGCCGCGGCGACGGCTTCGGCGTCGTGCACGAGCGGCGGGTAGTGGTACTCGCCGTTGCATCCCATGGGATCGAGCAGCCACGGGTCGGTCAGAAGGATGCGACCGCCGCTGCGCACTGCCAGCGTGGCATGCCCGATCATCTCGACGTGAAACGATGCGTTGCGATCCAGCAGGCGTAATGGAGTGGCGGCCATGTCGTCGTCGGGCGGCGGCTGTCGTTGCGGCGGTCTGAACCGGCGCGGACTCTACATGTCGAAGCGCTGGCGCAGCTCTCCGGCCAGGATCGGGCAGGCCTGCGTCTTTCGGCCGAACCACCGGTAGCGGTTACGCGCGACCGTGTCGTAGCCGCCGTCCAGCAACGAGGACGGGAGCAGGCTGGCGATGTCGCCGACCAGGCGCCACAGCCCGCCGATGCGGTCCAGCATGTAGAGCGAGGCGGACGACCGCACGTGCACGGCGCCGTCTGCTGCGACTACGACCACGCTGTCGGGAAGATCGTTCTTGCGACCCGCCGGCATGCGCTGTTCGAACGCATCGCCGCCGAGCGGTGCCAGCCGAAAGCGCGCCGGCTCGGCATCTTCGGAGAGCAGGAAGCGCGTGGCGCCATGGCAGAGCGCGCACGTACCGTCGTAGAAGACCGTCTCCACGCCGAGGTTCTCGCGCGGAGGAAACCACAGCGGCTGCAGAGCCAGCAGATGCAGCAGCCAGACGCCGCCATCGCTGGCGCCCAAAAACAGCTTTGCCACCTCGATCCCGAGCGAGACCGACCACACGACGACTCGCAGTGAAGCCGACAGACCAAAGCCCGCCAGCGCCAGCGACACCATAGCGGCAAGAAGGTGGCCGCTCGCCAAGGCGGAAACTCCCGATGCCGCATGGTGAGCCACGAACAACGCCCAGGCCGCGGCCGGCGCCCATTGCGGCATCTGCCAGTCGCCGCGCGGATCCTGGCGGCCGACGGCGTCCAGGCTGCCGTACGGCGCGGAGGGGAGACACAGGTGCGCGATCATCCAGGCGGCGGCGTACCAGGTCCCTGCATGGCCGAGGAAGCTGCTCTCCTCGCAGGTCAACCACAGCGCGACCAGCAGGACGGCGGCGGCGGTGCGTTCCCAGCGCCCGAGCGCGAATACCACCGACGTCGCGGAAGCAGCCATCCACAGCAGCGATGCGAAGAAGCCGTCGGCGACAGCCGTGCGCTCCAGGAAGTGTACGGCAATCAGGCTGCCGCCAAGCAGGCGGACCAGGCTGTACTGGCCGCCGGTCCAGGCCCGATGCATGTTGGCAATCACCGGCCGATGGTACGAAATGCGATGATCCTCATCCAACGCGGCCTCGAAACCGCGGCGCGCGTCGGTATGCTTCGCCAAACTCGGAGGCTCTGCACGATGGTCAGGACCGGACTTGTGGCCACCCTCTCCTGCGCAGCAATGGCGACGGCCTTGCCGGCCTTCGCCCAACCTTTCGAACAGATCGTTTCCCTCAACAGCAACGCCTTCTCCGACACGCACGACGACGGCGCGGTCGCTCTGGCCAGCGACGGCAAGGGCCGCTGGATGGCGGTGTGGGAGACGCTCAACAATTTCGGCGGCCATCCCGCCATGCATGACTGGGACATCATCGTCGCCAGCTCCCGAGACGAAGGGCGCACGTGGAGCCCGGCGCGGCCGCTGGCCGAGAGCGCACTGCGCGATCATGCGCTCGACAACAGTCCGGCCATCGCTACCGACGGCACCGGGACATGGGTCGCGGCCTGGCAGTCGCGGGACCTGCGGGGAGGCAAGATCGGACCCGACAGCGACATCCTGTGGTCGCGATCCACGGATGACGGCGCGACCTGGAGCGAACCGGTGCCGGTGGCCGAGTATGCACTGCGCGACACCGGGCAGGATTTCCATCCTGAAGTGCTGGCCGTTGGCGGCGGGGCGTGGCTGATTGCCTGGGAAAGCTTCGAACCGGTCGAAGGCACCGGTCGCGACAGCGACCTGCTCGTCGCCCGCTCCTCCGATAATGCGGAGACATGGTCGGCGCCCCGACCCCTGAACGCGAACGCGACTTCCGACCGCGATACCGACCGCCAGGTGACCCTGGCGTCCGATCGCGGCGGAAAAAAGATCCTGGCCGGCTGGGAGGCCTACTCGTCGCTCGGCGGCACCATCGGAATGGACTGGGACGTGCTGATCGCCGACTCGAGCGACGGCGGCCAGACCTGGTCGCAGCCGCGGCCGCTGGCCCCTTCTCGGGCCGGGTCCGACGGCTTCGCGGGGGATGAATCGCTCTCGCTGGCTACCAGCGGCAACGGCCGCTGGATGGCGGTGTGGACGGCCTATGTCGGCAAGGTAGGCGACGAGGAGGACGATTGGGACATCCTGACGGCCAGCTCGAAGGACGGCGGGCAGACCTGGAGCGACCCTGTTTCCCTCAACGGACCCTTCAAGACCGACACGCACCGCGACCTCCAGCCGCGCATCGTGCACGACGGGGCAGGGCGCTGGGTAGCGCTCTGGTACTCCAAGGATTCGATGGGCAAGACCAAGGGCAGCGACAGCGACCTTCTGGTCAGCGTGTCCACGGACGACGGAAAGACGTGGAGCCACTCCCAGTTCCTGGCCGCCTACGCCACGCGCGACGGCAAGAGCTGGGACGATCGGGCGGTGCTTGCGACGGACGGGCGCGGGATGGTTCTGGCCGCCTGGGCAGGGAGCTTCAACATCGACGGCAAGACCGGCAGCGACGGCGACATCCGAGTCGTCGCCATGCCAAAAGATACCCGTCCCGCTCCCTGGAATCCCGCACCCCCTGCCGCAGCCGCATCCGGCGGTGCGTCGGCACCGACGGCGGTCGTGCCTTCGCCGACGCCGGCAGCGAGGGTTTCGCCGTAAACTCCTCAACCCCCCACAGGCACGGGGGAACGCAGTGCGCAGCGCTCTCTCTCGCGTTGACACAACTTTGAAGGGCGTGCGATAAGTCCGCGCTACTTCGTGGGCACGGGGGAGTCCGTTCGCTTCGAGGGGAAGCGGATGCAGCCCGCCGAGACCCTCCCAAGAAGGTCCGGACGGATGGAAGTCCGTCGGACCTTACGCGTCGCACACGAAAACTTTTGTTCTGGGGGAGCCCATGAAGTCACTTTTCCGCGCGAGAACCGGTGTCCGTTGGATCGCGCTGGCAGCGCTCTGTGCCGCCCTGATCGGTCCCGAAACTGCCGCTGCGCAGCCGCAGGACGCCATTCGTCAGCGCTGCATCAACGCCATGAACAAGGGCCTTGCCGGTGTCGCCAAGGCGCAGGCCAAGGTGAACGTTGCCTGCCAGCTCGCGGCCGCGCAGGGAAAGCTCCCGCTGGGCCAGAGCGCCCAGGAGTGCCTGAGCGCCGACAATCGAGGCCTGGTAGCCAAGGAGCGCGCAAAGCTGGCGTCGACCCAGACCGCCTTCTGCACCAAGATCCCCAACTTCGGCTTCACCGACGCAGCCACCGTGGCATCCGTCGGGGCGGAGCAGGGTGCACTGCTTTTCAATGAGTTCTTCGGATCTGACCTCGACGCCGCCATCGATGCGGTGGCCGACGACGCCGTCGGCCAGGAGTGCCAGGCCACGCTGGCCAAGGCGTACGCCAAGATCGTCAGCGGCCAGTTCAAGTCGTTCCTGAAGTGCAAGGCGGACGGCCTCGCCGACGGCAGCATCACCAGCGCCGCCGGAATCGAGAACTGCCTGACCATCGTCAAGGCCGATGCCGACGGCGCCACCGGGCGCCTGGTCGTCAAGCTCGCCGATTCGATCGGCAAGGCCTGCGGCGGCGTCAACCTGTCGGCTGCATTCCCCGGACGCTGCGCGGGGAGCTCGGATTTTGCACGCTGCATCGAGGAGGCGATCTCGTGTCGCAACTGCCTGGCCGTCAACGGCGCCGACGCCGCCGAGCGTTACTGCGATCAGCTCGACAACGGCGCGGCCGACGCGAGCTGCGTCGATCCGGCCCGCTGCGGCAACGGCACTCTCGAGGCCGGCGAGGCGTGCGACGACGGCAACAACGTCGATGACGACTGCTGCTCGGCCACCTGCGAGTCCGAGCCGGTCGACCAGCCGTGCGCCGACGACGGCAACGTCTGCACCGACGACAAGTGCAGCGGCACCGGCTTCTGCCTGCATCCCAACAACGTCCTTCCCTGTGACGACGGCATCTTCTGCAACGGCGCCGACACCTGCGAAGGCGGCACCTGCTCGGTTCATCCGGGCGATCCCTGCACCGCCGGCAACCTGTGCAACAACACCTGCAACGAGGACGTGGACACCTGCTTCAGTCCAAACGACACTCTCTGCGAGGACGACGAGAACGAGTGCACCAACAACCGCTGCGACGGAGCCGGCGTCTGCCAGCCCCTGCCCGAGCCGGAGACCCGCGAGTGCACCGACGACGGCCAGGAGTGCACGACCGACTTCTGTGACGGCGCCGGCCAGTGCGGTCATCCGAACAAGGACGAGGGCACGGCCTGCACCGCCGACAGCAGCGACTGCACCGAGGACGAGTGCGACGGCAACGGCGCTTGCGCGCACCCGCCGCTGAACGCAGGCGTCGCCTGCGGCAGCGACGGCAACGTCTGCACGACCGATCTGTGCGACGGCTCCGGAACCTGCGCGCACACGGCCAACACTTCGCCGTGCGATGACGGTCAGTTCTGCACCGAGACCGACGTCTGCTCGAACAGCGTGTGCGTGGGCACCGGCAATCCCTGCAGCACGGGCGGCGTGTGCTCGAACAGCTGCAACGAATCAGCCGACAACTGCCTGAACCTGTCGGGCACGGCCTGCACGTCCGACGGCAACGGCTGCACCAACGACGTCTGCGACGGCAGCGGCGTGTGCACGCATCCGAACAACACGGTGGCCTGCAGCGACGGCCTTTTCTGCAACGGTGCCGACACGTGCTCGGGCGGATCATGCAGCGTGCATGCGGGCAATCCGTGCTCGGGCGGCGGCCAGTGCTCCGACCTCTGCAGCGAGTCCGGCGACCACTGCAACGACCCGAACGGCACCGGCTGCAACGACGGCAACGCCTGTACCACCGGTGACACATGCAACGGCTCGGGCACGTGCGTGGGCGGCGCCGCCCCGAACTGTGCCGACTCCGATCCGTGCACGATCGACTCGTGCAACACCGGCACCGGCTGCGTCCACACCGACGATCCGACGTGCAAGTGGGCGAGCCCGACCGGCACCGGCGCAACCTGCAGCAAGGCCTCGCCCTGCTCGCTGGTGACCGCGCTGACCGACGTCGGCACCGGCAAGGAAGTGCGCGCCGCAGCCGGCACCTACAACACCGACAACGAGATCACCGCGCTCAAGAGCAGCACCACCCTGCGCGGCGGCTACAACACCAGCACCTGGACGCAGAACCAGGGCTGCTCGGCCACGATCATCAACCGCACCAGCAACAACCCCGACGGCAGCTTCCCGAATCGCCGGCTGGTGGCACTGCAGCTCTCGGGCAGGAGCGGTTACGTCGTCGACTGCTTGCGCATCACGACGGCCGGCGCGACCGAGACCGGCATGTCGATCTACGGCGTGCACCTGACCTCGAACTCCGGGTACAGCTTCAACAACGTCACCATCGCCGTGGGCGAAGCCGGCGACGGCGCCGGCGGCAGTTCCGGCGGCGCCGGCGCGTCCGGCTCGGGCGGCGGCACCGGCGGCGGTGGAGATCCCGACAGCCAGATCAACGCTCCTGGCGGC
>DASPNH010000090.1:0-2569 GCA_035626675.1 Binatia bacterium
ACGGCCGGCAACGCCTCGGGCATCAACGACGGCGCGGCGGCGCTGGTCATCATGTCGGAGGAGCGCGCACGGGCCGAGAAGCTGACGCCGATCGCGACGATTCGCGGCGCGGCCTCTGCCGGTGTCGATCCTGCGATCATGGGCATGGGCCCGTGGCCGTCGTCGGAGAAGGCGCTGGCAAGGACCGGCATCAGGAAGGAAGACATCGGTCTGTGGGAGCTCAACGAGGCCTTCGCCGCGCAGTCGCTCGGCGTGCTGGCCGAGCTCAAGATCGATGCCGCTCGCGTCAACGTCAACGGCGGTGCGGTCGCGCTCGGGCATCCCATCGGCGCCAGCGGCGCGCGCGTGCTGGTGACGCTGCTGCACGCGATGAAGAAGCGCGACGTCAATCTGGGCCTGGCATCGCTGTGCATCGGCGGCGGCCAGGGCATCGCACTGATCGTCGAGCGCGCCTGACGACGATCGGCAAGGAAGGGCAGGGTGCCGTCGCAGCGTTCTTCGACGTCGACGGCACCCTGCTTCGCGTTCATTCGGGCAGGCTCTACGTCACCGAGCTTCGGCGGCGCGGGCTGATGTCCCAGACCGATCACCTGCGATTTCTCTACCTGGCGGTGACCTACCGCATGGGATTCCTCAGCATGAAGCGGCTCGGCGACGTGGCCGGCCGCTGGCTTCGCGAGCGCGAAGAACGCGAGGTCACCGAACACTGCGGCCAGTGGTATCGCGATCAGGTGTGCACCAAGTTCAACGACGTCGTCGTCTCCCTGCTGCGAGACCACGCTGCCAAGGGGCACGTCGTGGCGCTGCTGACCGCGGGCACGCGATACCTCAATGACTTCATCGCGGCCGACCTCGGCATCGAGCACGTGCTGGCCAGCGAGCTCGAGGTCTGCGACGGCCGTTTTACGGGCCGCGCCGTGCTGCCGCTCTGCTACGGAGCAGGCAAGATCGAACGCGCCGAGCGTTTCGCCGCCGAGCGCGGCATCGACCTTTCGCGCAGCTACTTCTACAGCGACTCGATCTCGGATCTGCCCATGCTCGAGCGCGTCGGCGAGCCGCGCATCGTGTGCCCCGACCCCAGACTGCGACGAGAGGCCAGGCGTCGCGGCTGGCCGATCCTGGAATGAGAGTCGTCTCTCTGGTCCCGAGCCTGACCGAAGCACTGATCGACTTCGGCCTCGGCGCCAGCATCGTCGGCCGGACGCGCTACTGCGAAGAGCCGGCCGACGTGGTTGCCGGGATCGAGACGGTCGGCGGAACCAAGAACCCCGACGTCGAGCGCATCATCGCGCTGCGCCCCGACCTGGTCATCGTCAACAAGGAGGAGAACCGCATCGAGGACTGCCAGGCGCTGGAAGCTGCCGGAATCGCACTGCACGTCACGCATCCCCGGACCGTGCAAGAGGCGGCATCGATGATTCAGGAGCTCGGCGCGGCGTGCGGTGCCGGCGAGCGCTCGACGGCGCTGGCCGAGGACATTCGCGCCAGCCTGGCGGCACACGCAGCCGATGCAGGAGGCCGCGAAGCCGTGCGCACGTTCTGTCCGATCTGGCGCAAACCCTACATGACGTTCCGCCGCGCCACCTACATCGGCGACATGCTCGCTCACGCGGGCTGCGACAACATTTTCGGCGATGCTGCCGACACGGATTTTTTCGAAGTCTCGGTCGAGCAGATCCTGCAGGCGAAGCCCGCGCTGGTCGTTCTCCCCGACGAGCCCTACGTCTTCGAGCCGCGCCATGCCGAAGAGCTTCGCGAAGCCGGCGTCAACGCGCAGTTCCTCCATCTGGACGGCAAGGACCTGGCCTGGTACGGACCTCGAATCCCGCACGCGCTGCGGCGCCTCTCGGAGGCCGTGACTTCGGTCGCCGCCCGTCGATAATGCGGGCCTGGAGGCTCGCCGACGACATGAAAGCCATCTGGAACGGCACGGTGATCGCGCAGTCCGACGACACCGTCGTCGTCGAAGGCAATCACTACTTTCCCGCCGCGTCGCTGCGGCGCGACCTGGTACGCGACAGCACGACCACCACGCAGTGTTCGTGGAAGGGCACCGCCAGCTACTACACGCTCGAGGTCGACGGGCATCGCAACGCCGATGCCGTCTGGTATTACGCCGAGCCCAAACCGGCGGCCGCGCAGATCAAGGGCCGTGTCGCGTTCTGGAAGGGCGTGCAGGTTGTGGAGTAGGCGGGCATCGACGCGCAGACGGCGCTGGCCGCGCCGTCTCGCCATCGTCGTGGCGCTGCTGATCGCGGGCGCCTTTGTCTCGCCGCTCTTCATGCCGCCCAATCCGCGACTGCTGCACACCCGCACTCCGGCCGCGGTCGGGCTCGCGTTCGAGGACGTTTCGTTTCCGGCTGCCGATGCTCCGCTGACGCTGCGCGGGTGGCTGATGCCCGCGCCTGATGCCAAGGCGACGCTGGTGATGGCCCACGGCGGCGGCGAGGACAATCGCTCGCTCCCGTATGGCGAGGGTCTCGAGCTGATGCGCGACCTCGTCGGCAACGGCTACTCGGTGCTGGCGATGGATCTGCGCAACTTCGGCGAGTCGGACGCCTCGCCCGAT
>DASPNH010000091.1:0-74667 GCA_035626675.1 Binatia bacterium
GAGTTCGAGCCGGGCGGTAGCGATTCAAGACACCGGGCAGTCCATAAACGGCCGATCGCTGCGTTGGACGCGGCGCCGTGTGCTCGACGTACTGGAAGTACGCCTCCGCGCACGGCGCCGCGTCCGCCTTGCGCTAGGCCGTTTCTGAACGGCTCGCCGGGCGGTGCCGGAGTGGCGTTGCGGTGAGATGGCGTTGTGGTGGGCGATGTCGCTTCGCTCCCTCGCTGCGATTGCGACTGGGCGCTCTAACCCCACTCTTTTTTCCTGCCCTGTTGCTTGGCGGGTTGGGCCGGGCGTTTTTTCTTGCGGGGGCTTCGGAGTAGGGCGGGGGCATTTGTCGGGCGAGGTGCATGGGATGAGCCGATTCCAGGGCAAGACTGTCGTCGTTACCGGGGCTTCGAGCGGGATCGGGGAGGCGGCGGCGGTGCTGTTTGCGGCCGAGGGGGCGAGCGTCGTTTTGGCGGCTCGCAGTGCGCAGGCGCTCGAGACGGTGGCGGCGCGGATTGCGGGGGCGGGTGGCGTGGCGCTGGCGGTGCCAACCGACGTCAGTGATCCGACGGCTTGTGCCTCGCTGCTCGCTACTGCCGAGAGCCGCTTCGGGGCGATTCACATACTGGTCAACAACGCAGGGTACAATTACCGTGGGTGCGTCGAAGAGGCGCCGGTTGAGGAGCTCGGCCGGATCGTCGACGTCAATTTAAAGGCGCCGATCATGCTGACGCGGCTGGCGCTGCCATATCTGCGGCGTGCCGGCAAGGGTGCCATCGTCAATGTCGCCTCGCTTGCAGGGCGCATACCGCTGCCGGAAGAGGCCACGTATTCGGCGACCAAGTTCGGTCTTCGCGGGTTCACCTTCGCGCTGGCCGAGGAGCTTGCGGGCACCGGGATCACCGTCTCGGCGGTTTCTCCGGGGCCGGTGGAGACGGGCTTCATCCTCAACGGCCTCGAGGAAGTTCCCGACATTGTCTTCTCGCAACCGATGAGCACGGCCGACGAGGTGGCAAGGCTGATCCTGGACAGTGCGCACGACGGCGCCGCAGAGCGGGCGTGCCCGCAGCTGTCTGGCTATCTCGCGACGATCGGCTATCTCGTGCCGCAGGTTCCGCGTCTGCTGCGACCGCTGCTGATGTATCAGGGCCGTGCCGCCAAGGAGCGCTACATCAAGGAACGGCGCGCCGCTGGCGAGAGCTGATCACCGTTCGCTTCGTCAGCGCATCGAATTTCTTCCCCACACGGACGCTCGCTCACGAACGCGTCCGTAAAGTCAGGCGCGGCGACCCGTTCCGCGCCCTTGATCACGATTGGCAGGAGCACACATGTCGCGAGCCATACGCATTCATGAAACCGGCGGTCCCGAGGTTCTTCGCTTCGAGGACTTCGATCCGGGGCCTCCGGGGCCGGGGTGGGTGCGGATCCGGCACACCGCGATCGGCCTCAACTACATCGACACGTATCACCGCTCGGGACTTTATCCGTTGCCGCTTCCGTGTGGTCTCGGGCTCGAGGCGGCCGGCGTCGTTCAAGCCGTAGGCGAGGGCGTCACCGACCTCGGCGTCGGCGACCGCGTCGCCTACGGGACGGGGCCGCTCGGCGCGTACTCGGAGGTCACCAACGCTCCGGCCAATCGCGTCGTGCGCGTTCCTTCCTCCGTCAGCGACGAAGCGGCCGCCGCGATGATGCTCAAAGGCATGACGGCGTGGTTTCTTCTGCGCCGAACCTACGAGGTGAAGCCGGGCGATACCATCCTGTTCCACGCGGCGGCGGGAGGCGTCGGGCTGATCGCATGCCAGTGGGCCAGGCACCTGGGCGCGACCGTGATCGCAACCGCTGGCAGCGACGAGAAGGCTGCGCTGGCGCGCGCGCACGGCGCCGACCACGTCATCGTCTACTCGCGCGAGGACTTCGCGCGGCGAGTCCGCGACATCACCGGCGGCAAGGGCGTGCCCGTCGTCTATGACGGTGTCGGCAAGGACACGTTCGAAGGTTCGCTGGACTGCCTGGCCCCCCGAGGCCTGCTGGTGAGCTTCGGCAACGCCTCGGGGCCGCCGCCTGCGCTGGAGCTCGGCACGCTGGCCATGCGCGGCTCCCTGTACGTGACCCGGCCGACGCTGATGACGTACACCGCCGAGGACGCCGACCTGCGCGAAGGAGCACGGGCTCTGTTCGAGGTGGTGGGCAGCGGCGTCGTGCGCATCGAGGTCAACCAGCGCTATCCGCTTGCCGAAGCCGCCCAGGCCCACCGCGACCTCGAGTCGCGCAAGACCACCGGGGCCACCGTGCTCGTGCCGTAAGGGAAAAAGGGCGTCAGGCGCCTTCTTCGAGAGTCCGCGCAAGCAGGTCCAGCGGCGAGCGTGCGAGCCGCGAAGAGATGATTCCCGGCGAGCCGGCTTCGGCCTGCCCGACCCCTTTTTTGTGTTGATGGCGCGGCCGGTCACGGCCACTGTGGGCTGCACGCATTACCTGAGACACAAGGAGTTGCCGATGGCAGGCTATATCGTCGACATCGAAGAGAAGACCCTCAAGAACGATTACTTTCGCGAGGTGCTGTTCACGACCTCGCGCAGCCAGCTCGTCGTGATGACGCTGCAGCCGGGCGAGGAGATCGGCATGGAGCACCATGACGGCATCGATCAGTTCATCCGCGTCGAGGCCGGGCAGGGCAAGGCCATCCTGGATGGCGAGGAGACGGCGCTGGCCGACGGATCAGCGGTAGTGATCCCCTCGGGCACCGAGCACAACATCGTCAACACCTCGACGACCGAGGCGCTGCGTCTGTACACGCTCTACACGCCGCCCGAGCACCCCGACGGCACCGTCCACAAGAACAAGGCCGAAGCCGAAGAGTACGAGAAGCATCACCATCACTGATGAGGGAACGGGGTCAGGTACTGAAAGTGCGGGTGCTGCGCCCACACTTTCAGTACCTGACCCCAGCCTTCAGAACCCGAAGCGCGCGAGCACTTTCGAGACGCGCGCCTTCATCGCCGCGTCCTTCATCGGGAAGTCGCGGAAAAAATCTTCCCGCACCAGGACGCCCCGCCTCTCCCGGACGTTGTTTGCCCAGTACAGGGCCTTCTGCTCGTTGCCGGCCAGCGCGTGTGCGCTGGTCGCGATCATCGCGATGATGACGTGGGCACCGGGTGCGCGCGCTGCGCGCTCGGCCCACACGGCGGCTTCGGCGTCCTCGCCGTCGGCGATGTAGGCGAGCGCCGTGCTGCCGAGCATCGCGTAGTAGAGAGGATCGAGCGGGCTGAGGCTCATCGCCAGCTGCGCGTTGCGGACGCCCTCGCTGCCCTGGCCGGCCAGCGCCTGCGTCAGTGCGCGCACGTAGATGCCGTGCGCGTAGTTGGGGCTGATCGAGATGGCGCGATCCAGCCACCCCTGGCTTCCGTCCAGGTCGCCTTCGAGCCAGCACGTCCTTCCCATCGTGCAGTTGACGAAGGGATCCATCGGATCGAGCTCCAGGCCTCGCTCGGCATGCTGCCTGGCAAGGTGATGCTCGCCGGCGATGTCGTCGCTGTGACGAAGGAACGCGCTCTGGAAGTGCACGAAGGACAGGCCTGCATGCGCGCGCGCCAGGTGCGGATCCTTGCTCAGCGCATGCGTGAAGAGGGCGGCGGCCGCATCGTTGTCGCGATGATTGAATCGGTACATGTGCTGGAGGCCCAGATGATAGGCCAGCCATGCATCCAGGTTCTCCGTCACGCTCATGCGTGCCAGGCCCGCCTCGTGCAGCGGAATCCGCAGCTCCAGGGCCGCGACGATCTTGGAACAGATGCCTGCTCGAACCTCGTGCACGTCATCGACGGAAGCCGCAAACTCTTCGGCCCACACCACGCCGGCGTCGCGCGTATCGACGAGCTGGACGGCGATGCGCAGGCCCCTGCCGGCGATCTCGATCGTCCCCGACAGGCAGTAGCGTGCTCCGAGCAGGCGCCGGATCTCGCCGATGTCCTCGTCGCCGTGCAGGCGAAACGACGACTCGCGCGCGATGACGAACAGCCAGCGCATGCGAGAGAGCTCGCCGATCAGCTCCTGTGGCAGCGCCTGCGCGATGGCGGGGTAGGCGCCGGGCGAACCGATGAATCGAAAAGGAAGGACGGCAATCGAGGGCCGCGAGGCCTGCGCCTGCTGCTGCGGTGCAGCTTCTTGCTCCGGCAGCGCCATCGTAGCCACGCTGCGTTCGGCGCGCGCGGAGGCCACGAAACGAAATCCCTGCCCGTGCACCGTCTTGATGAAACGCTGCGCGGTGCCGTCGTCGTCCAGGGCCTTGCGCGCCGACTTGATGCGGCTGGACAGCGCGGCATCGGAGACTGCACGCCCGTCCCAGACCTTCTCGATGATCTCGTCCTTGGAGACGACGCGCTCGCGGTGCTCGATCAGGAGGGCGAGCAGGCGGAAGACCTGCGGCTCCAGCGGCCGCATCACGCCATCGATGCGCAGCTCCATGGCCGCCGTGTCCAGCTCGTAAGGGTCGAAGCGGTACAGCATCGGCTACGACGATAGCCCATCCGGGCCGCTGCTCCCACGAATCTCCACGTTTTCTCCAGGCCCTCTTCAAGCTTGCAGGGGCCGGCTTCGGCTATCTCTGCTCTCGCAGCGACGGAAGCGTTCCGCCGCCCAGACAGAAGGAGAGCCGAAGTGAAACAGCACAGAAACGAGCTACCGACACGTCTCGGCGCCGGCGGCGTATGCATCCAGGCCAATGATTGGGCCGACTGGAACGTGGCCCGGATTCGCTTTCCGAAGGGAGCCGACGCGGCGCCGCTCCTTCAAGGTCTTCCCCAGAACCTGTGCCAGTGTCCTCACTGGGGGACGGTCCTGCGCGGCATCATCGACGTCCGCTACGCCGACGGCACTACCGAGACGGTTCGCGCGGGCGACGTCTACTACTGGCCGCCCGGCCACACCGTATCCGTGCAGGAGGACTACGAGGCCATCGAGTTCAGCCCCAGCGAGCCGATGGGCGAAGTGATCGAGCACCTGCGCAGCAAGCTGGCCGCGTCGTAGCGTGGCGAAAGAAGGGGTCGAGCATCTTTTCGGCTGCCGAAGAGGTGCCTGACCCCAGCCGGCTCAAGGCGGCGCCGGCGAATCCAGGTTGCTGCCGCTTGGCGGCGACTCAACCACAACCCCTCGCCGCGTGCGGCGATACAAAGACAAAGGAGTAGTTCCATGCCGATGGTCACCATCGACGTCATCAAGGATGTCTTCACCGCGACTCAGAAGCAGCAGCTGATCGACAAGGTTACCGAGGCCATGATCGCCGTCGAAGGCGAGAGCATGCGGCCCGTCACCTGGGTCCGCATCCAGGAGTTCGAAGGCGGCGACTGGGCCATCGGTGGAAGGGCCCTGCGCGCGGCCGACGTTCACGCGATGGCCGGCAACAAGGCGGCCTGAGCGCCACCTGCAGGCGGCGGCCGCGACAGCGCGGCCCGCTCGCCAGCGTCGCTCGCCGCGCTCTTGGGAAAAGAGGCGAGCTGCGATGGCCGGTGAGAAGACGGCCATCGGTCCGCAACGTTCGAGGAGAGGGAGGGCAAGGTCCGGCGGGGCGCCGGACACGGAGGCTACGATGAAACGATCGATCTGGCTGCCTTCTTACGCCGGCAGCCGTGCTTCGTCCCTTCCCGCGGCGATCTCGATGATCGCCGCATTGATGCTGATCTGTTCGGCAGCGACGGCGCAAGGCTTGGAGCTGTCGCTGCCGAACGACCACCCCGAGAAGAACTCCGGAGGCAAGGCCGCGACCTTCAGCACTCACGGCTCGGTCGAACTGACCGGCGAATTCTTTCAGGCCCAGGGCAGCAACGGCAGGAGCTGCGCATCCTGTCACATCCCCGGCGATGCGTGGGCCATCAACCCCGGCACGTTGCAGGACATCTTCGACGAGACCGGCGGCACCGATCCCGTCTTCAACATCCTGGACGCGAACAACCCTGACATGGACGTATCCACGCCCGAGGCGCGTCTTGCCGCATTCAGCATGATGCTGAGCCGCGGCGTCTTCCGTCGCGGCGGGGCGCCTCGCGCCGATGCGGAATGGGAGCTGGTCGCGGCCGACGATCCGCATGGCTTTGCCAGCGTCAGCCGTCTGGTCCACTGGCGCCGACCATCAATTTCGCGCTCGGCAGCGCGACGGTGAACTGGGACGGCGGCAACAGCATCGGCACCGATCAGCATGCCGGGCTGATCAACCAGGCCACGCGCAACGTCACGGGCGGCCAGCAGGGAACGCCGGCAGCGCCGGAAGTGATTCAGGGAAATCGTCGCTTTCGAGGAATCGCTCTTCGCGGCGCAGCTGATCGTGCCGGGCGCAGGGCGCCTCGATTCCGACGGCGCGCGCGGCGGCCCCGAAGCGATGACGGCGATGGAGAAGGCGGCCGGACGCTTCGACCTGTTCGATGCGTGGATCGATCACGAAAACCCGCTGCGGGCGCAGATCGCGCGCGGGCAGGAAGTGTTCAACTCGACCAATGCCGGCGGCGGGCGCTGCGGCGGGTGTCACAACTCGGCCAACAACGGTACCAACATCGGCAATGCGCAGTTCGACGTCGGCACTGCGTCGGCGCAGGCGCGTACGCCGGATCTGCCGCTGTACACGTTCCGCAACAAGGCCACCGGCCAGACGCGCCAGCTCAGCGATGCGGGCCGCGGCAATCTCACCGGCCGCTGGAGCGACCTCGGCCGCTTCAAGACGCCGACGCTGCGCGCACTGGCTGCGCGTGCACCGTACTTTCACAATGGCATCGCGGCCTCGCTCAGCGACGTGGTGCGTCACTACGAGGTGCATCTCGGATTCGTCTACGGCGACGAGGAGCGGGCGGACCTGATCGCGTTCCTCAACGCGCTCTGAGGAAGGAAGGGCTGGCTCAGGTCGAGGACGGGGGGCCTCGACCTGAGCCGTGCAGCGCGCCGCAACCACGCTGCGGGGAGAGCGTGAGCCGTTGCAGGTGGCAAGTACCGGTCCGCCGCAAATCACGCAACGAACACGCAGGACTTTTTCAGAGAATGATTCGGCGCGACTCAGCGATCGAGGACGGCCTGGTTGACCTCGGCCTTGGCACGCGAGGCCTTGACCACCGGAATCTCCTCTTCCGGCAGCTCCTTCATCCAGCTCTTGCGCGCCATCGCCTTCTCGATGAACGGCGCGAGCTCTTGGTGCTTTCGTGCCTCGCGGCTCTCGGCGTTCTTGCGAAACTCGGCCAGGACCTCGGCAGCGAACAGCTCGAGCGACTGACAGATGTGTTCATGCCGGTTGTGCCCGGCCTGCTGCAGGAAGATCACCTGGTCCACGCCGGCTTCCTGATACTCGGTCAGATGACGGCGCATGTCGTCGGGCGTGCCGATTCCCGAGCCGTGGTAGCCGGGATCCTCGGCAGCGGCGATGAGCTGAGCGGTGCGATCACCGCGCATGGCGACGAAGTTGTCCCACAGCCGTGACCGGCCCGGCAAGGCGTCCTGCGAGACCAGCGCGTTGACCGCGTAGAAGAAGAACTCGAATCCTTCCTGTCCGCGCCGGATGGCCTCGGCGCGGTCATGATGGATGGAGAAGGCCGAAACCATCGCGAGGTTGGCGTTGACCGCGTGGCCGAGCGGAACGCACTCGTCGCTGCGGATGATGTCGTAGTAGATCGAGCTCCACGTGCGAGCCTCCTCGGGATCGACGAACGCGAAGGCCAGAGCGCCAAGACCGTTGCGAGCCGCGACGCGGATGGTGTCGCGATTGGTGCAGGCCATCCACATCGGCGGATGCGGCTTCTGCAACGGCTTGGGCAGCACGTTGCGGCACGGCATCTGGAAGTACTGCCCTTCGAAGCCGGGGTAGGGCGAGAGCACCATCATGTTGGCGATCTGCTCGGCCGCCTCCAGTGCCATCGCGCGCTTCTCTTTGGCAGGGATCTGGAAACCGCCCAGCTCCAGGCGCGTCGCGCCCTCGCCGATCCCGAAATCCAGACGCCCGCCCGAGATCAGGTCGAGCATTCCGAGACCTTCGGCCGTTCGCGCCGGATGATTGTAGTTGGGGATGACCTGACGGATGCCGTGCCCGACGCGGATGTTTTTCGTACGCGCGGCGGCGGCGGCAAGAAAGACCTCGGGCGCGGAGCAGTGCGAGTACTCGTCGAGAAAGTGGTGCTCGACGCACCACGCGTAATCGAAGCCGAGGCGGTCGGCCAGCTCCACCTGCTCGAGAGCTTCGCTGACGATGCGCTGCTCGCTGGCCGCGTCCCAGGGCTTGGGGATCTGGAGCTCGTAGAAGACGCCGAATTTCATGGCCGGTATTTACCACCGCGGCCGGTTGGCACCAAGACGCAGGCGCGGCGAGCGGTCGCGCCATCTGGCTGTCGGCTCTGCACTGTGGAGCGCAGTCGCAACCGATGATAGATCGTTCGCTACAGTGACACTGCCCAAGCGCTCGACATGGTTGGTGGCTGCCGCGCTTTTCCTGTGCTCGCCGGCGTATGCAGGCACCAGCTGCTGGACCATCCAGGATGCGTCCGAGCGAGCCGCATGCCGCGCCGCCGCCAGCGGCTCCGCCGGCGACTGCACGTTCGTCACGAGCCGCGACGCTCGTGAGCGATGCCGTGCCCGAGCAACCGGAAACGAGAACACCTGCGGCACGTTGAGCACCGAATGGGAACGCCAGAAATGCCGTGAGGCTGCGGCGTCGGGACGTCGTGTGCAGCGCTGACCTCTTGCAGCTCGCTACATCGCAGCCTTCCGGCTACGCCCCGCCGGTCATCACGCGCGTATAGTTGACCTGCCCCGTTGCCGCCGTCAGCCCGCCGTCGATCACCAGGTTTGCGCCGGTGATGTAGCTTGCATCGTCCGAGCAAAGGAACGCCACGGCCGCCGCTACCTCTTCCGCTCGTCCGACCCGTCCCATCGGTATGTTGCGATTCCACTCCTCGAGAATGGCCGGAAACTGCTGCGTGAAACTGGTCAGCGCCGTCTCGATCGGGCCCGGACAGACGGCGTTGACGCGGATGTTGTCCTTGGCGTGATCGATGGCCGAGGTGCGCGTGTAGTTCACCACCGCACCCTTGGCGGCGTTGTACGCGGCCAGGCCATAGTCGCCGAAGAGGCCCGAGATCGACGCCGTATTGACGATGACGCCGCCGCCCTGCCTGCGCATGTGCGGAACCGCGGCGCGTGTCCCGTAGTAGACCGAGTGCAGATCGACGGCCAGGACGTTGTGCCAGACCTCCGGATCCAGATCGGGCGATTCGCCATAGGCACCGATGCCTGCGTTGTTGAAGAGGAAGTCGATGCGCCCGAGCCGCGCCACCGTTTCCTCGACCACGCCGATCACCTGTCCGACGTCGCGAACGTCCACCTGCGCTGCAAGGACACTCTGGCCGGAAGCGTCGAGCTCGGCGGCGAAAGCGGCTGCGGCGTCGCCGTTGACGTCGGCGAGCATCATGCTGGCGCCCTCGCCTGCGAAACGGCGTGCGGTGGCGGCACCGATTCCGGAGGCGCCGCCAGTGATCAGGATCGTCTTGCCGTCGAATCGGCGCATTGCGTTTCCTTGTGTCGAGCGAGGTTCAGTCGAGCAGGAGGCGCATCAGCTCGTCGTAGTCCTCGGTGCGCGGGAACTGCGGGAACTCGTCGGCCACGTTCTGCGGACACCGGAACAGCACGCCGCGGTCGGCGGCCAGAAGCATGGTCGTGTCGTTGTAGCTGTCGCCGCTGGCATGGATGCGAAAGCCGACCGATTTCAGGGCCTCGGTGGCCTTGCGCTTGCCGTCGCGAATCCGCAGCTCGTAGCCGGTGACGCGGCCGTCGTCGCCGACGATGAGCTCGTTACAGAAGAGCGTCGGCCACGACAGCTGCTCCATCAGCGGCCTGGCGAACTGATAGAACGTGTCGCTCAGGATCAGCACCTGCGTGCGCGAGCGCAGCTCGCTCAGGAACTCGGCGGCGCCGTCCAGCGGCCGCAGTGACGCGATGACCGCCTGGATGTCGGAGAGCTTGAACTTGTGCTTGTCCAGGATGGCCAGGCGCCCGCGCATCAGCTTGTCGTAGTCGGGCTCGTCGCGCGTGGTACGGCGAAGCTCGGGAATGCCGGTCTTTTCGGCGAAGGCGATCCAGACTTCGGGGACGAGCACTCCTTCCAGGTCCAGGCACACGATCAGTGGCGATTGCACGTTGCTCCTCCGTTCAAGGCTCGATCGAACTTAACAGCCGGCATCGGTTGCGCAAATGGTCCGAGGTCAGCCGCGCGCGAACGGATCGTCGATGACGAAAAGCCAGGTGCCGTCGGGCTGGCGCCGCACGATCTCGATGGCCTTGCCCTGCAGCTCCATCGGCGAGCCGTCAGGCCCCTTGCCGTCCATCGTCCAATCGTTGTACAGCACGGCCAGGCCCTCGCCCGCCGTGATCGTGCGAACCACGTTCATGCGAAGGCGCGGCCGCGTCGACACCATCGGCTCGAGCGCATGCCGAATCGCCTCGACGCCGCGGGCCGAGCTCCCGTCCTGCTGGACCAGCACGCCGTCGTCTTCATAGAGCCGCACGAGCTCGTCGATGTCGCCTTCGTTGACGTACTCGGCAAACAGGGCGTCGCATTCTTCGGGAGTGTTGGCGGGCATGGACATCCTCCTGAAACCTGCGCGGTTGTAGTGCGTTATGGTGGCGTGGAAAAGCGTTGCGGCTCCGTGCCGGCCGGTGGCAATGCCTGAGGAGCGATCCGCGCGCAGAACGACCCATCGTTCGGACTGGACCTGTCGTGACGGCCGCGGTAACCCCGCGCATGCGCATCGTCTCGGTCAACGTGGGACTTCCGCGTCTGGTGCAGTGGCAGGGGCAGACTTTCGAGACCTCGATCTTCAAGGCGCCGGTCGAGGGCACCATCCCTCTTCGCACGCTCAACCTGGACGGCGACCGCCAGTCCGACCTGAGCGTCCACGGCGGTCCCGACAAGGCGGTGTACGGTTATCCCATCGAGCACTACGGCTTCTGGAAGCAGACCCTGGAGCGGGACGAGCTTCCGATGGGAGCCTTCGGCGAGAACCTGACGATGGAAGGCCTGACCGAAGAGGAACTGTCCATCGGCGACGTGCTGCGCGCCGGCACCGCCGAGCTGATGGTGACGCAGCCTCGCATTCCCTGCTTCAAGCTGAACGCGCGGATGAAGCGCTCCGACATGGTCAAGCTTTTCCTCGCCAGGCGGCGTTCGGGCTTCTACTTCGCCGTGCTCAAGGAAGGCGAGGTCGGGGCCGGCGATGCCGTCCAATTGCTGGACCGGGCAACCGAACGCATGAGCGTACGCGAGCTGACCGACATCTACGCCGACAAGGCCACCGAGGTCGCCGTGCTCGAGCGCGCGATGAAGCTGCGCGGGCTGGCCGAGGTGTGGCGCCAGCAGATCGGGTCGGCCCTGGCCAGGAAGCAGGCCTGAGGAGCCGGATTGCCGGCGACCGCGGCCATTCAAGACCTGCGACCGCATCTGATGTAGAACGTTCGTGTGGAAGCCGAGCTGCACGCGTTCGTCGCTCTGGTCACGGCGCACAAGGCCGAGACGCTGGCGGGCATCGCGGCGGTCTTCGCCTTGGCGGCACTCGTCGTCGGGCTGCTGATCTGGCGCCGCGTGCGCGCTCCCCAGGACACGGCGCTGGAGCGCGCCCTGCGCGAAGAGCTTCGCCTTGCCCGCGAGGAGAGCTCGCGCCAGGCACGCGACTCTCGCGAAGAGCTGCAAAGGAGCCTCTCGGGCCTGCGCCGCGAGCTGACCGGTTCGGTCGAAGGCGTACGAGGCGTGGTCGACAAGCGCCTGACGCAGATCCAGGAAAGCAGCGAGCTTCGCCTGGACCAGATCCGCCAGACGGTCGACGAGAAGCTGCACGACACGCTCGAGAAGCGCCTGGGCGAATCCTTCCGTCTGGTCAGCAGCCAGCTCGAGGCGGTGCACAAGGGCCTCGGCGAGATGCACAGTCTGGCCGCGGGTGTCGGCGACCTGAAGAAGGTGCTGACCAACGTCAAGGTGCGCGGCACCTGGGGTGAGGTTCAGCTCGGAGCGCTCCTGGAGCAGGTGCTGACGCCCGAGCAGTTCGCACGCAACGTCGCGGTTCGCGAAGGCTCGCGCGAGGTCGTCGAGTACGCGCTTCGCATGCCGGGATCGGGCGACGGCGCGCAGGTCTGGCTGCCCATCGACTGCAAGTTCCCGCACGAGGATTACGCGCGCCTGGTCGCGGCCGCCGACGCGGCCGACGTCGAGGGCGTGCAGCGGGCCACGCAGGATCTCGTGCGCGCGATCAGGAAGTGCGCGCAGGACATCCGCGACAAGTACGTCCATCCGCCGCACACCACCGACTTCGCGATCCTGTTCCTGCCCACCGAGGGCCTTTTCGCGGAGGTTCTGCGTCAGGGCGGGTTCGTCGAGGAGCTGCAGCAGACCTATCGCGTGGTCGTGGCGGGACCGACCACGCTGACCGCGCTCCTGACGAGCCTGCGCATCGGCTTTCGGACCCTGGCCATCGAGAAGCGCGCCAGCGAAGTCTGGCAGGTGCTGGCCGCCGTCAAGAACGAGTTCGGCAAGTTTGCCGGCATCCTCGACAAGGTGAAGCGCCAGCTCGAGACGGCAACGCGCACGATCGAGACCACCGGCACGCGCACCCGTGCGATCGAGAAGAGGCTGCGCGCGGTCGAGACGCTTCCCGAGCACGAAAGCCTGGTGCTGACCGGCAACGGCAACGGAACCGCACCGGAGAATGACGCCAGCGAAGATGCCGGTGAAGACGACGAGGAGACCGCACGGTGAGCGGGAAAAAAAAGGTCAGGCACCGTTTCGCCGCGGCGTCACTTGCCGGCTCTAGCGGCGAGCGTGCGAGCCGCGATGAGATGGTCCCGGCGAGCCCGCTTCGGCTCGCCTGACCGCTTTTCCCCGCCGCAAGGAGCTTTGCCATGACCGTTTCCTTCGATCCGACCGAGCTCGAGCGCGTGGACGATCCCTATCCGCTCTTCGCACGCATTCGTGAAGGCGGGCCGGTGCAGCGGCTGGACAACGGTTTCTGGATGATCACCGGCCATGCGGCCGCGCTCGAAGCGCTGCATCACGCCGACTGCCGCTCCAGTCCGATCGCAATGCGCTACGTCGACGGCCTGCCGCCGGGCGCGGCGCGCGACGAGATGAGCCACCGCATCAACTTTCTGGACGCGCCCGACCATCCCCGTGTCCGCGGCATCGTCTCCAAGGCCTTTACCCCTCGCCGTATCGCGATGCTGCGGCCGTGGATCGAGCAGGCGGCGGCGCAGCTCCTGGATGCCCTCGATGGCCGCGAGGAGATCGATCTGCTGCGCGCATTCTCGCACCAGCTTCCCTCGCTCGTCATCTCGGAGCTGCTCGGCGTGCCGGTCGAGGACCGCGACCGTCTGACCGGATGGAGCGACGAGGTCGCCCCGTTGCTGGCGCTGCAGGTCTCCGACGAGGACAAGCAGCGCGCCCTTGCGGCCGCTGAAGAGTTTCACGCCTACCTCGGCGCGCTGCTCGACGAGCGTGCGCGCCACCCCGGCGAGGATCTGCTGTCGGCACTGCTCGCCGCCGAGGCCGAAGGCGAAAGGCTTGCGCGCGTGGAGCTGCTGTCGCTGGCCGCAACGCTCTATTCGGCTGGGCACCGAACGACCCGCGACCTGTTCACCAACGGCATGTCGGTGCTGTTGTCGGAGCCGTCGCGCTATCGCAGCGTCGTCGACGGGACCTGGAGCGCGGCAAACGTGGTCGAGGAATTCCTGCGCTTCCAGACCCCGACGCTGTTCGTGGTGCGCATTCCCTTCGCGACGGTGTCGATCGGCGGTGTCGAGGTCGGACCGTACGAGCCATTGCTCATCTTCCTGGCCGCGGCCAATCGCGATCCGGCCGCCTACGCGGCGCCCGACGAGTTCCGGCCGGGAAGGGGAGGGCCCTCGCCGCTGTCCTTCGCCTTCGGTGCGCATTTCTGCCTGGGCGCCTCGCTGGCGCGTTCGGAGGCCGAAGTGATGCTGGCGGCCGTCTCGGCCCGCTGGCCGCAGCTTCGGCTGCAGAGCCGGCGCCCGCTTCGCTGGCATCAGCGCGGGCCTTTTCGCGGCCTCGACGAGCTGGTCGTGGTGCCCGTGTCGTAGTCGACGCCACGGCTTCCATTGGCCGCAGGCTGTGCCGGTGTGCCATAACCAGACCGTCGTCGCGGTGGCAACGACCGGGAGGGGCCGATGAGTAGGAAAACGAGCCTCGCGAATGTTCTTGCGGCGTGCTGCTTCGCGCTCGCGCCGATTGCCGCAGCTCATGCAGCCGACCATCCCATCGCCGAGGCGCGGCTGAGCTTGCGCACCGACGGCGGCGGCGCACGCATGACGTTCGTCGGCAGCGATGATGCGCTGTTGGCTCCCACGGCCGGCGGCGCCGATGATCCGACGTCGGCCGGTGCGACACTGGAGGTTTTCTCGATCACCGACAGTACTGCCGTTCACCCGGTGCCGGCGTCGGGATGGACTTCCAAGGTGGCCAGCCGCACGACCTTCCGCTTCTCCAACTCCGATGCACCATCGGGTCCGTCGGTGGCCCGCAAGGCGATCCTCGTCTCGGGCAAGTCGCTCAAGGTGCTGGCTCGTTCGGTCGCGATCACGATGAACACGCCGATGCGCGCCATCGCCGTGCGTCTGACGATGGGCTCGACTCGCTACTGCGCGGTCTTCGGCGGCGATGCGGTAACGACGGACGTCGCTGGCAAGTTCAGCGCGAAATCGACGACGGCACCGGCGGACTGCAGCGACCAGGCGCTCCGTGACGTCTCGTGCAGCGGCGGCCTCTATCCTTCGTGCGGCGGCGACTGCCTGGGCGGCGGGCTTTGTCAGAACGCCGACGGCGGCGCCGAGGCGTGCCACTGCGTCGCAGCGTCGCAGCTGTGCGGCGGCACTTCACCGACGTGCAACGGTCCATGTCCTTCCGGGCAGGAGTGCGTGAGCATGCCGAGCACTGTGGGCGGCGTTCCCGAATGCAACTGCATCGCCGCGGGCGCCGACCCGTGCGGGACCCAAGGCACGCCGTCGTGCGGCGGCGCATGTCCGACCGGTGAGGAGTGCGCGCCGATCTATCAGACTGCCGGATCGGGCGGTGCCCTCGTGTGCACGTGCGGGCCGGCGGAGACTTGCGGTCAGCTCGGTGGCCTGGCTTGCGGCGGCGGCTTCGCCTGCAGCTACGACGACGAGACGCCGAGCTGCGCGCCGATGTCGTGCGACGCTGCTTTCGAGACGTGCGGCGGACCGTGCGGCGACGGCGGCTCCTGCTATCCATTCTTCTCGGGGAGTTATCAGGCCTGCATCTGCAGCGGCCCTCTGGATGGAACCTGCGATTCCTGCGGCGGCGTCGTGTGCGGGCCAGGCCAGGCCTGCGGGGTTCATCCGGGCATTGCCTGCGGATGCACCGGTCCTTAGCGCGTCCCGGCTCAGGGGACTGTCCCCTCAAAGACGGGCGATGATGGCGTCAGTGAAGGCTTCGGTGCCGAGCTTGCCGCCGAGGTCCCCGGTGGTCTGGCCGTCGGCAAGGGCGCGGTTATAGGCCAGCTTGATGCGTTCGGCGACCTGGCGGCAGCGCTCGTCGCCGCGAGTTTCGGCCAGGTGGTTGAGCATCATCACCGCCGACATCAGCAGCGCCAGCGGATTGGCGATGCCCTTGCCCGCGATGTCTGGCGCCGACCCGTGCACGGCCTCGAAGACCGAGTCGCGATCGCCGAGGTTGGCACCGGGCACGACGCCGAGTCCGCCGACCAGGCCGGCCGTCAGGTCGCTGACGACGTCGCCGTAGAGATTCTCCATCAGCAGCACCTCGAAGCGCGTCGGGTCCTGCACCAGCTTCATGCATCCCGCGTCGATGATGAGCTCTTCGTAGCCGACGCCGGCGAACTTCTGCTCGTGCACGGCGCGAGCGCAGCGCAAGAACAGACCGTCGGTCAGCTTCATGATGTTGGCTTTGTGGAAAACGGTGACCTTGGAACGTCCGCGGCGCAGCGCATACCCGAACGCATGCTCGGCGATGCGCATGCATGCCTTCTCGGTCGCGACTTTCAGACTGGTGACCACCCCCGGCGTGATCTCGTTCTCGACACCGCTGTAGAGGCCCTCGGTGTTCTCGCGCACGATGACCAGGTCGACGTTGGCGTAGCGCGTCACGACGCCTTCGAGCGAGCGCACCGGCCGCACCGCCGCATACAAGTCCAGCGTCTTGCGCAGCGAGACGTTGATGGAGCGGAAGCCGGTGCCTACCGGAGTGGTGCACGGACCCTTGAGCGCAACGTGATGCTCGCGAATGGCATCGAGCGTTGCGGCCGGAAGCACGTCGCCTTCCTTCTCGAGCGCGACGATTCCGGCATGGCGTTCGACCCATTGGATCGGCGCCTTTGCCGCCTGCAGCACGCGCACGGTTGCCGCAGCGACTTCGGGGCCGATGCCGTCACCGGGGATGAGAACGACCGGGTGTAGAACGTCCATGGCTCAGATGCTCCCTGCCGTCGAGGCACCTTTCGTGATTGGCCACGCCGTCGTCGATCGCAACCGCGCCGGATGCGGCAGGAGCCGCGGCGCTCACGGCCGCAAAGCGCCTCTCATTCGCAACCCAGCGGCTCGTTGCTCTCGTCGATGCCTTCGGCGCGGATCCCGTAGACCGGAAGCGGGCAGCCAAGTTCGAGCGCGCCGAGATCGGGCGCGGCACCGGTGAAGGTGTCGTTGAGGTTGGAAAGCGTCGCGCCGGCATCGACCGCGTTGCTGGACGCATCCAGCGTCACGTCCTGCGCGGCCATCGTCGTCGCATAGCTCGGCGGCGGCACCAGGCCGCTGGCGAATATCGGTTGCGTCAGAATGCGGCCGCTCGTCTCGACTCCGCCGGCCTGCAGCGCCGCAAAGCTCGGATAGTCGGTGGCGGGATCGGGGCGGAACTCGAAGCGGAAAACGCCGTCGGGAAAGTAGCCGTTGCCGTCGAAGGTGCCGTTGTCGATGGGAGCGTCCCAGTTCACCACGCGTCCTGCCGGCGAGGAGGGCCCGACGAACAGGTTGCCGCCGACTTCGAAGTAGTGGCTGGCCACGCCGGCCTCCACGATCAGCGCCTCGGCGGGTGAGACGAACGTGTTGTGATAGGCGAGCACGCCCGAAGGCCCGGTGGCGCCGCCGACGCCATGGAACTTCATCTGCTCGTGCGAGACGTTCACAGCGACGTTTCGTAGCAGGTAGGCGGGGCCGCCCTGCACGGGCTGGAAGCTGGTGGGCACGAAGTTGTTGGTGAAACGGTTGCGCATCGCGCGCACGTTGCCCTCGCCGTAGTCTAGCTCGACGCCGTTGTCGTAGGCCGACAAGACCTCGTTGCCATAGAAATCGAGCGAGCGCGCGCCTGCCTGGCTGTTCTTGATCGCATCGCCGAATCCGATGAGCTCGTTGTGGCAGACCACGTGACCGTCTCCCTGCACCAGGATCCCGTCGACGTTGGAGTACAGGCCGCCATCGTCGAAGTAGACGTGCGGCCAGACCAGCGGTCCCTCCAGCAGGTTGTCGCACAGATAGAAGTCGAGCTGGTTGGTCCGGGTGCCGATGCCGAGCGTGACGTCGTGGACATGAAGCCGCCGCGCGACGTTGCCGACCGCGCCGTCGCCCTGGAAGCGCATTGCCCGGGAGGCGTTGCGCAGCGTCAGGCGCTCCACGTGCACGTAGCTGCCGTAGGCCTCGAGGATGTTGCAGCCTTCGCAGCCTCCGCCGTCCAGGATCGTGCCGTCGCGGCTGGCGCCGCGAATGACGATGGGATCCTCGGCGGTCCCGCTGGCCGTGATGACGAACAGCCCATCGTAGACACCGTCGGCGAGCTCGATGACGTGGCCGGGCTGCGCGGCGGAAAGCGCCGCGCTGAACTGAGCCTCGTTCGCCACCGGGACGATCACGGGCGAGGCGGGATCCTCCGGCACCTCGCGCGTCGTCGACTCGAGCACGATCGTTTCGTCGACGGCTCCGTCGGCGTCGGTGACGTGCAGCTCGATCTGGTAGGTGATGCCCGGTCGCAGATCGAAGATGCTGCCGGCGAACTGCTCGGGAACGTCATGATCGGCCACCACCTCCGGTCGCACGCGATACAGTGGCAGCGCGTCCTTCCACGAGACCTCGCCGTCGGCGCGGTAGCGCGCGGCGATGGTCGCGTCGTAGTCCTCGTCGCCGGTGATCAGGACCTGCACGCCAAGCGTCATGAGCGTGGGCCGATCCGCGCGTGCTTCGATGATTCCGAGCACCGGGTCGGGGCAGGCGAAGGCATGGTCGTTGGTAGCGCCCACACGCGCGATGGTCGTCTCGGCCAGCGCCTGCTGCTCGGCGGCACCGAGGCAGGCAGGGCAGGTGCCGCCGCCGGCAAGCCTGCTTGCCGCTTGCACGAACTTCGCGAGCGCATCGGCTTCGCACGCTTCCTCGTCGTAGGCGGGGTCGGCCAGCTCCAGGCCCTTGGCCGCAGCAGTGCGCTGGCACTTGCGAACGCGCGAGGCCAGCACCCGCAGATTCTTGGCGACCCGCCCGGCGCACGAGAGCGTGGCAGCGTCGGCGGGGACGAAGCCGCCATCGTCGCCGCCGGGATCGATCTCCTCGCCGCTGGTGTCGTCGCAGTAGGGGCCGGCGTTCTCGTCGTCGAGCGCGGCAACGTGCTCGGCGGAGTTGTCGGCAAGATCGTGGAGCACCGGCGTGCCGCTGCACGAGCCGACGCGGGTCAGCTTGGCCTGCATGCGCGCCACTGCTTCGGCCTCGCACGCTTCCTCGTCGAAGGTGTCGGGCCGGGCCGAAAAGATCTCGAAGTATCGCGCCTGCGCCTCGGCGACGTGACACTTGACGATGGCGCTCTCGAGCTTGTCGTAGCTCTTGGTGGCGGCCGCGCCGCAGGCCAGGCGCGAGCTGCTCGCGGGCACGCAGCCCGCATCGTCGCCGCCGAAGGGCTCTCCGGGGCCGGGGCCCGGCTCGGCCAGTGCGGGCACGGCCATCGACATCAGCATCCCCACGACCAAAGCGCGCGTCATCATCCGGCGACCATATCGACCCGCCCCTGGCGCAAGCAAGACTGAAAACCGGTCGGCTGCTCACGGACGGATCGCTCCGCTTTGCCCGCTTTGGCGTGCGCCGTTATGGTCCGCGCGCATCCGACGCGCCTTTCCCAGGAGGTCTCATGTTCGACGGCATGCGTGGTCCGGGGCTGATCTTCTGTCTTGCCTGCCTGCTTGCGCCGGCCGTCGGTGCTGCAGGTGCGATCCCGCCCGCGGTGGCAGCCGCGGACCAGCACTTGCGCGTCGACGAAGCGCCGCACCAAGCGCGCCTCGAGGTTCTGCCCCACGACAACGTCCTGCTCGCCGCCGGCGGCGATGCTCCGCCGCCTGCCGACGCGCCCGTTCCGGTCGAGCCGAGCGTAAAAGCGCCAGCACCGCCGTCGCCGGAAGCCGCCGCTGCCCTCGAGAAGATCTCCGGAATCGACGACGCGCGCCTGCTCGGCGCCGAGGCCGACACCGCCAACTGGATCAGCCACGGCCGCACCTACGCCGAGCAGCGCTACAGCCCGCTCGACGAGATCAACGATGGCAATATCCGTGACCTCAAGCTGACCTGGTCGTTCTTCACCGGCGAGAAGCGCGGGCACGAGGCGACGCCCATCGCCGTCGACGGCGTGCTGATCTTCACCAGCTCCTGGAGCATCGTCTTCGCCGTCGATGCGCGCACCGGCGCCGAGATCTGGCGCTACGATCCCAAGGTCCCCAAGGACACCGCGCAGAAGGGATGCTGCGACGTCGTCAATCGCGGCGTGGCCGCCTACAAGGGACGCATCTACTTCGGTGCCTTCGACGGGCGCCTGGTCGCGCTCGATGCCAAGACCGGCAAGCTGGTCTGGGAGACCGTCACCGTCGATCAGAGCAAGCCGTATACGATCACCGGAGCGCCGCGCATCGTGAAAGGCAAGGTGATCATCGGCAACGGCGGCGCCGAGCTCGGCGTGCGCGGCTACGTCAGCGCCTACGATGCCGAGACCGGCAAGCAGGTCTGGCGCACCTACACCGTACCGGGCAATCCTGCCGACGGTTTCGAGTCGCCGGCGCTCGAGAAGGCTGCCGAGACGTGGAAGGGCGGGGCATGGTGGGAGATTGGCGGCGGCGGAACGGTGTGGGACTCGATGGCCTACGACGCCGAGCTGGATCTTCTCTACGTCGGTACCGGCAACGGCTCGCCTTGGGTGCGGCACATCCGCAGCCCCGGGGGCGGTGACAACCTGTATCTCTCCTCGATCCTCGCCTTGCGTCCCGATACCGGCGAGCTGGTCTGGCACTATCAGACGACCCCCGGCGACAACTGGGACTTCACGGCGACGCAGCACATCATCCTTGCCGACCTCGCCATCGATGGTCAGGCGCGCAAGGTGCTGATGCAGGCACCGAAGAACGGCTTCTTCTACGTGATCGATCGCGTCGACGGTAAGCTCATCTCGGCCGACAAGTACGTGGAGGTGACCTGGGCCGAGCGCGTCGATCCCGTCACCGGCAAGCCGGTGGAGAAGGCCGGTGCCGATTTCAAGAACGAGCTGGCGATGCTCAAGCCGACACCGTTCGGCGGCCACAACTGGCAGCCGATGTCGTACAGCCCCAAGACCGGTCTGGTCTACCTGCCGGCGCAGGAGATCCTCGGCGTCTACCGGATGGAAAAGGGCTACGAGTACCGGCCCGGCCGCTGGAACACGGGCACCGACTTCAACGTCTACTCGATGCTGACGCCTGAGCTGGTCTCCGGTCACCTGCTGGCGTGGGATCCGGTCAAGAAGAAGGAGGCGTGGCGGCATCCGTATGCGATGCCGTGGAACGGGGGAACCCTGGCCACCGCCGGCAACCTGGTTTTCCAGGGCACCGCCGACGGCCGTTTCATCGCCTTCGATGCCACCAGCGGCAAGGAGCTGTGGGAGGCACGCACGGCAACGGGCGTAGGCGCCGGCCCCATCACCTACCAGGTCGACGGCAAGCAGTACGTGACCATCGTTGCGGGCTGGGGCGGCGCGTTCGGCCTTGCCGGCGGACCGGCCGCGAAGCAGGCCAACAACGATCCGCGCGGCCGCGTTCTGACGTACTCGCTCGCCAGCTCCGAGCTGCCGCCGGCGCAGACGGTGGCGGATCTTCTCGACAAGACCGACGACTTCGCGCGCGGGGAGCGCATCTACCACAAGTGGTGCGCGGTCTGTCACGGCGCCGCAGGCATGACGGCCAACGTCGGCATTCCCGACCTGCGCCACACCAAGCTGCCGTATCCCTCCTTCGACGCGGTGGTGCGGCAGGGGCTGCTCGCAGGCGCCGGCATGCCCGACCTCGGGCGCTACGTGTCGGCCGAGGACACGCGGCTGATCAAGAGCTATCTCGAGCAGCGCAAAGAGCAGGTCGGCGACTGAGCCTCGTGCTGTCGCAGGTCGCTCGCGCTCTGCTGGTGTGCTCGCTGGTCGCATCGACGCTGCTCGTGCGCGCGGCGGCCGGGCAGGACGTTCCGCCTTCCCAGGGGCGCGCGGTCATCGGGCGCGAGGCAGCGGAGATCGGAGAGGATGCTGCGCCGAGCGACGGCGGTCCGGCGCCGAGCGACCCCGTCCCCGCGGCGAGCGACGATGTCTCGGCGCCGCGGTCGGCGCAGGCCGACATCGGCCGCATCACCATCACGGCCACGCGCATGGATCAGGCAGTCCCAGACCCCGCAGCCAGTGTCACCGTGCTCGACGAGCACGAGGTCGCCGCTTCACCGGCCTTCACGCTCGACGACCTGTTGCGCGTGGTTCCCGGCTTCAGCCTGTTTCGCCGCACGAGCAGCCTGGTCGCGCATCCGACGGCGCAGGGCGTTTCGCTGCGCGGTATAGGTCCGACCGGTGCCAGCCGCGCGCTCGTGCTGGTGGACGGCGTTCCGTTGAACGATCCCTTCGGCGGCTGGGTGTACTGGGGCATGGTGCCGCTCGAGTCGATCCGCAACATCGAAGTGCTGCGCGGCGCGGGCTCGAGCGTGTGGGGCAATTACGCGATGTCCGGCGTCATCAATGTCGCCACCCGCGCGCCGGACCGCGACGAAGTGCGATTCACCATGGAAGGCGGCGAGCGGCACACCGCCAGCCTGCAGGGCTACGCATCCAGACGCGTGTCGCCGGGCATGGGCGTGGCGATGGATGGGCGTCTGTTCTCGACCGGCGGCTATCCGGTCGTGCGCGCGGACCAGCGCGGGCCGATCGACGAGGCGGCCGACTCCGAGGACGGCACCAGCTCGCTTCGCGTGGACCTGGCCATCGGGCCGCACACGACGGCGCGCCTTCAGGCGCGCGGCTTCCACGAAGAGCGCAACAACGGCACGCCGCTGACCCGCAACGAGACGTCGGCGGGATTCTTTCGAGCCGGTTTCGATTCGCGTCTTCCGGGCCTCGGCCGAATGCAGACCGACGTCTTCGCCACGACCCAGACCTTCGAGAGCACGTTCTCGTCGCAGTCGCCCGACCGCAGCTTCGAGACGCCGGCGCTGGACCAGTTCGACGTTCCCTCTACCAGCGTGGGCGCGGCTTCGATCTGGTCGGGAAGGCCGCTGGACGGTCACGTGGCCGCGCTCGGAATCGATGCGTCGTGGATCGAGGGCAAGACCCAGGAGCTTTTCCGTTTCCTGGACGGCGCCTTCACGCGGCGGCGCGATGCCGGCGCGCAGCAGTCGTTCGCCGGCCTGTTCGTCGAGGATCTGTGGTCGGTGACGGATCGGCTGGACATCAGCGCCTCGGCTCGTCTGGATTATTGGACGGTCTACGACGGCTTCCGGCGCGAGCATGACCTGGCCACGGGCGGCCAGACCGTGGACCGCGAGCTCGCCTCACGCGACGAGCTCGTGATCAGCCCGCGCCTTGGTCTTGCGTATGCGATTGCCGATGCGGTCTCGATGCGCGCTGCCGTCTACCGCGGATTCCGCGCGCCTACGCTCAACGAGCTGGTGCGGCCGTTTCGGGTTCGCAACGACATCACCGAGGCCAATGACGCACTGGATTCGGAGAAGGTGCTCGGCGCCGAGTCGGGGATCGACGTCGAAGCGGGCCGCGTGCAGGCGCAGGCAACGTTCTTCTGGAACCAGGTCGAGGACCCGATCTTCAACGTGACGGTGGGCGAGGGGCCCGGCGACGTCCCCCCTTGCGGCTTCGTGCCCGAAGGCGGCGTGTGCCGGCAGCGTCGCAACCTTGGCCGCACCAGCATCTTCGGCATCGAGAGCGACGTGCGCGTCGAGCTCGGAGGCGGGTTCGAAGTCGCCGCGGCCTACCTGTGGAGCGACGGCGAGATCGTCTCGGCTGCGGCAGCGCCGGCGCTGATCGGAAACCGCATCCCGCAGGTGCCCGAGCATCAGGCCAGCCTCGGTGTGTTCTTCGACCGCATCGACATCGTGCAGGCCGGACTGCAGCTGCGCTACGTCGGCGAGCAGTTCGAGGACGACGCCAACGAGCGCGAGCTGGGCGACTACTTGGTCTTCGATGCGAGCGTCTCTCGCGAGATCATGCGCGGCTGGCACGTGTTCGTGAAGGCCGAGAACCTCTTCGAGCGCGAATACGAAACCGGCCAGACCGCCGACGGCCTCGTCAGCATCGGCGCGCCCAGAATCGTTCGCGCCGGGCTGCGCTACGCCTGGGATTGAAGCCGGGAAATGCGAACGAGGGCGACAGGTACGATTGTTCGCACCGGATGATCGTACCTGTCCCCTTTATTCGAGTGTGAAGTAGAACGTCGCGCCCTGTCCGGGCGTGGAGCTGGCCCAGACCCTGCCGCCGTGGCGCTGGGCGACGCGTTTTACGCCGGCCAGACCGATGCCGTCGCCGGCGAACTCGTCGCTTGCGTGCAGCCGCTGGAAAACGCCGAACAGGTTGTGCACGTGTGCCATGTCGAAGCCGACGCCGTTGTCACGCACGAAGTAGGTCGGGACGTCGGTGCCTGCGCTGCGGCCGATTTCAATGCGCGCCGCCGCCGTCCCGCGCGTGAACTTGCAGGCATTCGACAGCAGGTTCTCCAGCAGCGTGTCCACCAGAGCCGGATCCGCCTGCGCACGCAGGTCACCGTGCACGCTCAGCTCGAGATCGCGCCCGCGCTCCTGGTGCTGCAGCTCCTCGAAGATCCAGCGGGCGCGCGCGCCGAGGTCGATCGGGCTGCGGCGGACGCTGCTGCGAGTCAGCCGCGACAGTTCGAGCAGGCCGTCGAGCAGACGCCCGAGACGCTGGCTCTGGGTGCGAATCGCTTCCAGGAGGCGCATCTGCTCGGCATCGACGGTCTCGCCGAGATCGTCGATCAGGATCTGTGCGTAGCCGGAAACGATGCGCACCGGCGCTCGAACGTCGTGCGAGACCGCACGGCATAGCGACTCGAGCTCCTCGCTGGCGTGCTCCAGACGCAGCTCGCGCTCGCTTCGTGAGTCACCGTCGCCTCCCATCTTCTCGATCGGAACGTCTTCGTCGCAAACGGCGGCATCGCCGCCCTTGGAAGCCGTGATGTCGTGGCCGACCCCCAGAATGAAGTGCGGCGTTCCGTTGCCGTCGCGCAGGACGATGCCAGTGACGTCGATCCACACGACCGATCCGTCGGGCCGAACGAAGGCGCGCTCCTGGCGGTAGCGATCGACGTTCTCGTCCAGAATGCGCTCGGCCAGCGTGTACACCGACATGCGGTGATGGGGATGAAGCAGCTCTGCCACGGACAAATCGCGCAGCTCCGACGAAGAACGGCCGAGCATTCGGCAGACGGCGGGGTTGGCAAGATGAAAGCGCCCATCCAGGAGCAGGATGGCAATGCCTACCGGAGCCGCAGCGAAGGCCAGGAGCAGCGGATCGAGCTCGGTGTCGTTCGGATCGTCGTGGGAGCGATGCGCCAGGCGCATCCAGTCCGACAAAGTTCCCAATGCTTGCTCGGCCAACCCTCTACCTCCTCCTCCGCGAAAAGGACGGACGAAACGGCGCCTGCCGAAGGATGCGCGTCGCCGTGCCGGTCGCTCAAAAAATTTGAGCCCCGGCTACGCCGAGAGGAGCGGCGCGGCCAGGGCTACAAAATTCCGGAGGCCGAAGTGCCGTCGCCGTCGACGTCTCTGCACCATCCGGTCGCTCGCCGATCGTTCCCCCTTGGTCCCAGCCGTGGCTGAGGCCGACGGTGTGCGCGTCCCTTCGCCCACCGTTCGGTTCGATCGCCTGGCAGATACAGAGCAATTCCGGTGCCAGCGCCGGCACGCGTGCAACGCACGACATCGGGCGGTTTCGAGCGCCGAAATCGGCGGAGCCGGCGTCATCGATGCGGGAAGCATGCTGCGTTGTGCGGGCACCCTCCCGCAGCGGACGCTCCCGCAGCCAGCGCTCGATGCACCGGCAAACAGGGGCGACGGCTCGCGAGCGCGGCGCTTGCATGAGCGCTCGCGCACGGGGGCCAGCAAATCGCTTCGATTTCTGCGGCTTGGCCCCCTGCACACGAGCGCCAATTGTTGATACAAGGTGCGGCAAGCATCGATGGTGATCGGAACGGCGCGGGGGCGCCGCGTTGGTCGCATGTTTCGTCTGTCCCGACAGGCCGGGGACACAACGCAGGGGGTTCGAATGTCAGTCCAGATTCCGTCATCTGCCGCTCGCGCCGCGAGCGCCGTAGCGGCCGTGCTTGCGCTGGCCGCGCTTGCGCCCAGCGCCCACGCGCTGAGCGACAACGAGATTCGCTGCCGCGACCTGCTGGCCACCGCGGCCCGGTACGGCGCGTCCAACATCATGAAAGCACGCACCGAATGCGTTCGCGGCCGGCTTTCGGGCCTGGTGCACCTGAGCACCGACTGTCAGGCCGACCCGCCAGCCCTTGGCGGCACCGGCACCGGCGATTCGCGCATCGACCTCAAGCTGAGCAGGCTGCTCGGCACCATCGAAGCCCATTCCCGGCGCCTGACGAATTTCTGCCAGGACGACGATCCCGCCAAGAACGTCGTGCCCGCCGACGTCCTCGATCCCGCCTCGGCATGCGGCAGCGCCACGAACTGGGATGACGCGGTCGAATGCGCGGTCTTCCTCGGCAAGGAGGCGGCCGACACGGTCCATGCCCGCCTCGACATCCTGCCGCTCTTCGCTCCTGTGGACGAAGGCGAGGTCGAGTGCCTGGGACTGACGGCATCGCAGGCGCGCAAGACGCTCTTTACCCTGAACCTTTGGCGCGCGCGGTGCTTCCGCGCCGACGACATGCTGGCCGAGGGTGGCGGAGTCTACGACTGCGACGCCAACATCACGCCGCCCGGCGCGTTCAACACCACCGGCTGGCTCAAGGCCGACAAACGTCTGGAAGTCCCCGCCGAGACTCTCGGCATCGTCCTCTACAACCAGTGCGACAAGGACCTGTTCGTACTCGGCTTCGAGGACATCACTCCTGACCACAGTGGCGGCGAGTGGACGGACCGCCTGACCCTCGACGACGTCTTCGATTCGCTCAACGATTCCATCGTCGGTGCGGTCACCGGAGTGATGGCCGAGCTCTTCCCCGTCGGCAACTACTGCGGCGACGGCAGCGTTGCCGGCACCGAAGCCTGCGACGACGGCAACCACGTCAGCAACGATGGCTGCGACCGTGACTGCTCGCTCCCGGCCTGCGCCAACGGTGCCATCGACGGCGGCAATCCGCCGAATCCGGCCGGCGAGGAGTGCGACGACGGCAATACCGCCGACGGCGACGGCTGCACCTTCGACTGCCTGGTCGAACGTTGCGGCAACGGCGTTCGCAACCTGGGCTGGGAGGAGGAGTGCGACCATGGCGGCGAATCTCCGGCGTGCGACGACGACTGCACCCACCAGCTCTGCGGCGACGGCAAGCTCAACGTCAGCGCTGGCGAGCAATGCGACAGCGCCGACGCCAACGATTCGAATGCGCCTGATACTTGCGGCGACGGCTCCGGCCCGAGCCTGCGCGGTCCCTGCCAGCTGCCCTTCTGTCAGGACGCGGTGCTGGATGCCGGCGAGGTCTGCGACGCCGGAGCCGAGACCAGCGCCTGTGACACCAACTGCACGCCGGCTTCCTGCGGCGACGGCGACGTCAACGGCACGCGCGGCGAGACGTGCGACGACGGCAACGCGGCCAACGACGACTCGTGCCCGAGCGGCAATCCCGCCGGCACGCCGTTCTGCATCACCGCCACCTGCGGGGACGGCTTCGCATGCACCGACGGCGCCACCTGCACCACGGGCCCCGGCGGCGGGCCCGAGCAATGCGATGGCGACGGCGTGACCGCGACCTGCGACGGCAACTGCTCGACGGCAATGTGCGGCGACGGCACGCTGAACCCGCTCAACGTCACGCCGCCGGCGCGTGCTTCGGGCGAAGCATGCGACGACGGCAACCTGGTCGACGGCGACGGCTGCGACGGCAACTGCACGATCACCGACTGCGGCAACGGCGTGGTGACCTCGGGCGAGACCTGCGACGACGGCAATCTGACCAACGGCGACGGCTGCGACGATGCGGCCTCCGGCAACTGCACGCCGACGACCTGCGGCAACGGCATCGTCACCCCCGGTGAGAGCTGCGACGGCAATGGCGCGGGAATCGGCGGCGAGACGGCAACCTGCGACGCCAATTGCACGGCGGCCGCCTGCAACGACGGCACGCTCAACTTCACCGCGGGCGAGGACTGCGACACCGCCGGCAACTCGGCAACGTGCGACAACGACTGCACGTTCGCGGTCTGCGGCGACGGCCGCATCAACGGCGCGGCCTCCGAGACCTGCGACGGCAACGGCGCCGGCACCGGCGGCGAGACCGCGACTTGCGACGCCAACTGCACGGCCGCGGTCTGCGGCGACGGCACCATCAACGTCAGCGCCGGCGAGCAGTGCGACGACAACAATATGAACAACGGCGACGGCTGCGATTCCGGCTGCGACGTCGAGTAGGAGGCATGACGATGAAGACTTCGATGCATCCTGTCCGCCTCCTTCGATTCCCACTGGCCGCTCTTGCCACTGCCGCGGCTCTAATTGCCGCTCCGGCAGGCGCGCAGCTGACCGACGCCGAAGTACGGTGCCGTGACGCGGCCTCGCGGGTCGCGCGCGGCGCGATGGCCACGGCCCTGCAGGTTCGCGTCAACTGCGTTCGCCGCACCGCCTTCGGCTCTTTCGACCCGAGCATCAATTGCATGGAGGATCCCGAGGAACTCGGCGGGCCCGGCACCGGCGACCTTCAGGCCGACCGTCGCCTGCAGCTTCTGGCCTTCAGCGGCGAGCGTGCGGGTGAGGTCCTGTCGCGTCGCTGCCTGAACGACGACAACCCGCTCCTCAACGTGCTGCCGAGCGACGTCGACCTGGACGACGCCTGCTCGCCGGCCTCCGACGACTGGGCGGACGTGGGTCAGTGCCTCGTCGACATCGGCATGGAGACGGCCAAGATCTTCATGCCGGCGCTGAACCTGCCCGGTCCCGGCCCGCTGGCGCCGTCGGCGCTGGCCTGCATGGACGCGATCAATGCGCAGGCCCGGCGTACCATCGGCGCGCAGGCACGCTTCCGCTCGCTGTGCTTCCGCGACGACGACAAGAAGGTCGCGGGCGCGCTCGATTGCGGCGCCACGATCATGCCGCCGGGCACCGTCGAGACCACCCTGATCGACAAGTACGACAAGCGCATCGGCGAGGTCTTCCCGAAGCTGGCGCGGGACATCGAGGAGTTCTGCGACATCCCGCTGGCCACCACCGGCTACGACCAGATCACGCCCGATGTCACCGGCGGCCGCTTCGAGGGCCGCATCACGGTGTGGGACATCCAGGAGCACCTCAACGACCGCCTGGCCGAAGCCGTGCATGCCGTCATTTTCGGCGACACCGGAGTGGAGGCCCTGTTCCTCGGCGCGCAGACCGGCGGCTTCTGCGGCGACGGAAGCCAGCAGGGCGGCGAGCAGTGCGACGACGGCAACAATTTCTCGTGCGACGGCTGCGACCGTGACTGCACGCTGCCGGTGTGCGGCAACGGTGCGATCTGCGACGACGAGGAGTGCGACGACGGCAACGACTTCGATGCCGACAATTGCTCCAACTCGTGCGTATCGCGCGTCTGCGGCAACGGCGTGACCAATCCGGGTTGGGACGAGGACTGCGACGACGTCGGCTTCTCGGCCACCTGTGACGACGACTGCACGTTCGCGCTGTGCGGCGACGCGCTCGTCAACAACCCGTCCGGAGAGACGTGCGACGAGGGCACCGGCCTCCCCAACAATCAGGCTCTGAACACGCCGACCTGCGATTCGAACTGCTCGGCTCCTGCCTGCCCGGACGGTCACCACAACCCGCTCAACACCAATGCTCCTGCTCCGGGCAGCGGCGAAGAGTGCGATACGGGCGGCAACTCCCTGTCATGCGATGCGAACTGCACGATCGCGTCCTGCGGCGACGGCTGGACCAATCCCGTGCGCGGCGAACAGTGCGACGACAGTAATTTCTCGGACACCGACGACTGTCCCAGCAGCTCGACGGTGCCGGGCTCGTTCTGCAGGACGGCGTTCTGCGGAGACGGCTTCCAGTGCACGGGCGGCGGCTGCTCCAGTCCCGAGTTCTGCGACGACGGCACCGGCAGCCTCGGATCATCGGAATCGGCCGACTGCGACGACGACTGCAGCGCCGTGGTCTGTGGCGATTCCAACGTCAACACCACCTCAGGCGAGCAGTGCGACGCCGGCGCCAGCAACAGCGACACGCGCACCTGCACGGCCGGCTGTCAGACGGCGGTTTGCGGTGACGGCCTGACCTGCTCGCACGCCAGCTGCACCACCGGCCAGGGCGGGACGCCCGAAGGCTGCGACGATGCCGACGGCGAGAACAACGACCCGTGCCGCAACGACTGCGAGCTGGCCAGCTGTGGTGACGGCGTGCTGTGCAATGACCCGACCTGCGCTACCGGACCTGGCGGCGGAATCGAGCAGTGCGACACCAGCGGTCAGTCCGCCACCTGCGACTCCGATTGCAGTACGGCAGGCTGCGGCGACTCGCAGTTCAATCTCTCGGCGGGCGAGCAGTGCGACACCGGGGGCAACAGCGCCACCTGCGATGCCAACTGCACGTTCCCGGCCTGTCCCGACGGTACCGTCAATCCGGCGGCCGGCGAGGAGTGCGACGACAACAACGCGAGCAACAACGATCGCTGCATCAACTCGTGCGACGCCGCGTTCTGCGGCGACGGCTTGACCTGCAACGCCGCCAACTGCACCAGCGGCCCCGGCGGTGGCGTCGAGCAGTGCGACGGAAATGGCGAGAGTTTCGGGTGCGACGCCGATTGTTCGAACGCGTCCTGCGGCGACGGCCAGACCAACGCCACGCGCGGCGAGGACTGCGACGGCGCCGGCGAGACCTTCGCCTGCGATGCCAACTGCACGACCGCGGGCTGCGGCGATGGCACGGTCAACGCCACGCGCGGCGAGGACTGCGACGACGCCGGCGAGACGTTTGCCTGCGACGCCAACTGCACGACCGCAGGCTGCGGCGATGGCACGGTCAACGCCACGCGCGGCGAGGTCTGTGACGACGGCATGGACAACGGCAACGGCCCTGGCTTCTGCCTCGCCGACTGCTCCGCCGTTGAGTAGAAAAAGGGGTCAGGCACCTTTCAAAAAAGGTGCCTGACCCCTTTTGTTTTTCTGTCAGCGTCCGAGACGGATGGGGCCGCTGCGACGCGGTGGCGGCGCGGCGTTGTCGCCGATGTTGCCGCCGGACCATGAGCCGATCCCGCCGCCGCGGTAGACGCCGAGGCCGTGATCGCGGCCGCCTTCTATGCTTGCGCCGTTCAGCGATCCGAGGTTGTCGCCGTGCGATCCGAAGCGGCGCGTTCCCGTTCCGTCGCCGAGGCGACCCAGGCCGTTCGAGTGCGCGCCGAGGCTGCGCGTTCCGGTCCGGGTCCCGAGCCGGCGCCCGGTGGCGTCGCCGAAATCGTCATTCTGAGGGAAGGTGCCGAACCGTACGACGTCGCCGTGATCGGGGCTTTCGTGGGCGATTGCCGGGGAGCAGGCGAGTGCCAGGATCGTCGCGGCCAATGCGGAGGCGAGCTTCATGCCCGAAGCTTAGACCTCTCGACTGCCTTCGGCCAGCCCGGGAATGCGCCGCAGCGGCGTGTGGTGGTCGTGCGGGTACAGTCCACCGCGCCGACGGCCGCGTTTCCTCTTGGAACCGCCTCGGCCCGCGTGCGATAACCGGCCCATCGTAGCCGGTCGCGTCCACCGCGGCCTCGGCTGGGGGAATCCAAAATGATCAGCATTCGTCAGGCGCTGGGCGCCGCATTCGCCGTGGCTTGTCTCGCGCAACCGAGCGCCGCGCAGGTCCAGAGCGCCGAGCAGCAGAAATGCCTGCAGTCGACGGCCACCGCCTCGGCCAAGCTCGCCAAGGCGCGCGCCAAGGAATACGCGAAGTGCCTGAAGAGCGCCGCTGGCGAGGACCTGGTCGGATGCTCGGCCGAGGACTGCGTTGCCAGCGACGCCAGCGGCAAGGTCGGCGATGCGCTGGCCAAGCTGCGCGACATCTCGAGCGCCAGCTGCCGCACCCAGCCCGACTTCGCCTACCGGCATCCCTCGCTGGTGGGCAGCGTCGTCGTCGACGAGACCATCGGCCTGTTCGACGATGTCCTGGGACCCGATCTCGACGACGTGGCGATCCTCAAGAGCGAGGACGCCCGTGGCGCGGCCTGTCAGGGCAAGATCCTGAAAGCAGCGACCAAGCTCGGCCTGACGATGACCAGCCTCTACGACGCGTGCCGCAAGGCGGCAGTCCCTACCGTTACCTCGGCCGAAGCGCTGGCCGATTGTCTCGACGCCATCACGGCCGACGACAGCGGAAAGGTCGCGGCAGCAGAGCGCGGCATCGATGCGGCGGTTGCCGGTACCTGTGCGGGCCTGGACATGAACACCGTGCTCGATGGCTCGTGCGACGGGGCTCCCGATCTCGGCGACTGCGTGGCCGAGCGGGCGCGCTGCCGCGCCTGCCGTCGCGCCAGCAGCAGCGACGATCTCGGCACCGACTGCGACCTGTTCGACGACGGGAACGCCGACGGAAGCTGCACCGGCGTCGCGGGCCGTTGCAACGGACGCGCCGACCTGTGCGACCGTACTTTCGACGAAGTCGCCCATCCCACCACGCACAACGCCTACTCGAGCATCGAGGACGACTGGTTCGGACCCAATCAGCGTTACGGCCTGACGCGCCAGCTCGCCGAAGGCATCACCTCGATGATGCTCGACAGCTACGAGTACGAGGGCGGCCTATGGTTCTGCCACGGCTCATGCAGCTACGGCGGGCCCACGACCATCGGCAAGACCTCGATGGTCGATGGCCTGTCGGCGATCCGCGAGCACCTGCTCGTGGATCCCGAATCGGTGGTCAGCATCATCTTCGAAAGCTACATCACCGAGGCGCAGATGCAGCAGGCGTTCACGGATGCCGGCCTGATGCCGTACCTGCACGAGCAGCCGGTGGGCATGCCGTGGCCGGCCATGCAGCAGCTCGTCGCTTCGGGAAAGCGCCTGATCGTCTTCACCGACGACTCGGCCGCGTCGCTGCCCTGGCATCACTACGTGTGGGACTTCGCGTGGGAGACCCCGTACTCGTTCGAGAGCGCCGAGGACTTCGTCTGCTCGATCAACCGCGGCGACATGGCCAACAGCCTCTACATTCTCAACCACTTCCTGACCGACCTGGTCGGCTCGCCGCAGCTTGCGAACCAGGTCAACCACAACCCGCTGTTCGAGGATCGCGCGCTGCAGTGCCAGACCGAGAGCGGGCGCCTGCCGAATTTCGTCACCGTCGACTTCTACGACATCGGCGACGTGTTCGAGGTGACCGATACGCTGAATGGCTTCGCGCAGTGCGCTGAATAGTGGCAGGCCGCGCCCACTGTGCGCGGCCTGAAGTGACGTCGTCGAATGAAGACATTCACCGCTGCGCTGGCTTGGCGGTGTACGTTGGCAGGTGAACTGCCCTGGCGCTGAAGTGACGTGGTCGCGTCCGGAGCTTCACCACTTTGCGTAGTGCCGTTCCATGTAGCCGTACAGGTTCTCGATCGTTACGGCTTCGCCGGTCGTTGTCGTCAGCTTGCCGGTGTAGCGGCCGAAGAGCTGCTGGAAGTTGGTTGCGACGATCAGGGCGTTGACCTTCTCGGTGTGGCGGCCTTCGGGCGTGAACGACAGGTCGACGCCCTTGCCGCGTACGCTCCACGGCTTCATGAGCTCCCGGCGGTCGTAGTCGAAGGCGACGGTGCCGGTGGTGTGCAGTTTGCCGTCGATCCAGAAGCAGCTTTCGGTGTAGCTGGTCTCGTTGACGCCGCACGACAGGTTCATCCCGACCACGCGCCCGTCGGCGAGGCGGCCGGCAAGGCAGGCCCAGTTCCAGAACGTCTCGCGGCGCATGTAGCCGGCGCTCCAGTCGTTGTGTCCGAAGATCCCGATCTCGCCAAGATCGATGCGGCGCCCGTTCCACGTCGCGCTTCCCGTCACCGCAGCGCCGGCGGTCTTGCGCGCGAACACCCAGCCGGTGGCGCCGGCTGGCGTGCAGATCCACATCGGCTCGATGCGCGGGCTCTGCTCGTCGAACAGGGCGTCGATCTCGACGCCGTCGGCCAGCTTGACCCACAGGTGCCGCTGCTGCGGCGTGCGCGTGGCCGTCATCGCGAAGTGATTGGATCCGCTGCGCAAGGTCGCGCTTCCATCCTCGGGGCGCTGGTCGAAACGGCAGCCGAGCCCCAGCGGCGCCCGAAAGCTGTGCTCGACGAGGCGGCGGCTCGCCGGCTCGTAGAAGTAGACGAAGGCCGTGGCCACGTACTTGATGTCGGCGATGGCGCAGCCGAACAGCAGCGTGGGTGAGAGACCGCCGAGAAACTGGAACTGGTTGAAGCCGAAGTGCCTGGCCAGTGCACCGCGCGGCCGGTCGTGCGGACTCAGCAGCGCGAAATCCCGGTGGTTCACGTCCAGGACGGGCTCGGCGAAGGTCCCGAAACGCACTTCGCCGCGATCGTCGATGAGCTGGTCGGCCATGAACGCACCGATAGCGAAGGAAGCCCGTTGGGCCAAGCGGTTGGAACGGCGCTGCGCGGGCAAAAAAAAACCGCGGTCGCTGCTCGTGACTGCAGCGACCGCGGCATCACCGATGCCGAACGCCCGTCCGAAGAAGCGAGCGCCGGCAAATTTTCGCAAGTCTACGGAGTCCAGTATCCGGCCGACCATTCCCAGTCGGCGCCGTTCCATTCCCAATGGCCTTCGACCCAACGGAACTCGGACGAAGGGGGCGTCGTACGGATCTCCACGCGCGGATCGGGCATGGGCGGGCGTTGTACGACGATGTCGTGCGAGACGACCGGCGAGCGAGTCGTCGTCGTGTGGATCTCGTGTTCACGTTTGACGACGCAGCCCGTGCCGAGAAGCGGCATCGTGGCCACGACCATCGTGATGAATGTCAGAGGTTTTACCATGATCTCACCATCCTTGTTCGCTTCACGCCGCACTCGGCAATTCACGAACTCACAGCAACTGGATGGTTACACGCGAGTTCGTATCCAGGTAGAGAGGTGGACGTGCGCATCGCCGGAATCTTCGGCGCAATGACACCGAAGGGGGATCATGAAATGCAATTCGCGCGCGATTGCGTCGCGCACGGATGCAACGACTCGAACTCGGGGGACGTCAGCTCGCAGGCCGCTCGAACTTGAGCATGAAGCGATCCGGCAACACCTTACGGCTGCACGCATCCGAGGTGCGGCCGTCGCCGGCGATCTCGAGTGCGTCGCTTTCTGCCACGAACCGGAAGCCGACGGCCTCGACTTCCTCGCGCACCAGCTCGGGGCGTGTGCGGCAGGATGCAGCGGCCTTGGCGTCGTCCGCTGCCTTGCCGGCGCGCGCATCGACGACGATGTAGACGGCGCCGGGCGTCAGCGAATCGAAGATCGTCTGGTGTAGTGCCCGCCGGTCGATGCCGCGCGACACGGTGTGGTGGTAGGCGCCGATGCTGAAGACGGCGTGCAGCGCCTTGGCGTAGTAGGGCAGCGGCTGCGACAGCGGTTTTTCGAGCTGAACCAGATCGGCGGTGTCGGGACTCTCGAGCCGTTTCTCCCACGCCTGCGCTTCTGCCGCAGAGAGCAGAGCGGGGTCGTTGTTGGCGTACACCTTGCCGTAGGGAGTGACCGAGCCCATCAACACTTCGGTAACGTAGCCGTCGCCCGCGTGGATGTCGGCGATGGTCAAGCCCTGCTTGAGCGCGGCAAACTCGGCAATGGCTTGCGGCTTCTCATCGGCGTCGCGCGCCTTGTCCTGCTCGCTGCGCTCGGTCGGGCCCATGGCAGCGGCGACGCCGGCCTGGCGCTTGGCTTCGTCCTCGGGGCTGGCTTCGGCAGCCAGGGCGGCCGCACTGGTCGCGAACACGAGGACGACGGAGAGGATCGACGGAGACATGGTGCGTCGGTAGCGGAAGCGCATGCCCGCAATGTAGCCGAACCCACCGTCACGCGAAGCGCCGCCCTATGTCGTGGTTGCCCGGTTTGCGATGCCGTTGCGCAGGGCTATGGAGCCGTTGCAGGGCGGGTGGCGCTCGGTGCCGCCCGCAAAGGGAGGCGACCATGGCCTACATCCAGACCATCTCCCCGCGCAATGCGGGCGCCGAGCTCGTCCCGGTCGTTCGCTACATGCACTCGGTGGTCGGCGTCGGCCTTGTCGCCAACGTCGTGCGCCTGTTCAGCCTTCGCCCGGCCTCGATGCGCCGCATGATCCGGACCTGGGAGCTCGCAATGTGGGTCGGGGAGGAGCCGCGTGCCCGGCGCGAGCTGGTCGCGGCCATGGTCTCGCGCCTGAACCAGTGCGTCTATTGAGAGGACGGCCATACGGCGTTCCTGCAGGCTGCAGGAGGAGATGGAACCAAGGTCGCGTCGCTGCTCCAAGGGGCAGTCACCGGCGCTGATCCCGTCGAGGTGGCGCTGGCCGGCCTCGTCCGCAAGGCCTTCGAATCCCCGGCGACGCTGACGCCAGTCGATCTCGAGCCGCTCCGCCGCGTCGCCGGCAATGCCGCCATCGACTACGTGCTGGTCCTGGGCGGCTTCCACTTCATCAATCGCATGGCCGACCTGCTCCACGTCGACTCGGAGTTCGTGCCCGAATCGATGTCGCGAATCCCGTTCATGCGCCGCGTCTCGGTTTTTTTCGGCACGCTGCTGATGGGACGGATGGACCTGGCCAATCGGCCCTTCGCCAAAACCTTCGAGCAGGCGTGCCGTGATATCGAGCCGTCGTATCTGCGCGGCACCGGCCGACAGGTCGGCGAAGACCTGAGACCTTTGCACGCGTGCCCGAAGATGGTCGAGGTCCTGAAGCTCGCGCTCGACGAACGCGACGTTCACAGCAGCCTGTCGCGCGAGACGGTGGCGAGGGTGCACGGGCTGGTCGAAGAGTATCTGCCTGCCTGCATCGAGCAGGCGCAGGGCTTTCATCCTCGGCCCTCCGATCCGGTCGAGGCTTTCATCTTCGTCGGTACGCGCTACCCGGCGCGCACGACGGCCGAGATGGTCGAGGCGCTGCGCGCTGCGGGCTACGACGATATCGGCATCCTCGACCTGGCCACCGCCATCGCCGACGCCAACCAGTGGGCCCGCATGCACCGCCTGCTTCGGCTGCCGCGCGACATTCTTTCGCCGAACGTCGGCGATCGTGATCACTCCCTGGCGATCTGACGAGCGCGGCGGATCGGCTTTGGCCGTGGGCGCCGCCTGCCCACAGCTACGCCGGCGCCGCCGGCGTGGCCGCGGCGGCCTGGAACTGCTGGATCAATCGCACCAGCTCTTCGGGCGGCATCACGTCGGGATCTTCGGTCGAGTCCTTCATGTCGGCGAACTCGAGGATGCCGATCTTCTCGTAGGCGTCGCGCACTCGCGGCGTCAGCAGGCCGAGCCGCCGAAGGTTGGGCACGATCTTGGAAAACAGCATGCGCCGAAAGCCCGTCATGTACGGCGTGCTCTTGGCCCAGTTCACCCACAGGTCGACGTCCCAGCCCATGCGCTCGTAGACCTGCTCCATGAGGAGGCGATCGCGCATCAGGTAGGTCGCCTCGATGACGAAGTCCTCGCGCTCGCGCAGCTCGGCCGAGGTCAGCTGGTTGCGGTAGATGTCCTCGAGCGAGAGCACGCCGAAGGCCACGTGCCGTGACTCGTCCTGCATGATGCGCGAGGTGATGTCCTGGATCAGCGGCTCGTCGGGCATTTGCACCTTCATCAAACCAAAGGCGGCGAGCGCCAGGCCTTCGACGAGGATCTGCATGCCGAGGTAGGTCATGTCCCAGCGCGAGTCCGACAGGATCTGATCGAGCAGGATCCGCAGGTGACGGTTCACCTCGAAGCTGCGCCCGAGCTTCTCGGTAAGGTAGCGATGGTAGACCTCGACGTGTCGCGCTTCGTCGGCGACCTGGTTGGCGGCGTAGAACTTGCCTTCCTCCATCGGCGCCGACAGCACGATCTTGGCGGTCGCCAGCAACGCGCCCTGCTCCCCGTGCAGGAACTGCGAGAGCATCCACGCGTTGGTGTTCAGGTTCATCTCGATGAGCTGTTCGGGCTCCAGCGGGATCGGCGGGGCCAGCAGCGCATTGACCATGTGATGGACGCCGGCATCCACTCGGGAGCGGATGAACGCATCCAGATCGACGTTGATGGACCAGTCGATGTCGGACGCATTCCACGTCGCCGCCTTGCCCTTCTCGTAGAGAGCCATGAGCTTTTCGCGGCTGAGCGCATACTCCCAGTCGAAGACGGTGTTGATCTCCGACACGACGTTCCCGGAGGCCCCGCCAGGGGGCAACGGCAATGGATTGCGCTGAGCGTACTGCATGCAAGGGCTCCTAAAAAGCGTCCGGATCGTGGCTCAAGAGTAAGGAACGGCCAATCCGGTAGCAAGCCAGTCGACGCGTCGGCGCATCATCTGGCGAGCATTGCGTCCAGAAAAGACACTACGCTGTCAGGCTGGTGGTGGGTCGCTTCGTAACGGATCTGGCCTAGGAGATCAGCCGTCTCTCGTACCGTTGCATCACGGGAAGACCATCGGACGTTTCCGGCATAGTCCCGCCACACCGCAAGGGAACGGCCAAAGACGATGACGGAGTCGTATATCTGTAGTGCATACCTGAGGGCTTTTGATTCGTCGGCTACTACCAGTTGCACGCCAGTCGTCCTGTCAACTATGAGTCCACGAAGATCCCGGATGCATTGGTGGCGAAGCTCCGCCGGTATGGAATCATACGGCTGACTTCCCTCTATGATCGCTGCAAGGTCAGAACAAAACATGATTTGTGTGAGATCCCATTCTCGCCGGCGTCGTGAACCTAGGAATCGTTCACGTCGGATTCTACCGACGCCGTTGTAGAGCGATGCGGCGGCACAGCCTGCTGCGTCCTGTCCGAAGATCGCCAGATGGTACGCCTCCATGAACTCGCCGCTCGTCAGGGAACATGGAATCGCTCTGGACCAGCCGACTACGGTACTGGCGCGCTGTTCATGAAGAGACATGAGATCGAGAAGTTTCTGAGCGCGGGACGGATCACTCAGCGGGTCCCAGAGCACGAAGGCGCTGGAGGGGTCAGGACCGCCGAGGAGATATTCCGCCGAAGTTCCGAGCGCTTCGGCGAAGACTCGCACGCTGTCGACCGACAGTTTCTTGATTGCGTCGGTGTCCGGTAGGCGGGCCTGAAGTATGCGGTTCAAGCTCCAGCGGTTGCTCAAGGGCGGCGTCGCATTCCGGGCCTCCTTCGTGGTCAATACTTTCGGCCGCGCTGCGTTGAACCGACGCATCAGATCAGTCTGAGTCAGTCCGCGGTCTTGCATGACGTCGTAAATTCGGCCGGCAACGTCGGCAAGCTGACTCGTCAAGACGCCGCCGTCTTGCGCGTCTGTCGTTGCCTCCTCGATCTCGCGTCTGGCGACCACTTCCTATCTCCAAGATGCAGTCAATCTCGTCCTGCCTATGTGACGAAAACCGCACCAGCGTGCGATTCTCAGCAATTAAACGTTTCCCCGGCGAGACTGCGCGATCGGTTCGTTAGTGTTGTAGCACGTGACCATCGCGAGCGTTTGTCACGAACACAAATGCACTCAGGAGGAACGTATGTACCCCGACGAAAGCGGCTATCACTCTGCCCGGCGCTGTCCCATCGAATTCGCTCACATCATGTCATGTTGCTGCAACGGCGACCCACGTGCAGATTCCGATGGCGATGGTGACGACGGCGAAGGACCGGATTGCGACGATTACGGGGCGGACTCATGGCCATGAACTCGCAAGCCGAGGGGCCGGCCGTGGCCGGCCCCTCGGCAAATGTGACACCGATTGTCACGAAGGTTCACGCCGCAGACGCTTGTACAGCGTCTTCCGGTCGATGCCGAGCAACGCCGCGGCCGCGCTGCGATTGCCGCCGGTCCGTTCCAGGACCTGCATGATGTGGCGCTGTTCCAGCTCGGCCAGCGTCAGGCCGGCCATCTCGGCGTCGGGCATCGACGGGATGTGTCCGCCCGCTTCGGCGGCGTGCCGGCGCAGGGCCTCGGGCAGATCCTCGACCTCGATGGTCTCGTTGCTGGACAGCGACAGGGCGTGATCGATGGCGTTGCGGAGCTGACGCACGTTGCCCGGCCATGCATAGCCGAGCAGCGTCATGCGCGCCTGTTCGCTGAGCTTGCGGGTGCCGCCGCCGATTTCCTGCAGGAAGTGCGCGATCAGCGCCGCCACGTCCTCGGGCCGGTCGCGCAGCGGCGGGATGCGGATCTCGACCACGTTGAGACGATAGAAGAGGTCGGCGCGGAACCGTCCTGCCGTCACCTCGGTCTCCAGGTTGCGGTTGGTTGCCGACACCACGCGCACCGAAACGGTCTCGGTCGTTGCGCTGCCGACGCGCCGGACCGTTCCGTCCTCGAGCACGCGCAGCAGCTTGGCCTGCAGCACCGACGACATCTCCCCGATCTCGTCGAGGAAGATGGTGCCTCCGCTGGCGATCTCGAAAAGGCCGGCGCGGTCGGCGCGTGCATCCGTGAAAGCTCCGCGCACGTGGCCGAACAGCTCGCTCTCCAGCAGCTGCTCGGGGATGGCGGCGCAGTTGACCGGAACGAACGGTCCTGTGGAAACGGGGCTGTAGCGATGCAGAGCGCGCGCGACCAGCTCCTTGCCGGTGCCGCTCTCGCCGGTGAGCAGAACGTTGCTGCGCGATCGTTCGAGCTGCCGCACGGTTTCGACCACGCGCCGCATGCCCTTGGAGTGGGCGACGATGCCGTCGATGGCGCTGCGCTCGCCGGCAAGCGCTTCCAGGCGGGCGACTTGGCTGCGAAGCTCGTGGGTTTCCAATGCGCGGCGCACGCGCGAGCGCAGCTCGGTGATGGACACGGGCTTGGTGACGTAGTCGTAGGCGCCGGTGCGCATCGCTTCCACGGCCTGCTCGATGGTGCCGAAAGCGGTGATGAGGATGACGGGGACCGACGCATCGGCGGCGCGCACGCCGGCGATCACGTCCATTCCGGACAGGCCCGTCATCTGAAAATCGGTGAGCACCAGATCGAAGCCGCGCCCGAGCGCTTCGAGCGCGGCATCGCCGTCGTGCACGCTGGTGATCGCGTACTCGTCCTGGCCCAGACAGTCCTCCAGGAAGCGGCAGAACTCGGGCTCGTCATCGACGATCAGGATCCGCGGCTTGTCCGCTGGTTTGGCGCCTGTTGTGCTCATGCTGCCGCCTCGCCAGCTGCGCCGGAGGCCCCGCCGGCAAGCGTTGCCAGCGGCAGATAGACGAGGAAGCGCGAACCGTTTCCCACTTCACTTTCCACTTCGATCGAACCTCCGTGATCGGTGACGACCTTGTAGGCGATGGCAAGCCCCAGGCCCGAGCCCACTCCGACCTCCTTGGTCGTGAAGAACGGCTCGAAGATGTGGCGGCGATGCTCCTCGGGAATGCCCGGGCCGGTATCGGCCACGGTGAGCAGCGCAAAATCACCCTGTACTCTCGGCGACCGCACCGGAGAGGCCAGCGCGATCTCGAGCTGGCCGCTGGTGCCCATCGCCTGCACCGCGTTCATCACCAGGTTGACCAGGAGCTCCTCGATGCGCTTGCGATCCACCACCGCTTCGACCGGCTGTTCGGGCAGCGTGGTGCGAACCTGGAAGGGCTTGAGCTTGGGGGCGAGCAGCTCGAGCGTGTCGCGCACGATGTCGCCCATGTCGTTGCTGCGGGGCTCGCTTTCAGTCGTGCGCGCGAAGCCGAGCAGGCGCCGCACGGTCTGCGAGATCCGCTCGCACTGTCCGACGATGGTTTCGAGCTGGCGGCGCTGGGCCGCGCCGAGACCCTTCTCTTCGAGAAGCAGCTGCGCGCGGCCCTGCACGACGTTGAGTGCGGTGCCGATGTCGTGCGCGACGCCGGCCGCGAGCTGGCCGATCGCGGCAAGGCGCTCCGACAGATGCAGGGAGCGCTCGGCCTTGAGCCGCTCGTCGTGCTCGGCGCGAAGGCTTTCGGTGGCGCTCTCGATCTGGTCCTGCATCTGATTGAGCGCGCGCGCCAGGGAACCGATCTCGTCGCGTTGGGGAAGGTGCACGCGCGTCTGGGGTCCCATGCGGCCGCGGGCGATCGCTTCGACCGCGCCCGCAAGCCGCGATAGCGGCTTGACCACCAGGCCGTACGCGAAGAGCCAGAGCACCGCCGAGAGCGCCAGCGCCAGCGTCAGACCGAGCTGCGCCGCTCGCCAGCGCGCGTTTGAGCGCGCCTGCTGAAGGTCGGCCCAGTCCTGGATGACCGCCAGGCGTCCGATCACGACGTTGCCGCGGCCGGTAAGCGGAGCAACGCGCGTGAAACGATGCTCGCCGTGGATCAGGAAAGCCGGCGGTGCCCAGGTGTCGGCTGCGAGCGCGCGAAGCGCGGGAGTGGAGCTGAACGCCGTGCGGACGATGGGCTCGCCCTGACGATTGAGTACCATCACGCCGACCACCTCTTCGGAGGCCTCCAGACGGCGCACCATGCGCGCGAGATCGGCAAGGCTGCCGGTGCTGAGCATGTTCTCGACGGCCACCCGGGTGGCCTGGGTCAGCATGTCGAGACGATTGATCTTGGAGTCTTCCAGGGTGCGCTCGAAGTCAGCGGTCCACAGCAGCGCGAAGGCCGCGCCTGCAACGGCGACCACGGCGACCAGGACCACTGTGAGCTTGCGCGCCAGCACGGCGCCCGATTCCACCGATGACTGGGGACATTGGCAACAGCGCTGGGGCCAATCGCCCCGGCGGTGGGCGCGCGCGAATGCGTCGCCGCTGCGAAATCAGTGACTTAGGTTCGGCACGCAAGCTGCTTCAGCGATGGCGTGGAGGTGATGAAGGAGATGAGTGACAAGAAGCTCGTGCGATTTTCCCTTGCGGCGCTGCTGGCTGCGCTGGCGGTTCCTTCGGACTCCTCGGCAACCCACGCCGCGGCAGTGACGAAGGCCGGCATGCGGTCGGATGCCGGCGTGACCGGCAGCGTCTCGCAAGCGGCAGTCGGAGTGACCGGCACCGCTGCGATCGATGCCGGAAGCTCCGGCGCCGCCTCGGAAGTTCCCGGGCCGGTGCCGGGGGGCACCCAAACGACCGTTTCTGGCGGCGCCGCCAAGGCTCCTGGCGACGTCACCGAAGCGGGCACGGTTGGAGGAAAGCCTCGACCTGTCCTGAACGGCCGGCTCGTCGTTCTGGACGTGGATGAAGGAACTTTCGGGATCGAAGGGAAAAACGGGCTGTTCCGAGCGCCGAAGGGAACGGATCTAGCAGACATCGGTGGCAAGAACGTGCGCGTGCACGCCAGGGCCAACGGTGAGGTCTCGTCGATTGAGGTCGTTACGGGAGAGGCAACGGGCCTTGACACGAAACCGAGCGAGCCAGTTCAGAACTGATCGATCGTAGAAAGAACAATTCCAAACAACCCATGTCCCGCTAAAACGCCGGCCGGGCAGAATCCTCTGCCCGGCCGGAGTTTTTTTGGGGATTCGGGTCAGTCCCTACTGGCCGGGGGCGACCTCGATCGTCTCGCTGCGCTCGATGATGCGGCGCGAATCGTCGTCGTCGTCGTCCTTCAATCTCTCCTTGCGCATCTTGTGATCGGCTTCCTGCATCTTGCGCTGCATCTGCTGATCGTGTTCGAGCTGCTTGCGCTCCAGCTCCATGCGCGTCTTTTCCGCCTCGATCTCGGGATCGTCGGCGAGCGCCGAAGCGGGGGCGATGCACAGGGCCAGCGCGAACATCAGGGGCAATGCTTTCGCCATCATGAGTGGACCTCCTTGCGTCCGTAGGCAACGTCGATGCATCAACTGTGACACATTGCGTGACGTCAGAAAGACCGCCGCGCGCCGTCCGCGCTTAAGGGGACAGTCCCCTTAAGCTTAAGGGGACTGTCCCCTTAAGCGTGCTACGGGCCGGCCAGAAGGAAGGGGAGTCGAAGGAGGACTCGCTCGCGATGGAAGGCGCGGGCGAGGGAGTGCACCTGCGCGGCCAGCTTCGTGTCGACGTCCAGTGCCAGCGACGTCTCGTCGTCGGAGATGCAGTCCTCGAGATTCGAGAACGACTGCAGGCAGTCGAGCAGGTTCCGCTCGTAGCCGTAGCGCTCGGTCGGATAGGTCTTGGTGGTGTCGAGCTCGGCCAGCACTACCGCCGCCTTGATCGCTTCGGTGTAGCCGCCGAGCTCGTCGACCAGGCCGAGCGCATGCGCTTCGGCGCCCGTGTAGACGCGGCCCTCTGCCAGCGCGTAGGCGCGCGCCATTTTCATTCCGCGCCCCTTGGCGACCTTGCGCACGAATGTGGCGTAGGTTTCGTCGACGTGGCTGGCCAGCAGCTCTTCGTCCTCGCGCGTGGTCTCCTGCGCGACGGAGTAGAGGCCGGCGCGATCGGTCTGCGTCACCGTGTGGAAATTCAGTCGCCACTTCTCGGAGAATCCCGACAGCTTGGGCAGGCCCGCCAGCACACCGATCGAACCGGTGATCGTGGTCGGCTCGGCGATGATGCGGGACGCCGCGGCAGCCACGTAGTAGCCGCCCGATGCCGCCGACTCGCCCATCGATACGACCACCGGTTTTTTCTTGTCGGTGCGCCGCACTTCCTTCCAGATCAGGTCGGAGGCGATCGCGGAGCCGCCAGGGCTGGAGATGCGAAACACCACGGCCTTGACGTCGTCCTGCTCGCGCGCCCAGCGGAACGCCTTGGCCAGCCGGCGCGGCGTGATGGTTCCGCCTTCGTCGGCGTCGTCGTCGTAGAGCACGATCTCGCCTTCGGCCTCGATCACCGCGATCTTCTCGTCGGGCGCTCCGGGGCCGCTGGCAGGATCGTCGCTCTTGGTGGCGGTGCCGTAGCGCGACAGCCTCAGCTTCTCGCTCGCGTTCCATTCCGTGCGCATGCGCGTTTCGTGATCGGCGGGATACGACAGCTTGTCGACCAGCCCGGCACGGCGTGCTTCTTCGGCAGTGAAGAGTCCGCGGCGCATCCAAGCCCGCACCTGGTCGGCACCGACGTTGCGCGCGGACGCGATGGTCTCGGCAAGATGCGCGCGCAGGCTCTCTTCCATGGCACGCATCATCTCCAGGGTGGCGGGCGAGGGCCCGTCGGCTATCAGCGGCTCGAACGCCGACTTGTACTTGCCCGCACGCACCACCTGGAACTCGATGCCCAGCTTGTCGAGTGCCGAGCTCATGTACATCAGCTGAAAGACCGGGCCCGGAACTTCGAGGGTTCCGGTCGGAGTCATTTCGATGCTGCTGCCGGCGGTTGCCAGGTAGTAGTCCTCGGTGTCGGCCTCGCTCAGATGGAAGGCCAGGGGCTTGCCCGATTCGCGAAAGCGTACGAACGCCTGGCGCATCTCGGCCACTGCGGCGGGACTGGCCATCAGGTCCTCGACCTGCACTACCAGGCCGTCGACGCGCTCGTCGCGCGAGGCACGTTCGAGCACCTTGACCAGGTCGGGAAGGTACAGGTGGCTGCGCGCGCCGAGCAGGCGGTTCACCAGCGCAAAGCGCGCATCCGGCGCGGTCTCGGCGACCACGCCGCCGAGCTGCATCTGCAGGAGCACGCTGTCGGCCACATCCGATTTCGCGTCCTGTGCCGTCAGCTCGTCGGCGCGGTCGTCCGACAGCATCATCGAGACCAGGATCAGCGGAACGATGGTGACGAACAGGCCGATGGAGGCGAAGAAGAAACGGCCGGTGCGGTAGAAGCCGCGAAGAAGGCGCAGGAGAAGCCCGGGTCGGCGCTGCTCGTTCGGATCGGTCATGGGATCTCCTTCGGCTGTTCGCGGGAATGGGGCAGGCCGAACCGGCGGTTCGACAGAAGCCATTTCATTGCGGCGGACACGTTCGCCGCCAGACTTTCATGGACGGCTCGGCCGAAAAAAGCGCCTGACCCCTTTCGCCGTCAGAACTCGACGATCTGGGGCTCGGCGCCTTCGACGGTCTCGACGCCCACCGTGCGCGAGCGTCTCGCATATCGCATCGTGGCTCCGGCTGCAGCCGCCATGACGACGGCGAAGAAGGGCAGCAGCGCGCCTGCGGGGACGCGCCGAGCGGAGTTGGACAGGGCCACCCAGGCCAGCGGCAGCGTTTGCAGGATCCCGGCTGTTGCCAGCGCCAGGGCGGCGCGATCGCGGAGCGCCAGCAGCACCGCCAGCGCCACGATCATTGCAGCCGAAGCCGCCACGCCGAGCTTGTCGCGCGGCGTGTCGAAGTAGACGCGCTTGATGCCGTAGCCTGCGCGCGCGATCGCTTCGCCGATCGTGTGCTCCTCGGCGTAGGTCTTCCACGAATAGCGCGGAGCCCCCGGCACGTGCGCGCGCTCGTAGCTGTCGACCCACAGGTAGTTGGGGAGATAGCCGTGATAGACCGGATCGCCCGCGTAGAGCATTCGAGGAACCCAGCTCGGTGCTGCAACGAGCAGGAAGACCGCCAGGCCGGCCGCGTACAACCCGAGCGGAAGGCGCGGAAGATCGGCGAGGTCTTCGTCATCCTCTTCTTCTTCCTCGGGAGCCAGCTGCGCGGTCCATGGCTCGTCGCCGTCGAAGTCGATGCTGGCCGCGGGTTCTTCCTCGTCGCCGTCGATGTTGCCCTGCAGCTGGCGGCGCACCGAGACCACGTCCTTGGCGACCATCGCCACCGCCAGCGCGCCGGCGAGCAGGATGCCGTTGGTGCGCGTCAGGTAGGCAAGGCCGGCAAGAGCCGCGGTGGCAAGGAGCGCCGCGCTACCGCGCCGCCGAAGATACGCCATGGCGGTGCCGACGCAGGCAAGCGAGACGGCGACGTAGAGAGGCTCGGTCAAAAGACGCTCGGTGGCCAGGTCGAAGAGAAACGTGGACTGATAGACGACGGTTGCCGCAACCAGCCCGGCGAGCGCGCCGCCGCACGATGCTCCGGCGGCAAACGCGATCCACAGCGATACCACGACCAGCGCGAGCCCGATCTTGGCGAGCGCCGGCGCGCCCACCAGCCCCATCGCCTCACCAGCCGCGAGCAGCGCCGGGTAGGCAGGCTGGCGGTGTGCGCGATCGGGACCGCCGGTCGGCTCGACGTACTGCATGGAGAAGTCGCCGCGCGCGAAGTCGTCGGCGATGGCCAGATAGTGCTCGCTGTCTCCGGCGACCAGGCGCCGGATGCCGACCAGGCTCGAGGAAACCTCGTCGATGTAGGTGACGCCCTGGCTCCACAGCGACAGCGAGAGCATGGCCACACCGGCCGCACATGCGATGCCGTCGCTGTGACGGCGAACCATGCTGCGCAGGGCATGAGACAGATCGGCGAGACGCTGGCGCACGACCCACCCATTATGCCTGTCGGGGCGCGCTAGGTCGCTACGCCGCGTGCAGGAAGTGCGATTCCGAGCGCGGAAAGTTCGCGCTCGACGCCGCCGGCCCAGTCGCGGTTCGCGGCCGGGCTGGCCGGGCTGGGATGGGGTATGCAGCCGAGCATGGCATCGGTGCCGGTCAGGACGCGCACGACCCGATCCCGCGCGAAGTGGCCGATGCCGACGACGTAGCGGGGGGAAAGGCAGGCGACGCTGGCAAGGAGCGCGCGATCGCACGCCGCGAACAGAGCGCTCTTCTCGGCGGGCGCGAGCTTGTCGGGCGTCCGGTTGCGGCCGCTGGTCTCGACGAAGACCAGCGGACAGTAGTTGAGGACGAAGAAGCGCTCGAAAAACCGTGCCGGCGTCTCGAAGCGCGCCTTGGCCCAGCCCCACAGCCGCGCGCCGCTGACCTCCTCGCGAGGGCAGTCGAAGCCGAGCACCGGGCGCTTGGGATGCTCGCGCGGCGGCTTGCCGATGGCGGTCTGGATTCCGAGCCAGTCGCGAACCAGCGGCACGTGGCCGAACGGGACGCCGGTCTGGGTCATGCCGAACGGCCCCGGGTTCATCCCGACCAGCACGACCTCTTTCCTGCCGGCTCCGTACTTTTCGACGTAGGCCGCGTAACCAGGCCGCGCATACGAGAGCGGGTTGTAGACGCAGTCGACCTCACCGCCGAAGCGCAAGGCATCGACGGCGGCGGAGAGCTCGTCGGCGATCTCGAGCAGAGGTGCGGCAGCGCGGGAGCGGGCGGTCACCGCGGCGCGAACGCTTCCAACACGCGCCAGTCCGGCTGCGGCAGGCCCAGCGGATGAAGAGGCTGGATGCAGACGTGGTCGGCGCCAGCGTCGTGGTGCGCCTTGATGCGTGCGGCGATCGCCTTCTCGTCGCCCCACGCGACCACTGCATCGACGAGGCGGTCGCTGCCCATGTTCTGGAAATCGTCGTTGGTGAAGCCGAAGCGCTCCAGGTTCCTGCGGTAGTTGGGCAGGTCCAGGTACATCGCGATGGTGTTGCGGGCCACGCCGCGGGCCTTGGCGGGGTCCGTCTCCAGCAGCACCTTCTGCTCGGTGCAGACCCAGGCGCTGGGGCCGACGATCCCGCGCGCGAACGCGGTGTGCTCGGGCGGCACCAGGTACGGATGGACTCCCGCCGTCTTCTCGGCGGCCAGCGCCAGCATCTTCGGGTGCAGCGCGCCGATGACCATGGGCGCAGCATCGGCCGGCGGCACGGCGGCGTACGGCGCACGCTCCATCGCATCGAGGTAGTCGCGCATCATCGAATAGGGCCGGGAGAAGTCATGGCCGCGCAGGCCCTGCACCAGCGGACGGTGCGAGACGCCGACGCCGAGCAGGAAGCGCCCGCCCGACTGCTCGGCCAGGGTCCGGCGTCCGGCGGCCATCGTCAGAGCATCACGCGCATAGATGTTGGCGATGCCGGAGGCGACGACCAGCGAACTCGTGCTGGCCAGCAGGAAGGAGGCTGCGGCGAAGACCTCGCGTCCGACGGCCTCGGGAATCCACAGCGCGCCGTAGCCTAGCCGTTCGATCCGGCGGGCGGCCTCGGCGGCGTCGGCCGCCGGCATGGCATCGAGGAAGCACCAGACTCCGAGTTTTCCGATTTGCATGGTGACCTCCTTGCTGGTGCGAAGCGCGATGATGCGAAGTGGATGATGCGAAGAACGAAATGGCTATGGGCGGTCACCCATTCGCTGCATTCGCGTGTTCGTCTTCCGCGTTGGCGTGGTCATGGTTCGAGCTCTGTCGTTTCAAATGCGCTGCGAGTGCTGCATCGAACCACGCAGGACGCCGGAGCGAGCTGGACCGTAAACGGGAGAGGAATCCAGCCGTGGCTTTTGCAGAAAGCGGCGTAGGTTCCAGTAGGAAACCGGTCAACGACGGTCGATTCTCAGCGAGTGGCCACATGCTGATTTCACCCGCTTCGTGGCGACCACGACCGAGATTCCAAGCTGCAGCAGGCCAGGGGCAACCGTGCGCCAGGGTACGATCCCATGAGTGATCGTATTCTCCCGGGTTGCGCAGTCGGCGCCCGATCCATGCGGCGACAGGCACAGTGACGGCATTGCCCACCAGTTTCCAACGCGCTGATGAACGAGCCACGAGCTCAGCCGGCTGTGTCCAATCCGCAGGAAATCCTTGCAGGCGTTCGGCATCACGAATCGACGGGGTGACCACGCTGCCGTCGGGCATTAAAATCGCCGGCGGCGAGGGAATCCCTACAGTCGAACCGCCCTTCAAAGTCGGGATCGAGTCGACTGCAGCGCCAAGACCTCTTGTCCCTTCAGTCCAGTAAAAACCGAAAGGTTTTTCGGGATCCGGGACATCCGCTGTAGGACGTCCTGCCTCGTCGGCAAACAGAACCGCACGTGGGTCGCTATCGAGCGAGGCGAGCAAAAAAACTCTCTCTCTGCGTTGCGGCACACCGAACGCCAGTGAACTGACGGTGCGGTACGCCCAGCGATAGCCGAGCCTCTCGATCTGATCGAGAATGACCTCGAGCGCGCGACCACGATTCAGCCGCAGCATGAACGACACATTCTCGAGCAACACCCAACGAGGCCGATGACGCTTCGAGTTGAGTAAACGGAAGACCTCGAAGACGATGCCGGATGAATGCCCGTGAATCCCTTCCGTCCGTCCAGCCTGACAGCGGTCTTGGCACGGAAATCCACCGGTGAGCAGGTCGCAATCTCCCGGCAAACGTTCAAGTCGGCGCACGTCGGGGACGCAGGCGACACCGGGAAAGCGAGCTGTCAGGACAGCTGAAGCGGCATTGTCTATTTCGCACAGGAGTTCGGTTTCGTGACCGGCGCTCGACAGCCCCTTTTCGAGCCCGCCGATACCAGCGAACAGACCGACCGTCCGAAGACCCGGCTGAACGGGTGCAGTGACCTTTTCGATGCTCGGGATTGGAAGAAAGGCCTCGGACACCGCGGAATCGCGCCGGGTTAAACGCATGGGAGAAACACCTCCGTTGGCGAATAAACGCCGAAAATACGACTTTCGGGCACGGAGGTCAACGCATCGAGGCCGTCGGCGTTCATCCGGAAGGCAAAAGGCCACCGCCGACTTGCCGATGCCAGAGTTCGCCTCTGCAGAAAACGGCTCGCCAGCCAAATCAGGCCATGGCCGAGAAAAATCTGATCAGCCGCGATTCCAACCGCGGAAGGTTCCGAATCTCGCACTCCCATATGATCAAGACACGGATTCCACGCCGCCTCAGTTCCGTCGCCTTTCGCCTATCGCGTTCGCGATTGGCCTCGAGTTTCCTCTCCCAGAACTCCCGCCGGACGACGGGGACGCGTCCTTGCTTGCCGCCCTTCGTCTTCGGACAGTTCCGGTGGCCATGCCAGAAGCATCCGTTGACGAATATCGCCCATCGTCGTGTCGCGTTGGATAGGTCGGGTGAGCCGGGCAGACGAGCGTTGTTGAGACGATAGGGCTGGCCCACCCGCCGAACCATGCGTCGAATTTCCAGTTCAGGCGAAGTTCCCGACTGCCGGACAGAAGCCATCATTCGCGATCGTGTGCTCGCATCCACGATGTCTGCGGCTCGCGTGAAAAGCTTGCCGGCGATGTTCTTGGACATCACGCTACCCGCTGGGCAATCTCTCGAAGTACGTTGTCGATCGAGAGATCGGGAAGCCTTCTGACTTCATAGGTTGTCTGGTCGATCGGCCGTTTTGGCATGTAGAACACCGCGGCGACTCCGTTGCAGTACGTGCGCAGGCTCGCCAAAGTGGTGCGTACTTTCGCCAAGTCGCTGTCGTTTGCGGCGCGAATCGCCCAGAAACTGAAATATCCCGGCATTGTAGCGTCAACCCATTGTTGCAGGCTCGACATGGGTACCGGCTGCGCATGCGCCGCTTTGAAATCCACGGACGTGAGTGCGACCTCGCGAATTCGTTTGTGCAAATCGGCTGCGGCTCCCCTGGCCTTTCCGCGGTTTTTCGGGTGCGGCGGTGTCCCCAAGATCTTGACCTCACCACCTACCAGGGGCGTTCCGACCTTCGGATAGCAAATGTCCATGTCGATCTTGGCAAACAGTCGACTGTCCCGCTTACATCGGAAAGCGAATGGCTTCTTCGAAAGATTCTGTAAGAGCTGGACGATGAGGTCGTTGACGTAACGGGCTTTTGATTGATACCAGCCCGTCCCGTGACCACCTAGAGAGTATTCGGTGTCGAACTGCTCGACGACTTTCAGGAAATGCGGCTCGACATCCGTCCATCGACACAAGCCTTCCTTGTCGACGAGGTCGGCCAAAGCCTCGAACGGCTCGAAGACGTGTTTGGAAGATGCCATTGCGTGACGCCTCGTCCTGCATCGGTATGAATCCGTTCGGGCCATGTCAATTGCGAGCATCATCAACCCTGCGTTCGAGCGACACAGATCCGATTGGGTTCGCGGTGTCCTCCGACGTTGCCCGACTGTTTCTGATCTGAGGGACCGCTCCGGCGTGTGTGCGCGGCTACCGGTCGCCCGCATTGCAGGGACCTAAAACGTGTTCTAAGACGCGCGGCGACGGAGGACGCGATGAATCTCAGCTACAGCGCAGCCTACGAAGACTTTCGCGCCCAGGTCCGCGCCTTCCTCGACGCCGCCTGGACCGCCGAGGACCGCTCCCGCCACGGCGGCAACGAGGTCCTGATCGGGCGCATCGCACGGCCCGACGAGCGCGTCACCGAGTTTCGCAAGCAGGCGATCGAGGCGGGCTATCTGTACCGCAACATCCCGCGGGAGTGGGGCGGCGGCGAGCAGAGCTTCGATCCGCTCAAGTCGGCGATCATCCGCGAGGAGTTCAAGCGCGCCAGGGCGCCGCGCGAGATGGTGGGGCAGGGGCCGTCGATGCTCGTGTTCACGCTTCTCGAGCACGGCACGCTCGAGCAGAAGAGCCGCTTCATCCGCGACACGCTGCTCGGAAAGCTGCTCTGGTGCCAGGGCTACTCCGAACCGGGCGCCGGCAGCGACCTTGCTTCGCTTCGCACGCGCGCCGAGCTGGACGGCGACTGCTGGGTCGTCAACGGCCACAAGATCTGGACTTCCAACGCCGACGAAGCCGACTGGATGTTCGCGCTCGTGCGCACCGAGCCCGAGGCGCCCAAGCACGACGGCATCAGCTACATGCTGCTGGACATGAAGACGCCCGGCATCACGGTGCGGCCCCTTCGCCAGATGACCGGCGAGTCCGACTTCAACGAGGTTTTCTTCGACAACGTGCGGGTGCCGCGCGGTGCGCTGGTGGGCGAGCGCGGCAAGGGCTGGATCGTCAGCCGCTCCACCCTCAAGTACGAGCGCGCCCTGATCGGCGACACCGACATCAACCGGCGCACGCTCGACGGCATGGTGATGCTGGCGCAGGCCGTCGAGCGCGGCGGCAAGCCCGCGATTCAGGACCCGGTCATTCGCGGAAAGCTCATGGAGATGGAGTGCCGCCTTGCTGCCGCCGAGTTCCACTCGATGCGGCTGCTGACGATGCAGGCGCGCGGGCAGGACGCCGGCCTTCCGGCCATGGTGCCCAAGCTGTACGGCACACAGCTCACCTATGACATCGCCCGCCTGGCCATGGACATTATGGGCGACGGCGCGTCGCTGGCGCCGGGCGAGTCGAACGCGCCGGCGATGGGAATGTTCGTGCACGCCTATCTCTGGTCGCTCGGCATCCTGATCGCGGGCGGCACCGCCAACATCCAGCGCAACATCGTGGCCGAACGCGGCCTGGGCATGCCGCGCGACCCCGCGCAGAAGCGTTAGGCAGGGAGCGAGCGATGGAATTCGGTCTTTCGCAGGAGCAGGTCGCCCTTGCCGACACGGTTCGCCGCTACCTTTCGGACAACTGTCCCGGCGAGCGTGTGCGCGCCGTCATGGAGAGCGAGTCCGGGCATGACGCCGAGTTCTGGCGCGGCCTGATGGACTTGGGCATCGGGTCGCTGGCCGTACCCGAAGAGCATGGCGGGCTGGGCGCGGAGTTTCTCGATCTGGCCCTGGTTTCCGAAGAGATGGGATTTGCCTGCGCGCCAGGGCCCTTCCTGGCCAGCAGTCTTGCAACCATTGCCATCGCCGCTGGCGATGATGATGCGGCCAGGAAGAAGTGGCTGCCGCTGCTGGCCAGCGGAGATGCCATCGGTACCGTCGCCATCGGCGAGGCAGGAAGCCGCTGGGATGCCAGCGAGGTGGCCGCGCGCGTCGCGGACGATCGCCTCGACGCCATCAAGCCGCTGGTGCCATACGCGTCGCTTGCCGCCGTGCACGTGGTGGCCGTGAGCGAGAACGGCGGCGCCGCGCTCTATCTCGCCGAGACCGAAGCCGGCGGCATAGAGACAACGGCTCTTTCCGGCAACGATCGCACGCGGCGGCTGGACGCCGTCGAGTATCGCGCGGTGCCCGCGCGGCGGATCGGCGGCGCGGCCGCCTTCGAGAAGGTGCGCGATGCCGCGCTGGTGCTGATCGCGGCCGATGCCTTCGGCGGCGCGCGCCGGTGCCTGGAGATGGCGCGAACCTATGCGCTGCAGCGCGAACAGTTCGGCCAGCTGATCGGCAGCTTCCAGGCCGTCAAGCATCAGCTGGCCAATCTGGCGGTGGAACTGGAGCCAGGGCTGTCTTTGTGGTGGTACGCGGCGCACGCGCTCGACCGCATTCCCGAGCACTCCGCGCGCCATGCTGCGATGGCCAAGGCCCACCTGTGCGACCTCTTCGATCGCGCCGCGCGCGATTCGACCGAGCTGCACGGCGGCCTCGGCTTTACCTGGGAGTTCGACCTGCATCTGTGGCTGCGGCGCTCGCTGTTCGACCGAAGCTTCTTCGGCGACTCGCACTATCATCGTGCGCGTGCCGCCAGCCTGGCCGGATGGTGAAGGCTTAGCCCTAGCAGCAGGGAAGCCAGGGCCTACCCCCCCTCCAATCACCGCGAATGCCCGGCGATCTGTTTCACTGCCGGCCCCGCTACCTTTGCACGGTGCGTGTTCATTCCGCGCGCGTCAGGCCATCCTCTCGCGGTCGACGCGCGATCACCGGCACGACTCGGCGTCGCGACCGTCCCGATTTGAGATGCGCTCGAAGCTCGATCGACCCGCTTTTTCCCCAGCGGCCGGCGCGCGCTTCGTCGAGCAATTCGCCAATGCGTCACTTCGAGACGCTGCCAAAGTCTCGCTGCAACAACCTCGTAACATCGCGTGTTCTTCTATCGCAAATCGAGGTTTCTAATGTCGTCGGCACGGCGTGCACGGCGCGGAAAAAAGCTTGACCGCCGGCGGCTTTCCATGCAGGAAGGGGGTGTTCCGACCACAACCCTTGCGCAAGCGAACGATGCCGTTCGACGAGAACGGTTCGTAGGGGAGAGGCCGGCGCGCAAAGACCGACTTTTCGAGAGGAGACTATTTCTGATGCTGTCTGTTGCGGTTCTTACGATCGGACTTCTGACCTGGGTCGCCTTCATCTATGTGATGTATCACTACGGCGACCGGCCGGTGAGTGTGGCGTGGTATGCGGTGATGGTCAGCCTGGGCGTGCTCGAGTACGGCAAGGCAGTTCTGGGTCTGGTCGAGCTGGGCGTGTCTCCCCTTCCCGTAGCCATCATGGCGGCCGCGGCAGCCGGCGGGTTCATCTATTACCGCCAGAATCGCGCCGAGGCCGGCCGTTCCGAAGGCCTCTCGCTGCTGCGACCCGACGCAGCCTGATCATGCGAACCCGGGTACCGGACGCACAGCGCCCCGGTACCCGGGCTCCGCTTCCATCCTGCCTTTGATCATGGAGCCGAGCGCCGCACGCGCTCGGCGAACTGCGTGACGTCGCCGCGCCAGTCGCCGGCAGTATCGACTCGCGCCCGTCGTTGCGACATCCACTCGCTGGCCTCCTCCATTCGCGCGGTCAGAAGCGCGTAGTGCTCGGGGCCGGCGTCCGATGCATCCTCTCCGGCCGCGGCACGGTGGCGCAGCCGTTCCAGCACGAGCGCCTCAGGCGCCGTGACCTCGACCAGCCATGCTTCGACGCCGCGGGCGCGCGCCCACGCTGCGGCGTCGTGCCGCCAGGATCTCCGAGCATAGGTGCCATCGAGAATCGCGCAGCGGCCGCTCGCCACGACCGCGTCGGCCTCCTCGAGCATCGCCGCATACACGGCTGCGCGTGCCTCAGCCTCGTACATGCCCTGGTCGGTACCGCGACCTTCGCGCGCGGCGGCCGGCAGCCCCGCCCTGTCCTTGCGAATATGATCGGAGGAGAGGACGACGCCGCCCATCGCATCGGCCAGGGCTTCAGCCACCGTGGTCTTGCCCGTTCCGACCGTGCCGCTGACGAGCACTACCGCGCCCGGCGCTCGCGCCGTCAGGAACGACGCGCCCAGCTCGAGATGCGCGCGTGCGCTTTCGCGTGCGCCATGGCGCTTGTCCGGCCCGAACGATTCATCGGTGGCGACCAGCGCGGCCACCTTGGCGCGCACCATCGCCCGGTAGCTGAGAAAGAAGTCCACGACGCTGAAGAGGTGGTAGTCGCCGCTGTGGCGTGCGTAGCGGCGAAGAAGGCGCGCGGCAAGATCGGCGCGGCCGCGATACTGCAGGTCCATCGCGAGAAAGGCGATGTCGGAAGCGGCGTCGATGTGGCGGAAGTCCTCGCGAAACTCCAGACAGTCCACCATGAGCGGAGCGCTGTCGGCCGTCTCGAACCAGACATGCTCGCAGTGCAGATCGCCATGGCCGTCGACGACGCGCCCGCGAAGCAGGCGTTGCTCGAATCGTGAAGCGTGCGACCGGGCGAACTGCTCTGCCGCGGCGGCGACCGACTCGACCTCGCTGCGGGCGATGCCGGGTCCGTCCGTCTTCAACAGAGCCTCGATGTTGCCGCGCGCCGGCGCGATCGTGCGGTCGAGCCATTGGCGCGTATCCGCAAGAGCCACGGTATCGAGCCGGTGCGCTGCGTGAAAGTCGGCCATGCGCATCGCGACGGCGTCCACGTGCCGCGCCTCGATGTCGCCGGCGGCAAGCAGGCTTTTCATGTCGCGTCCGGCCGGCAATCGTCGCATGACCACGCAGTGCTCGGTAGATGGCGCGTCGTAGAGCCGCTCGGCGATCTCGCCGATGAAGAAAACGCCGGGGCGTTCGGCGTCGGGCAGGACGGGGGCGAGACCGAGGTACACGTCGGGCGAGAGACGGCGGTTGAGCGCGACTTCGCGAAGGCAGTCGGCGTTGCGCTCCTCGACCGTCGAGAAGTCGAGGAACGTCAGTTTTACCGGTCGCCGCATCTTATAGACGCGGTGGCGCGTCAGGAAGACGTGGGAAATGTGCGTGTCTACACGCTCGACGGCCGAGCTGACGCCGCGGTCGGTCGGGAAGGCCGAAGGCCGTGCAAGAGCCGCGAGCATCGCTTCATGCTCACCCGGGTCGGACGCGCTCATGGTGCATCCTTGGCAGCAGCGGTGCGGACGGTCCAGCGCGGGCTACCAATGCACGGCTTTTTCGCCTACGGGAACCGCCATGAAGACGCGCGCCGCCGTTGCCCACCATTCGGGAGCTCCCCTGACCGTCGAGACGGTGGACCTGGAAGGTCCGCGTGCGGGCGAGGTGCTGGTCGAGATTCGCGCAACCGGCATCTGCCACACCGACGCGTACACGCTGTCGGGCGCCGATCCCGAAGGCTTGTTCCCGGCCATTCTCGGGCACGAAGGCGCCGGCGTGGTGGTCGAGGTCGGTGCCGGCGTGACCAGCCTGAAGAAGGGCGACCACGTCATCCCGCTCTACATTCCCGAGTGCCGCCAGTGCGACTACTGCACCAGCGGCAAGACCAACCTGTGCCAGTCCATCCGCATCACGCAGGGCAAGGGGCTGATGCCAGACGGCAGCAGCCGCTTCCGGCTCGGCAGCGAGACGCTGCTGCATTATATGGGCACCTCGACCTTCTCGAACTACACGGTCGTGCCGGAGATCGCCCTGGCCAAGGTTCGTGAAGACGCTCCCTTCGAAAAAATCTGTTACATCGGCTGCGGCGTCACCACCGGAATCGGCGCCGTCATCCATACGGCCAAGGTGCGGCCGGGAGACAACGTCGTCGTATTCGGGCTGGGCGGCATCGGCCTCAACGTCATCCAGGGCGCGCGCCTTGCGGGCGCCAACATGATCGTCGGCGTGGACATCAACGGTTCGCGCAAGGCGCTGGCCGAGCAGTTCGGCATGACCCACTTCGTCAATCCGCGCGAAGCTGCCGGCGATCTGGTTCCCTACCTCGTCGACCTGACCGGCGGCGGCGCCGACTTCAGCTTCGAGTGCATCGGCAACGTCGCGACGATGCGTCAAGCCCTCGAATGCTGTCACAAGGGCTGGGGCACGAGCGTCATCATCGGCGTGGCCGGAGCCGGCGAGGAGATTTCCACGCGGCCGTTCCAGCTCGTCACCGGCCGCGTCTGGAAGGGCACTGCCTTCGGCGGCGCCAGGGGCCGCACCGACGTGCCCCGCATCGTGGACTGGTACATGGACGGCAAGATCCGCATCGACGAGCTGATCACGCACACCATGGCGCTGGACCGGATCAACGAGGCGTTCGACCTGATGCACGAGGGCAAGTCGATTCGCAGCGTCGTCACGTTCTGAAGCTCACGCGTCCGCAGCGCGCTCGACGTTGCGAGGCTCACGCGTCCTCAGCGCGCTAGTCGTTGCCGCGCTCGGGCTCCGCGAGGCGTGGTGACGTGTCGAAGCGCCGTCGCAATCAGGCCGATCAGCCCGGCCAGGCAAACCTGCTGAACTTGTAGAAGCGCACGCGCTGGCGGTTCTGCTTGTCGGTGCATGCACAGACGTCGCCGCCGCTGAAAGGGCAGCCGTCGCAGAAGCGCCGATTGGTTGCCGGCGGCGGCGCGGTGACGATCCACATCACTCCGGAGGGATCCTGATAGAAGCCGAATCCGCCTGATTCGCCGGGCTGGGTGTCCATCGTGAAGTTGGCCAGGGCGTTGTCGGGCGCCAGGCGGATGGCGCTGCCGTTCCAGACGCGAATGCGGTTGGGCGTGCTCGACAGCAGGATGCACGCCTTGTACCAGCGGCCGTTCTTGAAATAGAGGTCGCAGTCCTGCACGCCGTCCTCGCCGTCGATGTTGTTGACGGTGGTGATGTCGGTGAAGGTGCCGCAGGTTCCGTCGTTCGGCGTGCACTGGCGCTCATAATACTGCTCGAAGGAGTAGTAGCGCGTCCTGATCGGGCTGGTCAGGCTCGTGGGCGTGTTGATGATTCCACCCACGAAACCGACCGAGTGATCGAAGAAACCCTGGTAGGAGACGGTGCCGCTTCCGTTGAAGCGGTACAGGCGCGTCTTCATGTCCAGGCTTTCGCTGGTAAAGCCGGTGTAGGCCCATCCGTTGTCGAGCAGGATGCCGCTCGGATGCTCGTAGGTGTGGTCGTACTTGAACTGCTTGATGCGATTGCCGTTCTGATCGTGCACGTACAGGTAGGCGGTATTGTTGCCGTCCGTCTCCATGCACGTTGTGTAGAACCTCGTACCGTCGAACTTGATGCCCTGGCCGTGGCAGCCCTTCTCATCGGATCCGACCACGGCCGTGCCGACGTTCTTCAGCCAATAGTCCTGGTTCTCGACCGGGTAGAAGGCGGCGGATGGGGACGCGGATGCGGCGATGAACGCGACGAAGCCGAGCGCCACCCTCCAACGCGGCAGCCTCTGAACGGCCGTTCCAGAATATCCCGTCCGCGACCGACCCTTCCCCGTAACGCGCGATGAGACGACCATGAGGGCCTCCTGAAAAGCGAGATAACCTGCTGCTATTCGCCGGCTCGGCGGTAGTCAAAGCCGCCAGAACGGCAACGAGCCGTCGCACTTTGAGACATGGGCCCGGCCAACGCCGCGCGGCGGCAATCCAACAGTGCGTGAAAACAGCATTCGTCCTTGAAAGTCCTCACCTTCTGTCGGCATATTGCAGCGCCATTTCTGCATTGGGGATGCAGAATCCAACGGGGAGGAGTCCATGTTCCGTAAATTCGAGCTTTTCGTAGCCGCCGTCGCGGTGGCCGGGGCCGCCATGACCGCCGGCCCGGCCCACGCCTTCGTCACTTTCGAGACCGGCCAGGTCCGCCCGGTGGCGATGTCGGCAGATGGCCAGACCCTCTACGTCTGCAATACGCCGGACAATGCCCTCGAGATCTTCGACATCGACGCAGGCTCTCTGACCCACCGTGCCTCCGTGCCGGTAGGCCTGGAGCCGCTGGCCGTCGCGGTGCGCACGGCCAGCGAAGTCTGGGTCGTCAACCACCTCTCCGACAGCGTCAGCATCATCGACGTCAGTGATCCCGACGACGCCCGCGTCACGCGAACCCTGCACGTCGGCGACGAGCCGCGCGACATCGTCTTTGCGGGCGCCAGCGCCGATCGTGCCTTCATCACCACGGCGCACCGCGGCCAGAACACGGGCCGCGATCCCCAGCTCACCACCGAAGGCGTCGGACGCGCCGACGTCTGGGTCTTCGATGCCAACAACCTCGGCAGCACGCTCGGCGGCGAAGAGCTGACGGTCATCACGCTGTTCGGCGATACCCCGCGTCCTCTGGCCGTCAGCCCCGACGGCTCGCGCGTCTATGCCGGCGTCTTCCATTCGGGCAACCAGACCACGGTCATCAACGAGGGCGCGGTTCCCAACGGCGGCCAGAACAACGGCGGCATGCCTTTCCCCAACACCAACATCGAGGGCATTCCGGCCCCCGAGACCGGCCTGATCGTCAAGTACAACGGTTCGCAGTGGGTCGATGAGCTCGACCGCGACTGGTCCTCGTTCCTGCGTTTCGATCTGCCCGATTACGACGTCTTCGCCATCGACGCCGATGCCAACCCGCCGGTTCAGCTCGCGGGCACGCCCGGCCGCTTCCCGCACGTCGGAACGATCCTCTTCAACATGGCCGTCAACCCGGCCGACGGTAAGGTCTTCGTCTCCAACCTCGAGTCCTTCAACGAAGTGCGCTTCGAGGGCCCCGGCGTCTTCGCCGGCAGCACCGTTCGCGGCCACCTGGCCGAGAGCCGCATCAGCATCATCGATCCGGTGGCCGAGACCGTGACCACGCGCCACCTGAACAAGCACATCGACTACAACGACTGCTGTGACGCACTACCCAACACGGAGAACGAGAACAGCCTGGCGTTCCCCCTGGAAATGGCGTTTTCGAGCGACGGCTCGATGCTGTACGTGACCGCCTTCGGATCGAGCAAGATCGGCGTCTACGACACCGCGGAGCTCGCCGCCGACACGTTCGTGCCAAGCGCCTCCGACCACATCGAGCTGTCCGGCGGCGGCCCCAGCGGCATCGTGCTCGACGAGGCCAACAGCCGCGCCTACGTGCTGACGCGCTTCGACAATTCGATCTCGGTAGTCAGCACGGCCACTGGCGCGGAGGTCGACCACATCGCGCTGCACAATCCCGAGCCGCCCGAGGTCGTGGCCGGCCGCCCGTTCCTCTATGACGCGCGCCTGACCTCGGCGCACGGGGACTCGGCCTGCGCCTCGTGCCACATCTTCGGCGACTTCGACTCGCTGGCCTGGGACCTCGGCAACCCCGACGAGCCCGAGGTGATGAACAACCCCGGTCCGTTCACGCTGCGCGGCTTCCTTTTCATCCCCGAGGACCTGCATCCGATGAAGGGCCCCATGACCACGCAGAGCCTGCGCGGCATGGACAACCACGGTCCCATGCACTGGCGCGGCGACCGTACCGGCGGCAACGACGAGGGCAGCGCGCATCCGAACTTCGGCGCCTTCGACGAGCAGAAGGCGTTCCGAGCGTTCAACCCGGCATTCGTCGGGCTGCTCGGCCGTAGCGAGCAGCTGACCACCGAGCAGATGGAGGCGTTCACCGACTTCGTCCTGGAGGTGATGTATCCGCCCAACCCGATCCGCGCCCTGGACAACTCGCTGACGACGGACGAGAACACCGCCAACGGCCTGTTCTTCAGCCGCATCAGCGACACGGTCGAGGAGTGCAACGGCTGCCACATCACGGCGCGCAACGGCAACGCCAACCACGACGTGGAGCGTCCCGGCTTCTTCGGCAGCGACGGCCGATCGTCATTCGAGAACGAGACGCAGATGTTCAAGGTCGCGCACCTTCGCAACATCTACCAGAAGGTCGGCATGTTCGGCATGGCCGCCACCAACTTCATCAACCCCGGCGACAACGGTCACAAGGGAGAGCAGGTCCGCGGCTTCGGCTTCCTGCACGATGGAAGCATCGATACCGTGTTCCGCTTCTTCCAGGCCACCGTCTTCAACGACAGCGGCAACACCGGCTTCCAGAACGACAACGAGCGGCGCCAGTTCGAGCAGCTGATGTTCGCGTTCGACACCAACTTCTTCCCGGTCGTTGGCCAGCAGGCCACGCGCACCTCCAGCAGCGGGAGTGACGTCGAGAATCGCATCACGCTGTTCGAGGCACGCGCCGACCTGAGCGAAGCGGACGTGGTGGCCAAGGGCCTGGTGGGCGGCGAGCATCGCGGCTGGGTCTACCTGGGCGACGGCGACTACCAGAGCGACCGCGCCGGCGAGGCTCCCATCGACAGCTCGGTGCTGCGCGCACTGGCCGACACGGCCGGTCAGGAAATCACCTTCACTGCGGTGCCTCCGGGTGAAGGCGTCCGCATCGGCGTCGACCGCGACGTGGACAGCTTCTTCGACACCGACGAGACGGACAACGGCGGCAACCCGACGGACGCTTCGAGCCTGCCGTGCATGACGACCGAAGCCTCCTTCGATTTCGACAAGGCCGCGCTGATCGACGAGAAGCAGCGCATGACGTTCAAGACCGAGATCGAACTCACCGGCGCGCTCGATCTGGAAGACGACGACGACCTGCAGTTGGTCGCCAGTGACGGTGACGGCACGATCCTGGACGCGTTCCTGGACGGGGCCGTGTTCGTGCAGGCGGGCAGCGGCTTCAAGTACAAGGCCCCCAAGGGTTCGACGGGCATCACCAAGGCGATCATCAAGCCCTCGGCGACGCCTGGCCTCTACAAGGTCAGCCTCAAGGTGTCCGGCGGATGGATTTCGTCCGCCGACGAGGACGAGTCGAGCACTACCGTAGTGCTCAACATCGGTGGCGAGTGCTTCGAGGGCAGCGCCACCGGCGTCAAGTAGGAGCGCCTTCTCCGCTCGCGCGGATGAGCCGCGCCAAAACGGGGCACGAAGCGATTCGTGCCCCGTTTTTTTTGCCGCCGGCACGATTCCTTTTGTCGAAACTGCCGGTGGTCGCTGGTATCGTTGAGCCCTGGTCGCGGTACACCTTCTCGTTCCTCCCGGCGAGAACAGCCTCGATATCCAGAGCCGCACGCATGGGAGCGTCCACAGACGATGGATTCGAAAAGAGGTGCATCCGTGCGGCAGCGTACGCTGCCGGCGGGCCGAACCCGACAGGATGCGGCCGTGATGCCTAAGGTTGGTCGCTGGGTGCGCGCCGCCCAGCTCGTTCTGCACGAAGAGGGCACACGCGGCGTGGCCCGCTACGCCATCCGCCGTCTGTACCTGCGCCAGAGCTACTTCGTCTACCGCCGCGACCTCACGGCCCAGGAGTCCATTCCTTTTCCCGAAGGCCTGACCGAGGTCCGGCAGGCCACTCGCGCCGAGCGTTATGCGCTCATTCATGCGCGTGAGGATTTCGGAGCCGCCAGCTACTGGGGAACCATCGATCCCGATTGCGATTGCTACGTCGGGCTCGACGGCTACCGCATCGTGGCGGTGCACTGGCTCTCGACCACCAGGGAACCGAACGAGCTCGTTCAGCTGGAGCCGGGCGATTTCATCATCGGCCCGTGCGTGACGGTCCCCACCCATCGCGGCCGCGGTCTGTATCCGGCCATGATTCGCGCGGTGTGCGAAGAGCGCCGCCTGCGCGGCGAGAAGCGCGCCTACATGGTGGTCAGCACCGACAATCAGTCCTCGATTCGGGGAATCGAGAAGGCCGGTTTCGACAACGCAGGGCGGTCCGATCTGACGCGCATCGCCGGCGTGCGGCACATCGAGCGCTGCGACGACCGCATCGCGAGCTGAGTCCTGCAGCGGACCTGCCGGCGGTGGCAGGCGCGAACCGCGGCCGGGCCGAGCGCCGCTGACGACCATCAGATGCCGACCATCGTCACGGGACTTGTTGAAGGCGATCCTGAGCGCCGATATAGCCGCCGCACTCCGATGGCAGACTGGTCCGGTCGAAGCCTCGTTCTGACTCTCCTGCTGTTGCCGATCGTCTACCTGATCGCCAGCCTGGTGACGTATGCGTTTCGCAGCCTGGTGCTGCGCAATGCGCCCGTGGATGCCGAGCTGGCGTCACGCGGCGAATCGATGCTGCTGGGCACCACGATTCGGCAGGGCTTTGCATGGTGCGTGCGGCCCTTCGAACTGTTCTTCCTTCGCCGTGGCACCACGGCCGATGCGCTGACGCTGACCGGTTGCGCGATCTGCAGCCTCGGCGCGATCGTCATCGCCGCCGGCGACCTGACCATCGGCGGGATGCTGGTTCTGCTGTCGGCGGCATTCGACTTCCTGGACGGGCGCATCGCGCGCCACCGCGGCACCGTCAGCCGAGCCGGCGATTTCTGGGACTCGACGATGGACCGCTACGCGGACGCGTTCTGCTTCGGATCGGCCGCCTTCTATTTTCGCGAGTACCCGCTGCACCAGCTCATCGCGCTGATCGCGATGGGTGCGGCGGCCATCGTCCCGTACACGCGCGCCAAGGCCGAGGCGCTCGGCGGCGACCTGAAGATCGGCCTGATGCAGCGGCCCGAGCGGCTGGTGCTGTTCAGCGGTTCGGCGCTGTTCGGGCCGAGCATCGATGGTCTGCTCGGAGCGAGCTCGCCGTACTGCGTGACGTTCGCGGTCGCGATCTGGATCCTCGGGGTAGGCACCGCATGGACCGCGCTCCAGCGCACTGCCGAGGGCAGAGCGCGCCTGCGTTGATCGGCTCCTGGGCCTGCACTGGGGATCGCGGTCGCTCCGCTCTGCATCTTTCGGACAACGTCACTGGCGGTTGCGCAGCGCCGCGGATGCGCCCCGCGCAACCGCCGCTCGTTACGGCTTCAGCAGCACGAACGCAGTGCCGTCCTGGCGGGCGACCAGCAGCAGTACCGAGGCGTCCTTGTCGATTTTGCGAGCGATGGCATCGAAGTCCTCGGCGCTGCTCACCGGTTTGCGATCGGCTTCCACGATCACGTCTCCCGGCCTTACGCCTGCCCGCCCTGCGACGCTCGACCGATCGATGTCGGTGACGAGCGCACCTTCCTTGATCTTTTTCGGTACCGAGTAGCGGGCACGAGTCTGCGCGTCCAGGTCTTCGACGGTAAGGCCCTTGAGGACGTTGTCGTAGCTCGGCGCGCCGCGTCGGCTCTCGCCGTCCTGGCTGCGCTTGCCGCGGCCGTTCTCGTCCTCCTCCTCGGTGTCCTCGCGCATGCCGTGGCGGCCCATGCCTTTGGGCTGCGGAGCCAGCTCGACGGTGAAGCTCTGACGCTCCTTCTCGCGCAGCACCTCGATCTCCACTTCGCCCCCGGCACCCTTGGCCGCGATCAGATTGCGTAGCTCGCCGGTCGAGCGAACGGCGCGTCCATCGACCGACAGCACCACGTCGCCGCGCTGCAATCCCGCCTCTTCGGCAGGTCCGCCCTCGGTGACGTCGGCGATCAGCACGCCCTGGCCCTGATCGATGCCGAGCGCCTCGGAAATGTCGCGGTCGAGCGGCTGGATGGCGACGCCGAGCCAGCCGCGGTCGACCTTTCCGGTCTCGAGCAGGCTCGTCATGATCGAGCGCGCCATGTCGGAGGGAATGGCAAAGCCGATGCCCTGGTTGCCGCCGGTGCGGCTGACGATGGCGGTGTTGATGCCGATCAGCTCGCCGCGCACGTTGATGAGCGCGCCGCCCGAGTTGCCCGGATTGATGGCCGCGTCGGTCTGGATGAAGTCCTCGTAGTCGGTGATGCCGAGGTTGGCGCGTCCGGTGGCCGAGATGATGCCCATCGTCACCGTCTGTCCCACGCCGAAAGGATTTCCGATGGCCAGCACCGTTTCGGCCAGCCGCAGCTTGGTCGAATCGCCGAAGGACAAAGGCTCGAGGTCGCCGACCTTTCCCTTCAGACGCACCACCGCAAGGTCGCTTTGCGGATCGCTGCCTGCGATCTCGGCGTCGTACTCGTGCCCGTTCGAGAGCGTAACCTTGATCTCGTCGGACTGTTCGACCACGTGGTTGCTGGTCAGGATGATGCCGTCCTCCGAGACGATGACCCCGGAGCCGAGACTCTGGCTGCGGCGCTCGCGCGGAACGCCGCGGCCCTGCGGCGACTCGAAGAAGCGCCGGAAGAATGGGTCGCTGAACAGGGGCGAGTCTTCCTCCGACATCTTCGAGACCTTGGTGGTGGAGATGTTGACGACGCTGGCCATGCTGCGCTCGGCGACGTCGGCCAGATCGACGGCTGGATAGTGTGCAAAGGCGCGGTCGGCGCTGAACATCTCGCCGGCGCTTTCGGCGGCGCGCGAGAGCTCGCGGGCGGCGTCGCGTCCGAGTTGCGCCGGCGGGACGTCGCGGTAGACGGCCATCGCCGAGGCCCCGACCACGGCGCCGACGATCATCGCACCCAGGGTGATTCCCCTCTGCATCTCGTGTGACTCCTTTGACCGCGGCCTGGCCATATGCGGCGACGGCGGTCGGCAAGGCGGAAATTTGCGCGTAGGACGGCCAGCCGCCGGCCGCTATTCACCTTCGGGCGAAGACGCCCGCGAAACACTCCAGGCCAGCGCCTGCTCGAGCCGGTCGTTGCCCCAGAACAGCTCGCTTCCGACCAGGAAGCTGGGGGCCCCGAAGATTCCGTGCGCCATCGCCTCCTCGGTCGCCGCCCGCAGCGCATCCTTGATCGCGGGCGACTGGGCGCGTTCGCATTCGGCGCGGCCGTCGCGGCCCAGGCGATCCAGGATCGCTGCAACGACCGTGGGATCGCCGATCTCGGCGTCCTCGCCGAAGTTGGCACGGTAGGCAGCGCGCGTGAAGTCGCCGCACCAGCCTTCGGCAACGGCCATCGTGGCAACGCGCGCGCACAGCAGCCCGTTGCGAGGGAAGCGGGTAGGGCGGCGAAGGGGTAGGCCGGCATCGCGGCACAGTCGCTCCATGTCGCGCCACATGTAGCGGCCCTTGGCCGGGTAGATGTTGAACGGAGAGTCGTTCCAGCCCTGCGCCGCAAAGATGGGCCCGAGCAGGAACGGCCGCCATTGCACTTCGACGCCGGCAGATGCGGCGGCGGCCTCGATCCTCGCGGCAGCAAGGTAGGAATAGGTGCTGGCGAACTCGAACCAGAACTGCATGGCAGGCACGGCGACCGAGCATAGGCCCGCGGCATGGTCGCGCAAGCCGCCGTCCGCCGCGCTGCCGGTTGCGGCGGTTCTTTCGGCTCCTGCCGTAAGTGCTCGGCAAACGAAGTTTTTTGAATGTCTTCAAAGCATGCGGCTGCATTGCCGGATGCCCCCAGGGTCGGTATGATGACGCCACTCTGCCCGTCAGCAGGGGATCGCAGTCACCAATTCAACTTCATCGGAGAGAGGGACATGGCGGATAACGATGTTCAATTGAGTGGAAGCCCCAACACCATGGCTGTGATCGCGATGGTGGCGGCGGTACTCTCGCTGGCCTTGAACTTCTGGAACATGCAGCGGATCAACGAGGTCTCGGCCTCGGTCTCGCTCGACAAGATCAAGGCTGCGCACGAGGCCAAGGAAGCCGCAGGGTCCTGAGACTGGCACCCGTTCCCCGCTGGAACCGGTGCCAGTTTCGTTTTTCCTCGTCGGCCAGATCACGTAGCGATGCTCGATGACCAACGACTCGAGCATCGTCCTGATCGGCGTCGGCCAGTGCGTGCAGCGCGAGACCGACCCGGAATCCGCACGCAATCCCGTTGATCTGATACGCCAGGCCGCGCTTTGCGCGGCCGAGGACAGCGGCGTGGGGCCGAGCCTGCTCGAGAAGCTGTCGCTCGTCGCCACGGTCGATACCTTCGCCTGGCAGCCCGCCAACGCCGCGCGTCTGGTGGCGGAATCGGTGGGCGCGCATCCGTCGCGCGAGATCGTCTCCACGGTCGGCGGCAACACCCCGCAGGCCTACGTCAATTACCTGGCGGCCGAGATTCGCGCCGGTCGCGCGGGCCTGTCCATGATCGCGGGCGCCAACGTGGTGGCCAGCCTGTTCAAGGCGCGCGCCGCCAACGTACGGCTGGATTGGCCCAAGGGCGGCGAGGGCGAGCCCGAGCGCTTCGGCTACGCCGACGAAGGCAGCAACGAGTACGAGAACGCCCACGGGCTGTACCTGCCGGTCCACACCTATCCACTGTTCGAGAACGCGCTACGTGCGCGGCGCGGCCTGTCCATCGAGGAGCACAACCAGCGCATTGGCGAGATGTTCTCGCGCTTCTCGAGCGTAGCGGCCCGCCAGCCGTGCGCATGGTTTCCCACCAAGAGAACGGCAGCCGAGATCGCGACGCCGGCAAGCGGCAACCGCATCGTCGCGTTCCCCTACACGAAGTACATGAACGCGGTGATGGCGGTCGATCAGGCGGCCGTGCTGCTGATGACGACTGCCGCGCATGCGCGCGAGCTCGGCGTCGGCGAAGAACGCATGGTGCATTTCTGGGGCGGCGCCGAGGCGAGTGAGGATCCGTGGTTCGTCAGTGAGCGGCCGCGACTGGATGCATGTCCCGCCATGACCTATGCGGCGCGCCAGGCGATGGCGGCCGCCGGCGTCACCGTCGAAGAAATGGACGCGTTCGATCTCTACAGCTGCTTTCCCGTTGCGGTCGAGCTGGCCTGCGAAGGCCTGGGGATATCGGAAACCGATCCGCGCGGGCTGACGGTCACCGGCGGTCTTCCCTACTTCGGCGGTCCCGGGAACAACTACACCACGCACGGCATCGCGGCGATGGTCGAGAAATTGCGCAGCAAGCCCGGCAGCAAGGGCCTGGTAACCGGTAACGGCTGGTATCTGACCAAACACTCGGCCGGCGTGTACGCGAGCGCTCCGCGAGCCTCCTCCTGCGGCGCCGCGGCCATCGATCCGTCCGAGGCGCGCCATCCCGAAGGCAAGCTGCCCGTGGCACGCCATCCGACGGGGCGCGGACGCATCGACAGCTACACCGTGATCTACAGCCGCCAGGGCGAGCCGGACACCGGCCTCATCGTCGGCCGCCTCGACAGCGGCGAACGGTTCCTGGCGCACACGCCGCAAGACCGCGACGTTCTCGAGGAGCTCGTTTCGCGCGAAGGGGTGGGACGGACGGGGACGGTGGAAGCCGCCGACCCGGTCAACGTCTTTCGGCCCGACTGAAACCCTTTTTCAGACGCGGGGCAGTTGGCGCGGCCGATGTTTCGCTCTATCTTCGCCGACATGGAGAAGCCGGCAGCGAAGGGAAGAGGGGCCGTCACCAACCGGAGCGGCCGCTTCGAATCGATCGCGGTCGAAGACTTCGACGACGGCTGGGGGCGCGACAACGAGGAGCGCAGCAGCCCTCGAACCATCGTCTTCGAAGATCGAGCGCGCACGATCATCAACAGCAACGACTCGCCCGACGTGCCTTTCGACAGGTCGGTCAATCCCTATCGGGGCTGCGAGCACGGCTGCATCTACTGTTTCGCTCGACCCAGCCATACCTACCTCGGGCTATCGGCGGGGCTCGATTTCGAGACAAAGATCTACGCCAAGCACGACGCTGCCGCTCTGCTGCGCGCACAGCTGTCGGCCCGCAGGTATCAGCCGCGCGTGATCGTGGTCGGGGCCAACACCGATCCGTACCAGCCGGTGGAGGCCAGGCTCGGGCTGACGCGCTCGGTGCTGCAGGTGCTCTCGGAGTTCTCGCATCCGGTTGCGATGATCACCAAGTCCTCGCTCGTGCTGCGCGACCTGGACGTGCTGGCGCCGATGGCCGAGCGGCGCCTGGCGCAGGTCAGCGTGTCGGTGACGACGCTGGATCCGGAACTGGCACGGGTGATGGAGCCGCGCGCCAGTGCTCCATCGCGGCGCATCGAGGCGATCCGCCGCCTCTCGCAAGCGGGCATTCCGGTGGCCGCGCTGGCGGCGCCGATGATTCCGGGCCTCAACGATTGGGAAATGGATCGGATCCTGGAAGCGGCGCGAGAGGCGGGTGCAGTGACGGCAGGCTACGTGCTGTTGCGCCTGCCGCTCGAGATCGCCGACCTGTTCACCGAGTGGCTCTACGCGCACTTTCCGGCGCGCGCCCGCCGCGTGCTGGACCTGATGCGCCAGTCCCACGATGGCAAGCTCTACCGCAGCGAGTTCGGCACGCGCATGCACGGCAGCGGACCCTACGCAGACATGCTCGAGAAGCGTTTCGATGCCGCAGCCGCACGGCTCGGCTTCAGCGAGCGCGGGTTCAAGCTCGACACTTCGCAGTTCAAGGTACCGCGCGCGCAGCAGGCACAGCTCGGGCTTTTCGAGACCTGAGACGCGAGCGCGCGATGGTCGGGCGGACGCGGCCGCTGCACTTGCTGCGGCTTGGTGACTCGGATACGCGCGGCGTGGGAAGGGACCATGGGACTTGCGCAACCGGCCAGCTCGAACACCGCATCACGAACCCGAATTCGCACGACGATCGCCGGCGTGGCGGTAAAGGACCTCGCCGCGAGGTTCGGCACTCCGGTCTTCGTCTACGACGAAGCTGTGATCATTGATCGCATTCGAAGCCTCGAGTGCTTCGACGTCGTTCGCTACGCGCAGAAGGCGATGTCCAACATCGCCGTCCTGGACCTGTGCCGGCGCCACGGTGTGCTCGTCGATGCCACCAGCGCCGGCGAGGTCGAGCGCGCCCTTGCGGCCGGCTACTCCACCCACGGCGATCCGGCGCCCATCGTGTACACGGCCGATATCTTCGATCGCGCGTCGCTCGACCTGGTGGTGGGCAAGGGTGTGCACGTCAACTGCGGCTCGGCCGACATGATCGAGCAGTACGCGCAAAAGGCTGGCAGCGGATCCATCACCCTGCGCGTCAACCCGGGCTTCGGTCACGGCCACAGCAAGAAGACCAACACCGGCGGCGAGTCATCCAAGCACGGCATCTGGCACGAAAGCCTGGCCGATGCCCTGGATCTGGCGCGGCGGTGCAAGCTGACCGTGAGCGGCCTGCACGTGCACATCGGATCGGGAAGCGACCTCGAGCATCTCTCGCAGGTGTGCGGGGCTCTCGAACGCCTGGCGCGGTCCATCGGCGGTGACATCACGACGATCAGCGCCGGCGGCGGGCTCCCTGTGCCGTACCGCGAGGCCGAGTCGCATATCGACGTTCCGGCCTACTTCGAGCTGTGGGATTCCACGCGGCGCTCGCTCGAGAAGAGCTTCGGTCACCCGGTTCGTCTGGAGATCGAGCCCGGTCGCTACCTGGTTGCCGAGAGCGGCTACCTGGTGGCCGAGATCCGTGCGGTCAAGCGCGTCGGAACCAATCAGTTCTACCTGCTCGATGCCGGCTTCAACAATCTGATCCGCCCGGCGATGTACGGTTCCTATCATCCCATGTCACTGGCGCCGGCCGACGAGGATTGGGACCGGCCGCTGCGTCAGGTCGTCGTCGGCGGTCCTTTGTGCGAGTCGGGTGACATCTTCACGCAAGGCGAAGGGGGTGTGGTTCGCACCGAACCTCTGCCCGAAGGCAGGGTCGGGGATTACGTCGTCATCGAGGTGGCCGGCGCCTATGGCTCGGCGATGAGCTCCAACTACAACTCGAAGCCGCTGGCTCCCGAGGTGCTGGTGCGCAACGGCCAGCCGCATCTGATCCGTGCACGGCAGGGCCTGGACGACCTGATCCGGTTCGAGCGCATACCGTCCTGACCTGTCCTCTCCCTCGGCGGAGCTTGGCGAAAGGGCAGCGCGACCTCGCATGCGACGGCCTGCGGCGGCAGAAAAACGCCGGCTCCGGTAGCGCTAGGCACCAGGGCATGCGGGATCGCAGCGCGTCAATGCCGGCGCGGTCGGGTCTTTGGTGGCCTGGCGAGATGGCGTGCCGATTTTCCCCACCAAACTACCCCGATCGGATGCGTAGGATCTCGTTGACAGGAGGCCGGATGCCGGCCATCTCCGACGACGGCGACTCGCGTATGACGGTGAGGTGGAACGGGAAATGAGCTGGGCAGGCGGAAACACGACCTGGTGTTCGTACACCGAGGATCAGATCCGGGAGATCGTCCGCCAGGCTCTGCGTGGTGAGAAGATTGCGGAGCTGGCCTCACGCTACCAGGTTCCCGAGTTCGTCATCCGCGGTTGGCAGAGCCGCTACCGCGACGTCGCGGTCGAAGTCATGGTGCCTTCGCGCAACGGCGACGACGGCGAGGCGCGGCAGGCCGCCGCCACGGTCGCGATCGTCCAGGCACGAGTTGCGCATCTCGAAGAGGAGAACGCCCGCTTGCGGCGGATCCTGGCCGACATTGCCCTCGAGAATCGTGTCCTGCGCGAGCGCTTGTCCTCCCTCGACTGACCGGCCCGGTCGGATCCACCGCTCCCACACCTTCGGACGCAGCGCGTCTATGCATGTGCAGCGAAATTCCCGCATACCCCCCAGGCGCCACGAACGGGCTGCGCGCTGATAGCTGCCGTAAGAATCCTTAGGCCGTCTTTCAGTGTGCGGGGCCGGCGCGACGGTCCTTTGCCGGTCGCCGGCGGGGCCCGCCCCGCAAGACACCGATTTTGCAGGAACAGGCCTCCCCGTCTGTCGTTTTTTGGCCGTATGAAAACGGTCGCTAGGCTGCGGGCGACAAATGCGGAAAAGCCAGAAAGCGGGGACTTTTGTCGTTGCGGGTCCGCAAGGGGAAGTTTATTGATCCCGTGCAGGCCGGAGCGACAGCAAAACATGGGTTGGACTCAATATACCGAGCAGCAGATCAGAGAGATCCTGGGACTAGCCAGGATGGGCATGCAGCCCGCTGATCTGGCACGCCGTTACAACGTCCCGGTCGTGGTCATTCACGTCTGGCAGACCAAGTACGGCGAGGGCAATGGCGAATCCGACCGCGGCCGCCTGCACCGGCTCGAGGAAGAGATCTCCAAGCTCAATCAGCTCGTTGGTGAGCTGACCGTCGAGTACCACCACATCCGCGAGAAAGTCGCGCGCAAAATCTAGGTGTGAAAAAAAGGGGTCAGGCACCTTTTCCGGTCGTCGGAAAAGGTGCCTGACCCCTTTTTTCGCGTGAAGCTTCATCACGAGACGCAAGGCAGCGGCCCACCGCTGCTGATCCTTCACGGGTTTCTCGGTTCCTCTGCGAACTGGCGCTCGGTCGCCCGCGCGCTTTCCGATTTGCGCACCGTCATCCTTGCGGACCTGCGAAGCCACGGACGCAGCCGGCACCACCGAGAGCTCAGCCTTCCCGCGCTTGCCAGCGACATCGCCGAGTTGCTCCGTGACGAGGGCCACTCTGGCGCCGACGTCGCCGGCCATTCCCTGGGCGGCAAGGTGGCGATGCAGACCGCTCTCGATCACCCGAAGCTCCTTACGAGTCTGATCGTGCTCGACATCGCACCCGGGGCGCGACCGCTGGAATCGGACGAGCCTCTGACCGCATGCCTGCAACTGGACCTCGAGCGGATCACCAATCGCGAGGACGCGGTCGCCGAGCTTGGCGGCCGCCTCGGCAGCGAGTCGCTTGCGCGCTGGCTGGCCATGAACCTGGAACGCGATGGGGGCGGCCTGCGGTGGCGCATCCCGCTTCCTATTCTTCACGACGCGCGCGCGCAGATGGCCGCTGCCGTGGCCGGAACCCGACCGTACCCGGGGCCGACTCTGTTCCTGCGCGGCGCGCGCTCGGGCTTCGTCACCGACGATGACCGGCAGGAGATCCAAGCGCTGTTTCCGTCCGCCACCATCGAGACCATCGAAAACGCGGGGCACTGGCTGCACCAGGACGCCTTCGATGAGGTGGTGGCGAAGCTTCGCAGCTTCCTGCAGGCACGGGATAGGCTTGCCAAGCCCCCATTGCGCCTTTAGCCTCGCAGCCACATGCTACCTGTGACCGTATACACCCTGAAGGGCTGCCCTTTTTGCATACGCGTAACGCGCCTATTCGAATCCAAGAACGTTCCATACGAGGAGCGTGACGTAACCTGGGACAGTCAGGAGCGGTCGCGGGTGAAGGGCGAGACCGGTCATCCGACTTTCCCTCAGGTCTTCATCGGCGAGAAGTTCGTCGGCGGCTGCGATGAAGTCTACATGCTGGAGCGGAACGGTAGACTCGACTCGCTGCTGGCCTAAGCGGGCGAAAAGCCAGCTATACACTGCCGACAATCCCCATTACTGTGGCGAAACTTTTTGGGACGGGGGGCCGATCCACCGCTCCGTGCACCTGTAGGAGCTTGTATGTTTTCCCGACTGATTCTGGAGCTTTCGTTGACGGCGGCGCGCCGGCGCGCTGCCGTTCTGGCTTTCGCAGCCGTAGCCGCCTCGGTTGTGGCGCTTCCTGCCCCGTCGGCACTAGCGGGTGCATGCGGCGATGACGTCGATGGCCGCCGCGTGGCCTGCGCCTGCGGCGACGTCGTCGTCAGCGACACCGCGCTCTCGGCCGGCGATCCGGTGGTGAGCGAGGCCTGCTCGGGCGACGGGCTGTTCGTCTCGACGCCCTCGGGCCAGGCCGGCATCACTCTGGATCTGTCCGGGCTGAGCATAGTCGGAAACGGCCGCGGCGCCGGCATCCGCGTCGTGCGGGGAGGCACCGACGGCGTGGCGATTCTCGGCGGCGAGGGCGTGCGTGCACAGATCGCAGGATTCGCCACCGGCATCGCAGCCGCCGGCAGCTCGGCAGTGCGCGAGATTCGCAACGTCGACCTGGTGGCGAACGCAAAGGACGGCATGAAGGTCCGATCCACCGGCATGAAGGCCTCCGATGTCAGCGCCAACCGCAACGGCCGCAGCGGGCTTCATCTGTCCGGACATGGCGCGACGCTCGATGGCGTCGAGGCCAAGGAGAATGCCGGCACGGGAATCCGGTTGAAAGGAAGCGGCGCCACCGTCGAAGGCGTCAGTGAAGGCAATGCCGGAGCAGGCGCACGCTTGAGCGGCCGCGGCCATGATCTTTCTTCGACCGAACTCGTCGGTAACGGCGGCGCCGGCGTGGATGCCGGCGGCCACGGCCACTCGGTTTCCGGAGCGATGCTCGAGGACAACGCAGGCGGCCGGGTTCGCGGTCGCGCCGGAGCCGTGAAGTAACATGCGCGCAACCAGCCTCCTTCTCTCCGTTTTCCTGCTGGCACTGTCTCCGGCCTCCGTGGCGTTCGCGGTAATGGCCGACTCGGCCGACGACGTCTGCGCACCGGCTGCCGATCCCTGCAACATCACCGTCGAGGTGGACGTGGTCAACAATTCCACGCTCGACTTCGGCACTCGCACCGTCAACGTCACCGGCGGCGGCCGCTTCGACTTCGGCTCGGGCAACGGCACCATTCTCCTCGGCAAGCTGCTGACCAATACCGCGGGCGCCGCAATCAATGCGCGCGGTCCCGGCGTGCAGCCCGATACGCAAGAGAGCGGGCTCGTTCAGATCGAAGCGCGTCGGGAATGCAGCGCGGGGGAACGGTCGTGTGTGGGCCTGAGCGACTGTCAGCTGGGAGCGTGCAACACGCGCCGCTGCAGCCTGAAGTCCACCAGGACGTGCACCTCCGACACCAGCTGCCAGCTGGGTACGTGCAACCCTCCGCAGACGCCCAATGCGCGCCGCTGCAGCCTGAACGTGCAGACCCGTTGCAGCTCGAACGCGGACTGTCAGCTCGGCACCTGCCCTGCGCAGCTGACGTGCGCCGGCGAGGCCGAGACCCCGGTCAACTGTGCGAGCGATACGGAGTGCGACTTCGGCACCTGCTCGGTGGGCGAAGGCACCATCGACATCAATTCG
>DASPNH010000092.1:0-2395 GCA_035626675.1 Binatia bacterium
GTAGGGTGACGCCAGACTGCGGGAGCGCAACCCTCAAGGATCGTGGACGGAAACAGGTTGGGTCGTCGGCGTACGACCGCCTCGCCACAGAGGCCGGCCGACGCCGTGTGGCCGCGCGAAGCCGCGACTGTCAAAGGGCGCTTCAAAACCAGCCACTGATGGGCGCTTCAAAACCAGCCAGGTGACAAGAGTACACAAGCGACGTTTCCTATCGTATAGCGTCTTCACGACGATGGCGACTGCTGCTTGGTCGCCCCGGACACAGAGAAGCTGGCTAGCCGGGGTCCAGGGGCGGCAATGAGCGCCCTGGTCGCCGCACGAGGCGGCGAAATCCGCGGCAGGAAGCCCTCGGCGTTAACCGTCCGGGGAGCCGAGGGGCGCATTGGCTGGTTTTGAACTCTCAGCGTCCGCGCGCGAGCCGGAGGGCGCATTGGCTGGTTTTGACTCCTCCGGACCCTCCTTGGCCTTCGCCGTCTGTTGTCGGAGCCGATAGCTTTTGCCGGTGATCTGCACGACCTCGGCGTGGTGCAAGAAGCGGTCCAGGATCGCCGTGGCACTGGGCACGTCGCCGATCAGCTTGCCCCAGTCCTCCAGCGGCCGGTTCGAGGTCATGACCGTCGAGCGCGTCTCGTAGCGGCGCATGATGATCTCGAACAAATACTCTCCGGAGCGCTTGGGCAATTGCTTCATGCCCATGTCGTCGATGAGCAGCAAGTCGGGCCGCAGGTAGCGGGCCAGCACCTTGTCTTCGCCGCCCAAAGCCTCATCGTGCAAAAAGTCGCGGACCACGTCGAAGATCGACCGGTACAGCACCGCGTGGCCCGCCTTCAGCGCCTGGTAGCCCAGGGCCTGCGCCAAAAAACTTTTGCCGACGCCCGGCGGGCCGAGCAGTAACACGTCCCGGGCCTCGCGCACGAAGCGGCACGTCGCCAGCTCGAAGATTTGCTTCTTTTTGATCGACGGGTTGAACGACCAGTCGAACTCGTCCAAGGTTTTCAGCTCGCGGAATTGGGCCGCCTTGATGCGGCGCTGCAACTGGCGGTCGGCCCGCACTGCCAACTCGTCCTGGAGGATCAGCTCCAGGAACTCGGCATGGTTGAGGCTGTGGCCCGCCGCTTCCTGCAGCCGCACCTCCAGGCTTTCCAGCAGCCCGGACAAGCGCAAGTGTTTCAGAGCGGAACGGAGCGACTCGATCATGGCATCTCCTTGGCAAAGGCGTTACGGGCGAAGTGGTGATAGTCCGACAGGGGCCGAATGAGGGCGTGCTCTTGGAGGAACGGCGCTGGCTCGGGCCCAGGAGCAGCGCGCTCGATCAACGCGCGGATCGTTCGCAGCCGGTAAGCGCCGTGGGACCAGGCGATGGCACAGGCGCGTTCGAGAGCCGCACTGGGATGGCGGTGCGCCAGGTTCAACAGCCCTTGCAGCACGCGCACGCCCTCAATGCCGCGGGCCTGGAGCAACGCCTCGGCCCAACGCAGGCTGTGCGGGCCAAGTCGGCGCACCTGGCCCAACAGCCAGGCCGCGCCCCGCTCGACGCCACTGATCTTGGCGCCGCCGATGTGTTGCGACTGCGTGCTGAAGCGCCCCGGCTCGTGCCGGACATGCAGCGCGAGCGGCTCCAGCCGCTCGTTGAAGACCCGCACCAGGTGCGCGTCCCAGCGGACCCAGACCCGCCGCCCCAGGTACTCCGGTGGTACTGAGTAGTAGGCGCGCTCCAACTCGACATAGCCATCCCGGTGGACGACGCGCCGCGCCTCGTGGAAGTGCGGGAACCGTTCGGGCGGGAGCCGTTGCAGGGCCGCACGCTCGACCGTCAGGAAATGCGCGCCGACCTGGCGCCGTGTGGTGCCGTGCAGACGCGTGTCGGCCACGGTCCGTTCCCAGTCCAGCAGGAAGTGATTCTGGGCGCCCAGGTCGGCGAACGTCCGACCTTTGAGCGCGTTCTCCTGGACATAATCGACGCCCCGCTCCACCTTGCCTTTGTGCCGCGGCGTGTAGGGCCGCGTGGGCCACAGGACGAGGCCGTAGTGCTGGCCGAAGGCGCGCACCCTGGGGTTCAGCTCGGGATCATACCAGTCGGCCTTGGTCACGGCGGCCCGCAGGTTGTCCAGCACCAGTCGCTGCGGCACCCCGCCGAAGTGCCAGAAGGCGTTCTCCAGACAACGCAAAAAGTCGTCGGTCGTCTGGCGCAGGACAGCTTCGCTATAAGCCTTGCGCGAGTGACTCAGCACGATGCGAAAGACATGTGTACGCCGCCGCGTGCCGTCCGCCGCGATCAAGGGCGCCCCGGTCCCGAAATCGACCTGAGCCTCTTCCCCCGGGCCGCACTCGAGCCGGCGGAAGGGCAACTCCACGCGGGCTTCCTGATGACGGACGAAGCGGCGGACACTGTAGT
>DASPNH010000093.1:0-15356 GCA_035626675.1 Binatia bacterium
GCGCAAGGCGGACGCGGCGCCGTGCGCGGAGGCGTACTTCCCGTACGTCGAGCACACGGCGCCGCGTCCAACGCAGCGATCGGCCGTTTATGGACGGCCCGGTGTCTTGAATCGCTACCGCCCGGCTCGAACTCCCGGCGAGCCGTTCAGAAACGGCCTGGCGCAAGGCGGACGCGGCGCCGTGCGCGGAGGCGTACTTCCCGTACGTCGAGCACACGGCGCCGCGTCCAACGCAGCGATCGGCCGTTTATGGACGGCCCGGCGTCTTGAATCGCCACCGCCTCTTAGAGCGGCGCCTCAGGGGATCGACGGTACGTTGACAAACCCCTGCCCGAACCGGCGCGTTCTCGACGGCCCCCCAAACCCACTGATCGAATTCACCGCGGGATTACCCGCCGCCGGCGTACAGAACGTCGACACCAGCTTGACCTGGCTCGCATCACCGCCGCCATTGAGCGTATCCCAGCCCTCGGCCGCACCGTTGTTGATGTAGCAATCCAGCGGCCGGCTCTGACAGAAGCCCGCGCCTGGAATGTCGTCTTCGGTGTCGGCCACGCCGTCGCTGCCCCATTCGCAGCCACGCTGCGTGTTGTCGTCCGTGAACGCGCACGGCAGCGTCTGATATCCCTCGCCCGTGCAGCGCCACTTGCGCGGACCATTGGCGCACAGGCCTTCCTCGCTGTCGGTGGGATTGCACGTGCCGCCGCCGGTGCACTCGTTGTCGCGCGCACACTCCAGGCCTGCGCGGGATCCGCCGGCGCACTCGCCCTGCGGATAGCAAAGCGGCAGGCAGCGCCCGCCCGGACACGCGTCACCGCACACGCCGTTACCGCTGCCCACGCTGGTGTCGCACTGCGCATTGGTCGTGCATGGACTGCCGAGATTGGCACCGGCCGTGCACTGCGTGGGATTGGTCGTGCAGGTTCCGCCGCCCGCGCAGTCCGCGTTCTCGTCGCAGATCGCGCCGGCCTCGGTGCCACCAGCGCACTTGGTCATGGTGCCCGTGCCGTTGTTGGTGACGGCGCAGGGCTGGCCTTCGTTGACTCCGGCGTCGCACGTGGCGGCGCACAGGTTGGGCCTGGTCTTGGTGGCCGAGCCGCCGTCGGGACACGGGCACGTGAAGTTCGTCCATGACGAATCCGAGCAAGGGCCGCCGGCCGGGAACTGGATGGGTTCGGTGGTCACCGAACCGAACGGCTGCTGGACGCCGATGCCGGAAAGGTTCGAGTCCAGGCTCGGCGGGCAATCGGCCGAGACGACTCCCAGGGGCGTATCGGCCATCGGACGGCAGAACTTGCCGGCGTTGTCGCCGCTCGAGCAGCGCAGGTCGAGCGAGCACGAACCGGACGGACAGTCGTCGTCCGTCTCGAGGCACGCGGTATCGCCGGGCAGCGTGCAGTCGCTGTCCATGAGACATTGCGCTCCGCTGCTATCGCAGCGGCCGAAGCACGCTTCGCCGTCGTTGTCGCCTCCCACGCACGAGCCGCCGCAGATCGGACACGGCGCGGTCGTGGTGTCGCCGACATAGACGACCGAGCGCGAAGTGTACGCGAGATCGGCCTCGCCCGTGACCATGTTCTTGGTTCCGGTCAGATCGCTGGTGTACTCGAGACCGATGCACACCGAGATCGCCGCGGCGATCTGCGGCAGCGGCGAGCCTTCGAGCTGCGCATCGCAGGTCGGCGTGTCGTCGCAGCGGCCTCGGCAGGTCTCGCCTTCGTCGCAATCGGCCTGGCGTCCGCACGGCTGGGCAGGGACCACGGGATCGCCGGTCAGGTCGCTGAAGCACTGCGAGTCGCACAGCGTCTCGTCGGCATCGCCGTTTTCGTCGGCACAGTGGTCGCCGGCATTGAGGCTGTTCGAGTCGCACACGAAGCAGTCCGAGTCGGACGGGTCGCCGTCGCCGTCGCCGATGTCGTCGCAGGTCTCGGAGCCGTGCATGTTGTTGCTGCAGCGCGGGCCGATGTCGGCAGCGAGAGCGCAGACCGGGTCGGAGCTGGTGCCGTCGCAGGTCGCCTGATCGAAAGAGGAGCAGTCGCAACCGGACAGGTCGGCGGTGTAGCCGAAGTTGTCGTTGTGGGTCGCGTCGTGCGAGTCGCCGGTCCAGCCGGCATCGCTGTCGACCGCATCGCCGTCGACGACCATCTTGTAGCGCGGCGTGTTGTCGCAGGTGCACTCGAACAGGTCGCCGGGAGGAAGACACGAGCCGCTGCCGCATGCCTCGTCGTTGTCGCCGTCACACTCCTCGCCGATGCCGTTGCTCTCGTTACGCTCCTGATCCAGCAGCCCGTCACCGCAGTAGCCGAACGCGGAGGGCGGATGCGAGACATTGATCATGCCGAACGGCGCATAGACGTGGCGCGTAGGGCCGAGGATCTTTCCGGCGATCTCCTGCACCATCGCGACGATGCAGTCCTGCGCCTCTTCGACGAAGAACGGTGGCGCACCGCCGGCCTCGCACATGCCCTGCAGTTCGAAGACCGCCTCGTCGGTGCAGGACTTGGCGATGGCCGCGCGCAGCAGGCCTTCTTCCTTCTGCAGTGCCAGGATGGTGGCCTCGTCGTCTTCGCAGTCGTTCGGATCCAGCCCGCAGGTGGCGCCGCCGGGACAGCCGCCGTCATTGGCGCAAGCCTGGCCTGCGTTGACGCCGCCGTCGCAGACGGGATTGACCTGCCGTGTCGTGCGGCACTTGGCCACGGCCGCGTGCGTCTTGCTCATGGCCTTGCCGACTGCCTTGGAGATCGCCGACAGGCACGTCTGTCCTGCGGCGGACACGCCCGAGCCCGAGTCGAGGTCGGCATAGATCGCGTCGATGGCATCCTCGGCCAGCGTTTCCGTCAGATCCGCGATGCACGATCCGACGTCGGAGGGCGTCTTGAGCACGGACGTTCCCGCGTTGCGATCGAGCAAGCCGGCACAGTAGGGGCCGGGGAAGCCGAGCTTGCCGATGTCGAAGCGATTGGTGCCACCGTTGCCCGAGCAGCGCTCGGCATTGTCGTTGTTTGGCGGACAGGTGACGTCGTTGATGCAGGACTTGTCGGTGGAGAGGCTGCACACGCTCTGACAGGCCTTGGCTACGGCCGCGACCATCTTGGTGCGCGCCTTGGCCAGCTTGTCGGCGCTCTTGACGGGCAGCGTCGCGCACGCGTCGTCGTCGTCGGCGGCGCCAGAGATGTCGCCGGCGCGGCAGCGCGAGACTTCCTTGATGATGGCCGCGTTGTACTTCTCCATGGCCTTGGCCATGGCCGACGCGCACTTGCCTTCCTGTGAGGTGAAGACCACCGCCTCGGCCGTCGCTGCATGCGAAAACAGAGCGATGGCCGCCGCCGCCAGCAGGCGACGCAACTGGAATGCTTGCATGGTTCCCTCCTCCCTTCGCCGCCTGCCATGGAGATGGCTGCGGTCAATGCCTGGACGTCGCCCGCGTTCGATCGTCGCCGCGGTGAGCCCGCGTTGCTTGTACGTTGCGGTGCGACCTTGGGTCAAGGCGGTTGCTGCCCCGCCCCGCGGTCAGTTCAGATAGCCGAGGCCCCTCAGGCGCTCCTGCGCCTCCTCGTCGATCTCGGCCGAATCGCTGTGGAATCGGGTGGCGCTGGCCCGCTCGCGAAGCTCGGCCAGGGCCTTGGCCCAGTCGTCCTGCGCCTCGCTCCACAAGTTTCTTGATTCGGCGGGGTCGGCGGTCAGATCGAAGAACTCATGTCCCAAAGCTTCGCCCAGGCCTTTGGTCGTCTCGATGTACTTGTTGCTCTGGCCGATGAGCGCGTGCGACTGAAGGCCGCCCTCGCGCGTCAGCTCGGAGTAGGCCGGACGCGCCGCGTCAGGCATGCGCACGTCGCTGCCGTGCGTCACGCCAGGCACGGGCACGGCCTTGGCATCGACGAGCACCGACAGTGTCGGAAGCATGTCCACCAGCATGACCGGCGCGTCGATGCGCGCGGTTGCCAGGCCAGGGGCGCGAATGACGAGCGGAACGTGAATGGTCTCGTCGTAGAGCGAATTGCCGTGGCCCCATGCGCCGTGCTCGTGGAACTCCTCGCCATGGTCGGCCGTCACGATCACGATCGCGTTGTTCGCCAGCCCGCGCCGCTCCAGGGTGTCCAGGATGCGTCCGAGCATCTGATCGCCGTGCACGGCCGCCATCTCGTAAAGATCGATCAGGCGCTTGCGACGATCCTGCGGCAGCGGCGTGGTCACCCGCTGCAGCTCGACCTGCTCGTCGTCGGGGAAGTCGGCATGATCGACGCCGGGCGGATCGTAGGGAATGTGCGGGCTCATCAGATGGAAGTAGGCGAAGTACGGTCCGGGCCCGGACTGATCCAGCCATGGCTCGAGCTGATCGACCAGCCATGCATCGCGAAGACAGTTGGAACGATGCGCTTCGCTGACGCCGAAACCACGTTCGAGCTTCTGCAGGGCAGTACGTACGAGGTCACCCGGCAGTGCCTTGTCTGCCATTTTCAGCAGCCGGTGCAGCGTGATCAGGCGCGTGAAGCTCTCGCGCTCGGACTCGACGAAATGTCCCACCCCTTCCTGAAAACCGAACGCGGGCGAGATCCAGGGGTTGGATGAGAAGACCGCGGTTGCGTAGCCGGCTTTGGCGAACACCTCCGGCAGCGTCGTCGCACCCGGCGCCAGGCGCCCCGTGCGAAGCGTCGCGCCATGCGAGCTCGGATAGAGCGAAGTGAACAGCGATCCCACCGACGGCTTGGTCCACGACGACTGCACGTAGGCGCGCGAGTAGCCCGCCGACTCCTTCAGCAGGCCCTCCAGGCGCGGCAGCAGGTTGTCGGTACGCCCCTTGAGCGAGGTGCGGTCGGCGCGCAGCGAATCCAGGATGACGACGAAGACGCTCGGCATCGACGCCGCCGCGCTGCTGCGTGCGCCAAGCGTTGCGCCCGTGCCCGCCGAGGGCATAGCCACGAAGATCGCTGCCGCAACTGCTGCCCCCGCAACGACGAGCGCCGCGATCGTGTTCGATTGCACGCGCTGCAGCGCACGGGAACGCGAGACGACGGCCCAGGCCATGACCGCGACCATGAGCATCGCAAGATTGGCAGCGATGGAGATCGGATTGGTGATCGAGGGCAGGAAGGCCACGTTGACGTAGCCGAGAAGAAGGAGCGTTCCGATGCCGACGAATGCGGTCGCGATCGCGGCCGCATCACGGCGTTGCCCGAGAAACGGCACGGTGACGAGGCCCGCGCCGATTCCGACCAGCGCGTACAGGAACAGCGTCAGCGCAGCCAGCGCGACGATGCCGATGCCGCTGCTGGTGGATGCAGCTTGCGCCACGTCCACCGCCGCCCACACCAGCGCGGCCGCGACGAACCATACGACTTGAGGAAGGCGCCGAGGTGCGCTCAAAGCGTCTTACGCCCCTGGCCTTGCGATCTCCAGATGACCGATCTCGCGGCGGTTGAACACCGCCTTGCCGCTGGCGATCCAGCCAACGGCGCTCGTCCAGAACGAGAACGAGTAGAGCCAGTCACACACAGGACCCAGTGCCAGCGAGATCAGACGCTCGCGCGGCTTCAGGTCGGCCGTCAGGCGCGAGTACCACCACAGCCGCTGCGCCAGCAACGCGGCGAAGGCGACGAGGGCGGTAGCAGGGGAAAAGAACGCCAGGATCGCGATGGCCACGAGCAGCGGCAGCATCGCCACCTGCGTCATGCGATGGAGCGCGCGACGACGGCGGTTCTGGTTGGTCCAGAGGCCGTTTCGCGAGCCCATTCCGTAGTTCACGGTGATGTAGGCCTGGCCGCGGGCGTACTGTCCCTGCTTGCTCAGAAGCTTGCCGAGAGTGTCCTCGGTGCCGCCGAAACCCAGCTCGAACTCGAGCGAGTTGTCCTGCAGCAGACGCGCGCCGCGCTTGGCGATGCGGATCGAGAGGTCCTGGTCCTCATTGGAGCGGAACAGGTCCTCGTTCAGGCCGCCGACCTCGATCAGAAGCTGGCGCCGGTAGCCGTCGCAGCGAAGCTCGACGAAGTTCACCTCGTGCGCGGCGGTGTCGGGGCAGTTCGTGTCCAGGATGTTCAGACGCGTAAAGACCCGCTCCAGCCAGGGAGCGCGATCCCATTCGGGCATCATCGACTTGCCGACTACCGCGCCGACGGTCGGATCGTCGAAGTGACGGACCATGCGAGCGACGTAATCGGGGGAAAGGAGGATACAATCACTGGCCACGGTCAGCACGATGTCGCCGGTGGCCTCGCGGATGGCGCGATTGTAGGTGGCAGCGATCCCCGAATTGCGCGGGTTGGTGAAGGCCCGGACCTTGCCTTCGTACGACCGCAGCACCTCGGCGGTCCGGTCGGTGGAGCAGTCGTTGACCACGACCACTTCCATGTTCGGATATCGCTGGGAAAGCACCGAATCGATGCATCCGGCGATTGTCCGCTCTCCATTATAAACCGGTATCAGTACCGAGACCGACGGCGTCCCCATCCTGCAGCCCCTTCGCGTGTGACTTGTGACGGGCGGATCAAAGCTCCCCAACCGGGACCCGCGTCGTCGTAGAGTGGGCGGAAGATAGCCGACGGGGAGGCGGTTGTCACCCGAAGTTCTCGCGGATCAGGCATCCGTCTCGACGTCGTGCTGAGCGTCGGGCCAGCGCGCATGGGTCGGCCGGCGTGATGGACCGCCTTCAGTGCCAGACGAAAGACGCCCGACGCCGTCGGATGTGGCCCGGTCATCTCATGCAGGACCGGAACCGCCTGCCGGATCGCCACCAGCGAGATCATAGCTCGTACTGCGCCCGCCAGCGGCGCCTCGCACGAGGACACCGTGGTCGAGGAGCGCGTTGATGTCGCGGCTGGCCGTATCCTGCGAGCACTTCGCCAAGCGGGCGTATTTCGTGCTCGTCAACTTCCCTTCCAGGCCCTCCAGCATGCGACTCAGGACGCGGCGCTGGCGATCGTTGAGCGGTACTGCGCGATGGCGCTCCCAGAAGCGTGCTTTGAACAGGACGCCGGCAAGCTTGACCTCCGCGCCGTCGATCGCTCTGCCGAGACAGCCGACGAACCATTCCATCCAGGAAGTGACGTCCAGCGATCCTTTCTGAGTGTGCTCCAGGATCGAGTAGTAGTCGCCGCGTTCGTCGCGGATCTGCGCCGACATGCTGTAGAAGCGCTGAGCCGATTTTTCCGAACGCGCAAGCTGCATGTCGGTGATCGCACGCGCGATTCGGCCGTTGCCGTCATCGAAGGGGTGAACCGTCACGAACCACAGGTGAGCCAGACCCGCTGCCAGAACGGGATCGATCCCGCGATCGGCATCGAACCATTCGAGAAACGCGCGCATCTCGCCGGGCACGCGCGATGCCGCTGGCGCTTCGAAGTGCACGGCCTCCTTGCTGACCGAGCCGGAGACCACGCGCATCGCACCTGTGCTGTCGTCGCGCCACTTGCCCGCCGCGATTTTCCCGAACGTGCTGCGGCCGCCGGGAAAGAGAGAGGTATGCCACGCGAAGAGCCTCTCCGCGGTAAGTGGACGATCGTGGTTCCCCGTCGCGTCCAGCAACACCTCGACGATGCCTTCCACGCGCAGATCGGCCGGTCTGAGAGCTCCAGAATCCAGGCCGAGATGCCGCGCGACCGAGGATCGAACTTGCTGCGCATCCAGGTTCTCGCCTTCGATGTCGCTGGTCGTCACCGCATCGCTGGTCAGGGTCTGCAGGACGGCTTCGTCCCTCGCGGCAAAACCGAGCGATTCCAGCCTGCCAACCAGACGGCCCTGCCGATGCCGGACCTCGGCCAAGGGTGCGGCCAGGAGCGCGCCGTCCCACGACATTCGCGGCCAACCAGGACGTTGATGAATGTAAGTCCGCACGTAATGCGGAGATTACCGCCGGTATTCTCCGCAGACAAGCATCGTTATTGCGGAGTATGGCGCGTCCGATCTCCGCACGATCCGTCGAACACTGTGAACCGAACTCTATTCCACCAGAGTGCTGGGCACGCACAGTTCCTGCTCGAGCACGGTGTCGATCCGGTCTTCCAGGAAGACATCCGCCGTATGCACACCGGCTACCGGCGCGTGCTTGGGGAAGAACTTGTCGCGGCTGGCGCGGTAGCACAGCAGGTGGCGCCCCGGCGTCTTGACCGCGCTGCCGTCCAGCGACGCCGGCGTGCAGACGCGGGTCGGCGGGCGCAGCAGGTAGGAGCGGTCCTCGAACTCGTCGGCGAATGCCGACTGCGCCTTGGTCGGGAAGTAGCGCGGCGAGCTGCTGGGCACCGTCGTGCGGTAGCACTTGTAGAAGTCGACTCCGTGATTCATCGCCACGGGCTCGGCCGGCGGCGATGACGGGTCCACATGCGCGGGCACGAGCAGTCCCTCGGCCTTGGTCGTATCGACGAACACCGGCGCCAGACCGCCCTCGTAGAAGAGACCGATGCGCGGGACGTGCAGCGGCTCCCCTGCGACGGCGCGAATCTCATAGGAGCGAAGATGGGTCTGGTCGTCGTAGGCCGGCGCGCCATTGAGCGCGCCCGCCATGCAAATGGTCTGCGGACGAGTCACCGTGTAGTCGACCTCGCCGTCGAACTCGTCTTCGACCGTCACGGTCAGCGGCGTCAAGGTGGAGCTGTCGGCGCGGCGGCGCGTGCGATAGCACAGGAAGCTGTCGCCGGGCGGCGGCGCCTCGCTGTCCAGAGACGGATCGGTGCAGTGGATGTCGCTGTCGTCGGTGGCCGCGTCGCCGTCGTTGTCGATGCCGTCGTTGCAGGCCGGGTTCTCCTCGTCCTGCGCGGCGTCGCCGCAGCCGTCGTCGGCAAGATCGGAGAGGCCGTCGCCGTCGTCGTCGATGCCGTTGGCGCACAAGGCGGGCTCGGCGGCACCGGCGGTTCCGCCGCTTGCGGCGCTGGCTCGCCATCCGCTTGCCTGGCCCCACGCACCGAGCTCGGCGCTCGCGTCGCGGATGACCAGGGAGCGACCCGGTCCGTCACTGAGCGGATGCCACGCGTCGTCGAACTCGAAGTCGTGGATCTCGGCGCCGCTGGCGTCCTGCAGGCGGATGCGCTCGCCGCCGTTGTCGAGCCGGCCCGAGTAGACGCCGGCAACCGGATGCCCGGCGCCGTACACGTTCTGGAACGTCGCGGCGTTCTCGACCACGAGTGCGTGCGCGCCAGGCTGAAGGATGAGCGACGGGAAGGTGAACGTGACGCCGGCGGTCAGCTGCATGCCCGTCAGCACCAGCGGTGAGACGCCGATGTTGCGCATCTCCAGGAACTCCGCACCCAGGCCCTGGGTGGGATTGTACATGAGCTCGGTGATGCGCAGCGGCGTGGCCGGAATGAACGTGGCTTCTTCCAGCGCGCTCCACTCGATGCCGACCAGGGCACGGGACTTGATCGTGGTGCCTTCGGTCAGGTAGTCGATGGGCCCGCTGTAATCGATGGCGCTCGGCGAGATTCCGCCGCCGGGCTCGCGCGGATCGTTACCGTCCAGCGTGAAGTAGATGATGCCCGCCGGCGCGCTCAGCGTGATTTCCTCTCCCGGAAAGAATTCGCCGCCGTAGGGCACCATGTTCGGTGCGACCACGTTCGGATACAGGTCGTTGTCCCTGAACTGCTGCAACACGATCCGCGAGCGCGCCGGGAAGTAGGCCAGCACGAGGCGGCGGAGCTCGATGATCCACTCGATGTCACGCGTGTAGGGCACTTGCCGGGCGCGGTCGCCCCAGCGCGCCGATTCGCCGACCACGGCGCGATCGATCTCGGTTGCGCGCTTCATGAACCGCTCGATGTTCTTCTGCGGCGTCAGCGCGCCGTCGTGGAAGAAGTGCTTGTGCACGCGGTCGCCGAAGATCTGGCGGAACTCGGCGCTCTTCTTGCGCATGTTCGACCAGAGCGCTCCTGGGGTGTCGAAGGCGGCGACGTTGATGCGATTGCCGCTGATCTCGCCGAGGATGAGCTCGGCGTCCCACGAGAAGAACATGTAGCCGGCACCGGGCTGGCGCAGCCTGCCCGCATACCAGTTGTGGTCGGGCCAGTCGTAGTTGCCGGCGTAGATGTTGGCCATCATGTAGTCGGCCAGGTTCTCGTCGTCGATGTACTTCTGCAGCTCTTCGTAGACGTCGATGCTGGCGAGGTTGTGGCGGGCCCAGTCGTGCATCTGGTCCCACGACTCGCGATTCCCGTCGACCACGCCCTCGTCGTTCATCACGTCGTAGTCTTCCTCGTCGCCGCCGAGGTGCGAGGCCATGAACTGCGCATTGGGACGCTCGGTGGGACGGAACAGACCCCAGTAACGGCCGTTGATGTAGAGGTGGACGTAGGTGCTGTGGCCCGAGAGCTGGCCCATGTCGAGCTGGGTGTCCTTGAGCCAGGTGTCGCGGATGAACTCGGAGCGCTGATAGCCCGCGGCCCACGAGTTGTTGTGGAAGGCCGAGAGACGAACCGTGTCGTACTCGTCCACCGGCGTGTCGGGAAACCAGGCGTAGTCGAGCTTGGACGGGCCGTAGATGCTCTTGAACAGGAGTCGCAGCGAGTACTTGCCCAGGTCGGACAGGCGGCTGGTGCCGCCCTGGATGCGAACGCCGCAGTTGATCTGGAAACCAGGGACGCCGTCGGTGCGGATCAGCTCGGCCGACACCGGCCTCTCCCACGCGACGCCCTCGCCGAGGCGATGCGTCAGGATTCCGTTTTGCGGACCGAACCAGGAATCGACGTCCATGACGAGCGAGAGCGTCGGGATGGACTTGAGGTCGTCCTTGATCGTCGATGCGTAGCGCGGATCGTTCACGACGTCCGGATCCATGTCGTAATCGGCGCCCTGGTAAAGGTAGGCGGGAGGCTGATCGGACGTCTTCTGCTGCAGGACGTGGTCCAGGAAGATGTAGGTGTGGGTGATCGAAGGCGACGGTGCCAGGTCGTCGCCGAAGGCGCGGGCGCGCAGCATCGTCGTCGTGTCGACGCTGATCGGGGCGGCGTAGACGACGCCGTTGGTTTCGCTCGGATCGGTGCCATCGAGCGTGTAGCGGATCGTGGCGCCCGGCGTCGGCGTCGAGATCGTGACGTCGAACGGCGCGTCGTAGAAGCCGCGCGGCGGGCTGAACTGCAGGTCCTCGACCTCGGTGCAGCTGACGCTCTCGTTGTTGGCGGTTCCGGGCGTCGGGATGACGAAGCAGCGCTGCGTGGCCAGGTCGGCGGCAAGCCCCCAGGACCGGTCCTGCGGCTGCTCCGGAAAGGCCGGCGAGTAGGCGTGGACGACCGTGGTGCCGTCGGGCGCGATGATCCCGAGGAACTCGCCGCCGGCCGACAGCTTGAAGTTGGTATGCAGGGGCGACCCGGGCGTGGTGCGGTTCTTGTCGGAGGCCCACACCAGCAGATAGCCGCCGGGTGCGATGGTCGTGGACGGAAGTTGCCATTTGGTCGGGGCCAGATCGTCGTCGGTCAGGTAGTAGCCGGCCACGTTGACGGGCGCGGCGGTCTCGTTGTGCAGCTCGAGCCAGTCGGAGTACTCGCCGTCTTCGTCGGTGTTGATGGCAGCGTTGGAGGCCAGCAGCTCGGTGATTTTCAGGGCGTGGGCCGGAACCGGCGTCAGCAGCGACAGCGCCAGAGCGGCGGCTGCTGTCGTTCGGAGTGCGATGTTCATGCGGTCACCTCGGGAAACGGATGCCTGTGCTGGCGCGCCGGCTTGGCGGGTAGTAGCACCCGGGCGAGGCTGTGAACAAGAGATGAACCGTTCGACGGCGAAAACCGGACGCCGTGGGCGCGCTCGCACCCTCGAGCCCTCAGGCGTTGCGCGCGGATGCCAGAATTTCGTCTACGCTCAGAGTGCAGGAGATGCTTTCCGACGGAACGACGTCGCCGCGGCCGGAATCGTCATCGCCTCAGCTCGCACTGCGTCGTGACCACAACTCGATGCAGGCGCCGGGTTCGTCCACGAGCACGATGGCGTCCAGCGATGGGATCTGCTGCTAGTGCCCAAGCTTCTCGCCGCGATCGTCGTCGGCCGTGGCCGTGCTCAGCACTTCGACGACGACCTTGGGCTTGGGGACGTGAGTCGCGCTCTCCGGATCGCGCCCATTGCTGCGTCCGCCGCCCACGACGATCGCTTCCGGCCTTGCAGGACATGACATCCCTGTCATGCAACCTTCTCCAGAATGTGGATCGCACACGCACTTCCCAGCCCGATCACGTGCGTCATTCCGAGCCGCGCGCCCTGGACCTGCCGCGCTCCCGCCTCACCGCGAAGGTGCGTGGTCACCTCATAGATGTTGGCGATGCCGGTGGCGCCGAGGGGATGCCCCTTGGACAGCAGCCCGCCCGAGACGTTGACGGGGATGCGCCCGCCGCCTGCCGTCTCGCCCGTGTCGATCATGCGGCCAGCCTCGCCGTCGCCGCACAGGCCGAGGTTCTCGTAGTGCAGGATCTCGGCCGTGGCGAAGCAGTCGTGCAGCTCGACCAGATCGATGTCGCCGGGCCCGACCCCAGCCATCTCGTAGGCGGTCTTGGCCGCAAGCCGCGTGCACGTGTTGACGTCCGGCATGACCAGGTCGCGCTCGCTCCACGGATCGCTCGTCAGCGCCGACGCGCGCACTCGCACCGCGCGCTTGCTGCCGAGCTCGCGCATCTTCTTCTCCGAGACGAGCACGGCCGCGGCGGCGCCGTCGACGTTGACCGAGCACATCAGCTTGGTGTTCGGGTAGGCGATCATCTCGGCGCTCATGACCTGCTCCAGAGGCGTCTCCATCTGGTACATCGCCTTGGGGTTGAGCGTGGAATGGTGATGGTTCTTGACCGAGACCTTGGCGAACTGCTCGAACGTGGTGCCGTACTTGCGGGCGTGCTCCATGCCGGCTTCGGCAAACACCGCCGGCATCGTGGCCGAGCCGAGCAGGCCTTCCTTGGGAATGCCGCTGCCGCCGCCACCGCCGCCGAGCAGGCCCTTGCCCATCTGCTCGACGCCCACGGCCAGGACGGCGTCGTAGATGCCGGCCTTGATCGACATCCATGCCTCGCGAAACGCGGTGGCGCCGGTGGCGCAGGCGTTGGCGCAGTTGACGACGGGGATTCCGGTCTGGCCGATCTGCTGCAGGATGCGCTGCCCGACCATCGCGTTGGCCTGGTACAGATTGCCGCAATACAGCGCCTGCATGTCCTGGATGGCCAGGCCGGCGTCATCGAGCGCGAGCAGCGCGGCCTCGGCGCCGAGCTCGGGAACGGTGCGCTCGGGGTAGCGGCCGAAGCGGATCATGTCGGTGCCCAGAACGTAGACGTCGCTCATCGGATGCTCCTTTCACACGACCATCTTCGAAGATCGCAAGAGTCGTCGATGCCAGCGGCCGAGCCCGCGGCGGCCGGCATCGAACGCTTCGAATTCAGTACCTGACCCCAAAACCGCGTTTTCAGTACCTGACCCCATTCCTCAGGCGGGGACGAAGAAGTAGCTGAGGTAGGAATTGCCTTCCTTGTCCTTGCGGCCGAGCGCGTCGCGGAACACTACTTTGACCGGCATGTTGAAGGAGAGCCTGGCCGGATCGGGGTCGATGTCGACGAGGTTGCCCTTGACCGTTCCCCCGCCTTCCAGATCGACGATCGCCGACACGTAGGGCACGGCCACGCCGGGAAAGGACCGGTGCACGATCGAGTATGCGTAGAGCGTGCCCCGCTCGGACAAGCGCTTCGCCTCGATCCTGCCGCGCGCTCCGCACTTCGAGCACACCGCGCGCTTTCCGAGGAACACCGCGCCGCAGGCGCTGCAGCGATGACCTTCCAGATACGGCTTGCCGTCGTCGCTCTTCAGGAACTCGACCACGGGAAGAGGCTGACCGGTGGATGCAATCTCGCTCATGCGTGGCCCTCTCTTGCCGGCGTTGTTTCTCCGCCCGCGTACCGAGTCAAGATTCTCGCCAGCGACGCCCGCGACGGTCCGCTACTGTGCAGGCGAGCACGACAGCACGGTCCACAGCCCGGTCGAACGCCGGACGGCCAGCAGCGCATCGGCAGCCGTCACCGCGGCCGATGCGTCCAGGTCACACACGCAGACGCTGCACTGCTCCGATCCTACCGACGCGCGCAGGATGAAGGCGGCATCGACGGCCGTGACGGTCCCCAAAGGCACCGAAGGATCACCGCAGACATCGAAGCAGTCGCAGCCCTCGGCAAGGTCGCCCCTGGCCGCCGGCTCGCACTGACACGCGGCGCTGCATCCGTCGTCGCCGGCGTTGCCGCCGTCGTCGCACTCCTCGGTCGACTCCCGCACGCCATTGCCGCACGCGTGCGGCAGCGTGGTGGTCGTGACCGGCACGCCCTCGAGGAACAGATTCCAGACTGCGCCGCGATCGGCTCCGCCGGCGTCCTCGAAGATCGCGCCCACGGCCAGCTCGGTCACCAGGTCACCGTCCAGGTCGCCGATGGCAGCGACCGAGCGGCCAAAGCGGTCCTCGTCGGCCAGAATCCCGCCGAATCCTCCGTGCGAATCGCTGATGCGACGATGATCGAGAACGGTTCCGTCCGGGCGCAGGAACAGGATCCAGAGCGCACCGCGATTGGTGCCGCCATCATCGTCCAGGTCCGCACCCACGACGATGTCGGGAGTGCCGTCGCCATTGAGATCGCCGATGGACGTGACGGCCGAACCGAGATGATCGAGCCGGTGGAGATTTCCCGTGAACCCTCCGGCCTTCGCGCTGATCTTCTGGCTGCGCGAGACGGTGCCCGCCGGCGTCAGGAACAGCAGCCAGAGGGCGCCCTTCTCGTCGCCGCCGTCGTTGTCGCCGAAATCGGTCACGCCGAGATCGACGTTTCCGTCGCCGTCGACGTCGCCGACGTTGGCGATCGCTTCACCGAAAAAGAACGTGCGACCGAAGCTGCTGCCCATGATCTTCGTCTTGCCCTTGACGGTTCCGTTCTCGTTCAGGAACAGGATCCAGACCGCACCGCCATCGTCGAACAGGGCGCTGGACGCGATATCGGTTATGCCGTCGCCGTCCAGATCGCCCAGGCTCGTCACGGCGATCCCGAACCAGACACCGTCGGCCAGCCCCTTGCCGAAACCGCCCTTGGTCGAGCTGATCTTCTGGAACGACTTCACGGTCGCATCCGAGTGCAGGAACAGGATCCAGATCGCGCCGCGGTCGTTTCCGCCGTCATCATCCTGCGGCGAGCCCACTGCCAGATCGGTGACGCCGTCGCCGTCCAGGTCTCCGAGCGACGCGATGGAGCGCCCGAACACGTCGGCCTCGTCGAGATTTCCCTCGAACCCGCCCGTCACGTCGTTGATCTCATGCTGCGACCGGACGCTGCCGTCCTCGTTGAGCAGCAGGATCCAGATCGCGCCGTGGTCGTTTCCACCGTCGTCGTCGAAACCGGCCCCCACGGCGATGTCGGGGATTGCGTCGCCGTCGAAATCGC
>DASPNH010000094.1:0-56412 GCA_035626675.1 Binatia bacterium
CCGAGGAGCAGAAGAAGAAGTGGCTGGCTCCGGTCAGCGCCGGCGAGCTCATGGTCGGCATCTCGGTGACCGAGCCGAACGTCGGCTCCGACGTCGCGTCGGTCTCATGCAAGGCCGAGCGCGGCGAAGTCGGCGGACAGAGCGGGTGGATCATCAACGGAGCCAAGGCGTGGTGCACGTTCGCCGGGCGCGCCAACGTGCTGGCGCTTCTGGCCCGCACCGATCCCAATCCGAAGTCGGGCGCGCGCGGCCTGTCGCTGTTCATCGTCGAGAAGGAATCCTTCGACGGTCACGAGTTCGAGATGCGCCAGAGCACGGGCGGAGTTCTCGTCGGCCATGCCGATGCCACGCCCGGCTACCGCGGCATGCACTCCTACACGCTGTCCTTCGAGAACTACTTCGTGCCGGCCGACAATCTCATCGGCGGCGAGGGCGGTCTCAACAAGGGCTTCTACCTCCAGATGAACGGCTTTGCTGCCGGCCGACTGCAGACAGGTGGGCGCGCCACCGGCCTTGCGCAGGCGGCGCTGGAGACGACCGCCAACTACACGCTCGATCGCAAGCAGTTCGGCAATTCGCTGATCGACTTCCAGCTGACCCAGTACAAGCTCGGGCGCATGGCCGCCTACACCCAGGCGGCACGCCAGATCACCTACACCGCCGCCCGTGCCATGGATGCCGACGAGTCGATTTCCCTGCAGCCGGCCATGGCCAAGCTGCTCGCCTGCGACGTCGCGGTGTGGGTGAGCCAGGAAGGCCAGCTGCTGCACGGAGGGTGGGGCTATGCCGAGGAGTACGCGATTTCGCGTCTGGTCGTGGACGCGCAGGTCCTTCCCATCTTCGAAGGCGTCAAGCCGATCCTCGAGCTCAAGGTCATCGCGCGCCAGCTCCTGGCCGCCTGAGCCGCTGTCGCGGCCGTTCAGGTTCGGCCGGTGACGGCCGGACTTGTACGGCCTGCCAGCCGCTCCTTCACGGAAATCGCAGCATTTCCAACGGTTTCGACGCGCGGCCGCGATGGCCGCGGCATTGCACATCCCTCTGCCAAAACGGGCCGACAAAGGTCCGAGTGGAGGTGGATGAAGATGAGCAGTGCAACCAAGACCACGCAGACGAGCAAGCGTTCGACGGCCAGCCGCTTCGCGCGCACCAGGGCCCGGTCCTACATCACGGCTACGCGCCAGGACGAGGTCGCCGATACGGCCACCTCGCAGCGCACGCCGGAGCGCGCCCTGATGATGGCCGTTCTCGAGGACGCCATCGCCTGCTACGCCGGGCGGTTGAAGGCTCCCCGGGAGAACCCGCAGATCCTGCGCCGCCAGGCCGAGCATTGGCTGCAGGCCGAAGACTGGGACTCGCCGTTCTCGTTCAACAACGTATGCGACGCCTTGGCGCTGGATCCGAAGGCGCTGCGCCAGCGCATCCTGCGCTGATCTTTGTGCTCGCGGCGGCGACATCTTCGCCGTCCCCACGCCACCGGAGCTTGCATCCACGCGGGTTCAGGGGCTAGTAGACGGGCAACCCTGCAAGAGAGGAACGGCCGGGCCGCATCGATGCAACACATCGAATGCGGCGCCGCCATCCTCGATCTCGCAAGGTTGCTCGATTCGGCATGAACGAAATCGCGAGTTCCAGCTCGGAGCAGACGAAGATCCTGGCGGAGGTCGCTCACGATCTCGCCAACCGTTTCCATCGTTTCTACTACTTCGCCGAGATCCTGACGCGCCTGATGCCGGCCGAGTCCGGCGAGGCGCGCGACTATCTCGACCGCGCCAATCACACCGTCGAGGAGATCGAGGCAATGACCCGCCGCGCATTGGCCTACCTCCGACCGATGGAGCTTCGCACCGTTCGAGTCCACGTGCGCGACGTGGTGGGAAGCCTGCGCCAGCACATCGGCGATCGCCCCCTCGCCGTTACCGGGCTCGAGGAGGCGGTGGGCGTCCCCGTGGACGTCGATCCGACGCGGATGGGCGAGGCGCTCGCCAACGTCTGCGCTGCCGCTCTTGCGCAGTCCCCCGAGACTTCACCGCTGCAGGTGACGGTGCGGGTGGGAGCGGAGGTGCTGCTCGGTTTCTCCGTACGATCGGAGGCCGAGCCGCAACCTTTCGAGTTCGATCTTTCGCTGGCACTGGCGGCCAAGATCCTGCGTCTCCACGGCGGGGATCTCGACATCGCGGCATCACCGCCCGTCCTGACGGTGCGGCTCCTGCTCGCCGGGAAGGAGTGACGAGACACATGGCTCAACGAATCCTGGTCGTCGACGACGACCCGCTCATCTGCCGCCAGCTCGAGGATCTCTTCCGCGAGCGCCACTACGACGTCGACACTGCCGGCAATGCCGGAGAGGCGCTGGCGCTGCTCGAGCAGTACGAGTACGCGCTCGGCGTCGTCGACCTGAAGATTCCCGGCACCGACGGCCTGTCCCTGACACGGCAGGTGCACGAGCGCTGGACCGACCTCGACGTCATCATCGTCACCGGTTACGCATCCATCAAAGGCGCCGTCGAGGCCATCCGCCAGGGCGCCAGCGACTACATCACCAAGCCCTTCGAGCGTGAAGAGATCCTGCTGGCCACCGAGAAGATTCTCGAGAAGCGCCGCCTGCTCGACGAGATCAGCTACCTGCGCAGCCAGCTGTCGGACCGCTACTCGTTCGCCAACATGGTCAGCCGCAATCCGGCCATGCACGAGATCTTCCACACCATCGAGTCGCTATCACAGAACGATGCGACGGTGCTGATCTTCGGCGAATCGGGTACCGGCAAGGAGCTGGCCGCGCGCGCGATCCATTTCCAGGGGCGCCGCAAGAGCGGGCGCTTCGTGGCCATCAACTGCGCCGCCTTTCCCGACAGCCTTCTGGAAGCCGAGCTCTTCGGACACGAGCGCGGCGCCTTTACCGGTGCCGTGCAGGACCGCGTCGGCAAGGTCGAGCTGGCCAGTGGCGGCACGCTGTTCCTGGACGAGGTCGAGAGCATCTCGCTGTCCATGCAGCTCAAGCTCCTGCGCGTGCTCGAACAGCGCGAGATCGAGAAGCTCGGCGGCAACAAGCTGGTCAAGGTCAACATCCGCGTCATCGCGGCCACCAACCGCGATCTCGAGCAGATGGTGGCGCGCGGGGAAATGCGCGAGGATTTCTTCTACCGCATCAACGTCGTGCCCATCCACATCCCCCCGCTACGCGATCGCATCGAGGACGTCCCGCTGCTGGTCGCCGAGATGCTCAAGAACAATCCGCTGGCGCGCGAGCGCAACATCTCTCGCGTCTCCAACCGGGCGCTGCAGAGCCTGATGTCCTACCACTGGCCGGGCAACGTCCGGGAGCTGGGCAACGTGGTGGAGCGGTCCATCCTCAAGACCAGCGGTCCCGTCATCAAGGAAGTGGACCTGCCCAACTCCGCATCCAGCTCCGCACCGGTGGGGACCTCGCGAGGCCGTGACTACGAGCTGCCGCTCAAGGAATTCCTCAAGCGTGTGGAGAAGGAGTACCTGGCCGCGGTCCTGCGCCGGGCGCGCGGAGGGATCGCCGCCACCGCCAAGCACGCCATGATCGACGCGGCCACCCTGCATCGGAAGATGAAGCAGCACGGCCTGCGCCGCGAGGAGTTCCGCCGCTCCATGCGCGAGGTGGAGCACGTCTGAAGCGCACGGCGGACGCAGTTCCCTGGTTGGGATCGGTCGCGCCACGTGAGATAACTGTCAGTCGCCGCGCCCTGTGCGGGCCCGGCGGCAGGGCGCAGGATGTACGCACATTTCTATCACCTCTCCGAGAACCCTTTTAACCTGACTCCGGACCCGAAGTTCCACTACATCAACGAGTCCACGCGCGAGGCGCTGGCCTCGATGCTCTATGGCATCAAGTCGCGCAAGGGCTTCCTGACCCTGATCGGAGAGGCAGGGACCGGCAAGACGACCCTTCTTCGCCGCATCGTCGACGAGATCGAGGGCGAGACGCGCATCGTCTTCGTCTTCAACCCCGGTGTGAGCTTCGACGAGCTTCTCGAGTACATCTCAATGGAGCTCGGCATCCATGCCGAAAGCCGCGGCCGCCTCCACCTGCTGGAGCGGCTCAACAAGTACCTGCTCGAGCAGCTGACCGAAGGCGTCAACGTCGTCGTCATCATCGACGAGGCGCAGACCCTGGAGGACAACGTCCTGGAGGAGCTTCGCCTCCTCTCCAACCTGGAGACCTCCAAGGAGAAGATCCTGCAGATCGTGCTCAGCGGCCAGCCCGAGCTCGAAGAGAAGCTGCGCCGGCCCAATCTGCGCCAGCTTCGCCAGAGGATCGGGGTGCGCGCCACGCTCAAGCCGATGCGCGCCGACGAGATCCGGGCTTACGTCGAGACCAGGCTTCGGACCGCCGGCGGCCAGAAGGCCGAGCTCTTCACCAGCGCCGCGCTGATGCGCTGCTGGCAGGCGGCGCAGGGCATTCCGCGAGTCATCAACGTCATCTGCGACAACGCGATGATGATCGCGTTCGCCGAAGGCAAGGACCGCATCACCACCTCGCTGATGAACGCCGCCATCCGCGATCTGGAAGGGCAGACCCAGGCGCAGGCATGGGCGAGCACGGCACGGGAATGGATCTCGCACCCGGCCATTCGCTACGGCGCGTTGACCGCCGTGGTGCTGATCGGCGCGTACGCCGCAGGGCGGATGTGGAGCGGCTATCGCGCCGAAACCGCCGCGCCGGTCGAGGTCGCTGCGGCGCAGCCCGGCGAGCGCAGTACTGCGCCAGTCTCGCCGCCGCCGACCCTTGCCGCGGCGCCGCCGACCGCACCGGCGTCGCCGCCGCCCACGCAGCCCGCGGCCGCACCGGCTCCGATCGTTCAGCATGTTCCGGCGCCGACGATTCCCTCAGCGCCGCCACCGGTCCCCGCGCCGGTTGCCGAACCGCCGCCGCGCGCGGCGGATCCCGTCGTGGCGGTTCCCCCGCCTTCTGCGGCTGACGATGCCAGCGCGATGGCCGACCGCGTCCGCTCGGCCCTTCCGCCCACTGGTGACGAGCGCCGGCCAGCGACCGGTACGGTCCCCGAAGCCCCGGCTGCCGTTGCCATGCCGGGCGCCGCCCAGCCCATCGACGCCTATGTGCCCGATCCGCCGGGCTCGCGTTCGCCAGAGGTCGGGTCGGAAGTGGCGAGCGGGCAAGGCGAGCCACGATCCCTGACCGACGTGATGAGCGGGACGGTCCGCAGCGCCGAGGAAAAGGCCCGTTCGACGGCGTCGCGGCTTTATGGAGGCAGCGACGCGGCACGCCGGCCGGGCGAGCCGGTGGCGGTCGCGCCGAGCGAGCCCGACACGGACGCGCCCGGTGTACGTTCCCGTCAAGACGCCGAGGCGATGGCGCAGGCCGCGCTCAAGCCGAAGTCCGCGCCGCCTCCGGTGGTCGCACCCGAACCCGTCGTTCCTGCCGCGGAGACGGAGAAGCCCCTTCCGCCCGAGGATCTGGGCCCTGCCGCGCCATCGGCGCCTACTGCTGCACCGGCCGGACTGGCGCAGGGACTGGAGAGCGTTGCCTCGCTGTCGGGTAGCAAGCCGGCAGGGCGGGCCTCGAAAACCGCGACCGTGACGCGTCCGGTCATTGGCCGTCACGTACGGGTGGCCCGGGGCGACACCGTCTGGGCTATCGCCATGCAGTATTATGGGACGGTGGATTCCTCGGTCCTCACCGAGATATTTCGCCACAACGCAGGCATCAGCGACGCCCACGAGCTCAACGTCGGAAGCGACGTCTTCCTGCCTTTCGTCAGTCCCGAGCAGATGGTCGCGCCGGCCACGGGCGGTGGCTTCCAGGTGCTGGTGGCCGAGAGCACCGATGGCCGATCGACCGATCGCGCTGCCGCGTGGGCGACGGCGGCGCTGCCTGGCCGCGAGCTCAAGACGGTGACGCGAGGCAAGGGGACACCGGTCAAATCCATCTACGTGACAGGCTTCCCCTCTCGCGACTCCGCTTTGGAAGCAGCGCGCTATTTACTGGGCCGGTCGTCCCGATCTTCACTGCCGGACACCCCTGATCGCCTTGTTGCGCCAAGCGCTAGAGGGTAGTGTTTAGCGCGCCGCGTGCAGATCGTGGGATGAAAGCCGGCCAGACGGATGGTAGGATTCCTGCTCCTCGCCTCCGCGGATGACGGCCCTGCAAGATCGGAGGGGCCGATCTCGTGCAGGAGCGTCCCGAAAGGAGCGCGAAGCGCGCGTGCAGGCGGGCATTTGTTGTAAGTTTTTGTAGGATGCTCTATGCCCACGGGAACGGATCGCGTCGCATAGTGCTCGAGTCTTCGGCTGATCGGAAAACTCCGGCAGGTGAAGGGGATGGACTGCCGCGAACCGAATGTCCGGGGGGCGGTCGTGCATCAGAGAAGAGTTCCCGAGGGTGGGGATTTCAGCGCAAACGGGCGGTTGATCGCGGTGCTGGCGGAGGCCAGGATCACGGCTTCCACTGTTCGCTTGCGAGACATTCACGGGATGCAGGATCGCCAGGCAGCGGCGAGATGACCAGAGGCATCATCGTAGTAGGGTGGATTACGCCCGAGCCTGAGAGCGGACGAATTTCATGAAGTTACGCATACTGTTTTCTCTTCTGTCCGCGTTGCTGTGGGCAGGATGTTTCCCGAACTACTCGGGCATACCGGCGTATCAGCCAGGCATGGTCTCGCCCGAGCTCGGTGCGGGTGGTGCCGAGGCGCCCGCGCCGATCTATCGCATCCAGACGGGCGACAAGATCCAGATCACTTCGCAGTACCACGATGAACTTGCCGGTGAGGCCACGGTCGGACCCGATGGACAAATCTCGGTTCCGGGCGTCGGCCAGTTCCAGGCCGTCGGCCTGACCACCGACGAGCTCGAAGCCGACATCACCCGACGCGCATCGATCACCTATCGAAGCCCGTCCCTGTCGGTCCGCGTAAAAGAGTACACCAACTACCGCGCCTACGTTGGCGGTGAGGTGAAGAAGCCCGGATATGTCACGGTACGTCCGGGCATGACGTCCCTTCGCGCGGTGCTGGAGGCAGGGGGCACCGCTTACTCGGCGCGCCTCGACAGCGTGCTGCACATCGCGTGGAACCCGCAGGGCGGGTACTCCGCACAGCGCATCGACCTCAAGCGCGTCCTCGAAACGGGCGACACCAGCCAGGACCTGGCTCTCGGACCCAACGATGTGGTCTACGTGCCCGCGACCTGGATCACGAACGCCGACCTTTGGGTGCGGCAGTGGCTCATCGATCTGATTCCGATCCGCGAGCCCACGACGCGTCTGACCGACTTCTGAGCGGGCCGAGGGAAGCCGACCTATGGACCAGCGTTCACTCTACCTTCTGCGACAAGCCGTCACTGCCATCTTCAAGAGATGGCGTCTGGTCGCGTTGGTGTTTCTCGCGATCTTCGTGCCCTTCAACTTTTTCAACCTGATCCGGCAGCCGGTTTTCAGCGCGAAGTCGAAGGTCATGATCACGCGCGATCGCGCCTATCCGGAAGTCTCGCCGCTGGCGAGGCAGACGGCCGTCTCCGAGTTGCCGAACGAATCGGTGGTGAACTCGGAGATCCAGCTCATCCGCAGCCGCGACCTCATGCGCCGGCTGCATGACGAGCTCGAGGCACAGGCGGCGGCCGATCCCGAAGGCGGGTTCCCGTCGCCCAACGTCGCACAGCTCGAACAGCGCGTGCAGGTGCTCAGGAAGCCGCAGTCGAACGTCCTCGAGATCTCCTACAAGAGCTCGGATCCGGACTTCGCCATCCACGTCGTCAACACGCTGGTGGACCTCTACTCGCGCTACCACATCGAGGCGCACAAGGCGCCGGGCGCACTGACGTTCTTCGACAAGGAAACGCAGGCCGCCAAGGAAGCGTTCGTGCAGGCCGACCTGGAGATGGAGCGTTTCGACGCGACCAACGGTCTCACCTCGATCGCGACCGAGAAGGACAATCTGCTGCGCCAGCGCGCTTCTCTGGAATCGGATCTGCGCCGCACCGAGGCGCAGGTGACCGAGCTGACCACCAAGGTGGCCTCCGTCGAAGCCGAGCTCGAGTACATTCCCGAGCAGCAGGCCACGGAAGTCGAAATGATCCCGAACCCTCTGCTCCAGTACCTGCGCCAAAACCTTGCGCGCCTGGAGATGGAGAAGGAACGGCTGATGCAGCTGTACACTCCGCAGCATCGGCTCGTGATGGATGCGGACGCCGAGATCGCGGGCCTCAAGTCCCAGATCGCGGCGCAGGAAGGCACGGTGGTCGGCCGCAAGAAGATGGCCGAGACGCCGGTGCGCAAGCGGCTGCAGGAAGACCTGCTCGGCGGTCAGGCTCAGCTCGGCGCCCTCGAGGCGCGCCGCGCGTTGCTGGCCGAGCGCATCACCGATTACGAAGGCAAGATCCGCGTCCTGCATGCCAAGCACTACGAAGTCATGCGCATGCGCCGCGATCGCGAAGAGCTCAAGAACACCTACGACGCGCTCCTGGCCAAGCTCAACCAGATGAAGGTCTCGGAGGCGATGGACATGGCCGGCCTGTCCAACATCGCCCTCATCGAAGCGGCGGCCGCACCTTTGGACCGCGAGGCCGACTACAAGGTGGTCACGCTCGTGCTGACCACCTTCCTGGCACTGCTGCTCAGCGTCAGCTCGGCGGTCGTGTTCGAGATGGTCAACCCTGTCATGAACAGCGACCTGGACGTGCGCCATCATCTGGGCCTTCCGGTGCTTGCGGCCATTCCGCTCAACGGCGGCGGCGGGCCGGGTGGCAACTTCAACCTGCAGGGCAACCTCCAGGGCAACCTGCAAGGCAATGTGCAGGGCAACGTCGGCAACGGCTACCGCGTGGGCAACGCCCGCCGTCCGGGCAATCGCCGCGGCGGCAACGGCAACGGCAACGGCGGCCGCAGAGCCTGATCGGCTGAAGGGGCGGAGCAGAGATGAGCAAGACGTACGAAGCGCTCAAGCGGGCCGAAGCGCTGCGGGCACAGGAACGGGCGGCCGAGACTTTCGACGTTCCGTATCCGACTCCGACCATTCCGCTGCACGGCGCGGACGATTTCTACGAGTTGCGTCGCTCGCTGCTCGGCTCGGCAGTCGGCGAGAGCGTTCGTACGATCCTGGTGGTCAGCTCGCTGCACGGCGAGGGGACCTCGAGCGTAGCCTGCCTGCTGGCCCGCGCCATCGCCGAAGGCGGTCGGGCGCGCGCGTTGCTGGTCGACCTCAACCTTCGCACGCCGGCGCTGTGGCGTCTCATGAACGTGAGCGGGCAGACCGGCTTCATGAACGTGGTCGGTGAGAACAAGCGTATCGACGAGGTCATCCAGCCCACCGATCTCGAGGGCGTCGCCATCGTGACGGCCGGCAGCGGCCGGATCAGCGCGGTCGACGTCATCGACAGCCCCAAGACCGCCGAGGTCGTCGCGGGTCTGGCCCGCCTGGCCGACGTGACCTTCGTGGACGCGCCTCCGGTCACGCTCTATCCCGACGCACGCGCGCTGGCCCCGCTGGTCGACGGCGTGATCCTGGTGGTCGAGGCAGACGTGACCCCGGTCAGCATCGCCTCGCGCGCGGCCGAGATCGTGCGCGAGACCGGCGCCAACCTTCTGGGCGTGGTGCTCAACAAGACCCGACAGTACATTCCGGAGCGTCTGGCCGCGGTCATCGGCTAGCGCGCACGCGCAAGGCTCGCTGAGAAATGGGGACAACGATCAGTCGCGGGGCCGACGCCAGCCGCGCACAACTCATCGTCCTCGTCGTAGGGTTCCTGGTCCTGGTGGCCGGGGCCACGATGACCGCCTCCAGCGGAGCGGGAGCTCTGGCGATTCTTCTGGCCGGCGGCGCCCTCGGCGCCTATGGCATCGTCCGCTATCCGTTCCTGGGTGTGGTGGTCTACCTGATCACCTTCCTCTTCACGTACCCGGAACCTCTGCGCGGATCGGGCAACTTCACGATCAACAACCTTCTCGGCATGGTGCTCCTGCCCATGCTGTTGTTCGGCACCCTGCGCGAGGGCTTCGGCTGGTTCTGGCGCGCGCGTCCGCTCGTGTTCCTGCTGGTCGCGCTGGCGATCCTGCTGTCCTCCGGAGTGATCTACAACCGCACCGTCGGTACCGGCGACGACGAGCAGACCATGGAAGAGCGCAAGGGCATGAGCAAGGAGCTGTACGGCGCCCGCAAGGCTGGCGGCGAGCTGCTCGTACGTACGCGCGATCCGCGCGTCAAGATCATCACGCGCTACGTCTTCCTACTCTTCTTCGTGTTCTTCACGCGCACGCCGCGGCAGCTCAAGATCATCGTAGGTCTGCTGCTGTCGGTGCTGCTGATGAGTTACCTGAACCTCAGTAGTGAGGCCGGCGAGCTGGGCTGGGGGAAAGGGCGCTTACGCGTGGTGGGCGAAGCCGGAACCGGTTTGTATACCGGGACCAACCCCAACAAGCTGGCCTTCTACATCCTGCTGTGCGGCGTGTTCCTGTGGTACATGCGAACGCGCGTACGGTCCTTTACGGTGTGGCTGGCGTGGCTGGCGGGTTTTGCCGGATGCATGATCGCGCTGCCGATGACCGGCTCGCGCTCGGGCTTCCTGGGCATCCTGCTGTTCCTCGGCATTACGCTGCTGGAAGGCCGCTTCAGCTACCGCAAGCTGGTAGGCTTGGCGCTGGCGACCATGGTCGTGGTCGTGCAGATGGGCTACGACATCAATTTCCTCGACTACGTCCTGCCGAGCGAGACCTCGCAGCGAATCACCAGGATTGCCGGCAGCGGTGACGTTCTGGCCGAAGGTCAGACGGCCGAAGGATCGTTCCAAAAGCGCGCACAGAAGTTCTTCGAGACGGCCGCCAACATCCAGTATGCGCCGCTGCTGGGCGTGGGCCTGGAGAACTATCCCATCGTCCAGCAGATCATCGATCCTAGCGGCATGGGCGGTCCGCCCCACAACTCTTACCTGTGGGCGGCGGTCGAAGGCGGGCTGGTCACGCTCGGCCTCTACTTCGCCATGTACATCTGGACCTTCCGCGAGCTCAACGGGATCATGCGCGACTACGAAGGCCGCTTCGGGCCCGTCGACCTGCGATGGCTCGTCAACGCCATGCGCACCCTGATCGTGATGTTCCTCTTCTTCTCGTTCTTCGCCGACATCTGGGTGCACATCTACTTCTACCTGATCATGGGCATCTCGCTCGCGGTCATTCAGCTGCACCGCACCTACGCCGAGACCGGGCACGTTCCCGGCACGAGCATCGGTGCGCCGGGGTCCGCATCGGCATGAGGCGGGTGGCCTACCTCTTCCCGCTCTTTCCCGTCATCAACCAAACCTTCACGCTAGCCGAAGTCGTCTGGTTGAAGCGGCGCGGGTACGACATTCGTCTGTTCTCGCTGCTTTCGCGCGTGGATCCGGGCCTTCAGCAGGCGCAGGGCAAGGAGCTCATCGAAGAGACGCACTACTGCCCGGGTTACGGCTCGGCCGGGCTTTGGGGTCCGCTGTGGCGGGGCTTCAGGAAGAGTCCCGCCGGAGTGCTGGCCCTGTTCGCAACGGTCTTCCAGGCCTGGCGCCAGCACGTACCGACCCGAAGAGGGCAGGGGCCGGCGCCGGACACGTTCACCCTGGCCGAATGGTTCGACGTCCTGTGGCGAGGCAATCGCTGGTTCTATCTCATGAAGAACTGGATGATGGTGCCTCACGCGCTGTACCTCGCGGAGGTCTTCGAGCGCGAAGGCATACCCCACGTGCACTGCCACTGGGCAACCTATCCGGCCACCGTCGGCATGCTCATCAAGCAATGGGCTGGCATTCCCTTCAGCGTCACCGCCCACGCCTACGACATCCACATGATGCCGTGGATGCTGACGGCCAAGCTGGAGGCCGCCGACTTCTTCGTCACCTGCGCCGACTACAATCGCCGATACCTTTCCTCCGTGTGCTCGCCCGAAGCCGCGTCACGCATCTTCCTCAACTACCACGGCACCGACCTGGAGCGTTTCCAGGGAGGACCGCGACGGGAGGGGAAGGAGTTTCGCGTCGTAAGCGTAGGCTGGCTCAAGGAGTACAAGGGATTCCACGTCATCGTCGAAGCGATTGCTCTGCTGGCGCAAAGAGGTGTGGACGCCGTTTTCCATCTTGCTGGAGATGGGCCACAGCGAGGATATCTGGAAGCTCAAGCCAAGCGTCTGGGCATCGAGGAGCGCGTGGTCTTCCACGGCTACCTGGATCACGGCCGACTGGTGGGCCTGTACCGGGACTGTGACGTGTTCGCCATGGGCAGCATCGAGATGACCAACTTCGGGCGCCAGGACGTCATCCCCAACGTCATCGCCGAGGCGATGGCGGTCGGGCTTCCCATCGTGGCGACGCGCATGGGCGGAATCGCCGAACTGGTCGAAGAGGGCGTCTCGGGCCTGATGATTCCGCAGCGCGATCCGGCCGCGATGGCGGACGCCCTCGAGAAGATCGCCTCCGATCCGCAACTGGCGGCTCGGCTGCGCGCTGAGGCCCACGCCAAGGTGCGGCGAATTTGGGATCGCAACCGAAACCTGGAGGAGTTGGCGTCGCTCTTCAACGAGCGCATCCGCGCCGTCGCGGATGAAGCCGCAGCGTGACCCGCATGACCTCGACGCGAAGAACCGAGTTCCTCCCGTTCCACCGTCCCTCGATCACCGATGCCGAGATCGACGAGGTCGCCGACACGCTTCGTTCGGGCTGGCTGACGATGGGGCCCAAGACCCACCGCTTCGAGGAGAAGTTCGCTGCCTACGTCGGCGCCAACCACGCCGTCGCGGTCAACTCGTGCACGGCGGCGCTGCACCTGATTTACGAGGCGATGGGGATCGGTGCCGGCGACGAGGTCGTCACCACGCCGTATACCTTCACCGCCACGGTGGCCACGGTCCTGTATGCAGGCGCCACTCCGGTCCTCGTCGATACGCTGCCTGACAATCCCAACATCGATCCCGAGGCCGTCGCCCGCGCGCTGACCCGCAAGACCAAGGCGATCGTTCCGGTGCACTTCGCGGGTGCGGCCTGCGACATGGATCGTCTGGGCGAGCTGGCACGCCAGAGCGGCGCGGCGCTGATCGAGGATGCCGCCCACGCACTGCCGGCTACCTACAAGGGCCGCACGATCGGCTCGATCGGCACCGCCACGGCATTCAGCTTCTATGCCGGCAAGAACCTGACGACGGGCGAGGGTGGAGCGATCACGACCAACGATCCTGCCCTGAACGACGCCCTCCGGATACGCCGGCTCCACGGCATCTCGCGCGATGCCTGGAAGCGCTATACGGCCGAGGGAAGCTGGTACTACGAGGTCGAGCAGCTCGGCTTCAAGTACAACATGACCGACATCAACGCCGCCATCGGCCTCCACCAGCTCGAGCGGCTGGGCGAGCTTCAGGAGCGGCGTAAGCGCATCATCGCCCTGTACGAGGAGTGTCTGGAGGGCGTCCCCGGTATCATCCGGCCCAAAGCTCCCACGGACGGAGAATCGGCCTGGCACCTCTACGTGGTGCGGATCGATCCGGAACGCCTGACGGTCACGCGCAATCAGGTCATCGAGATGCTGAAGGCGGACAACATCGGCACCAGCGTGCACTTCATCCCGGCGCACCTGCACCCGCTCTATCAGCAGCGCCTGGGTTGCACGCGCGAGGACTTTCCCAACGCCACGCGTCTGTATGAGGCCTCCATCTCGCTGCCGCTGTTTCCGGACATGGAAGAGCAGGACGTGCGCGACGTCGCACGCAGCCTCGACCGTATCGCGCGGGAGAGCCTGCGATGACCAGAGGGCAGGCCGCGGCCAAGAGAGCGTTCGACTTTACCGTCACGCTGCTGGCACTGGCCATCCTGTGGCCGGTGTTCGCCGTCATCGCTGCCCTCATCAAGCTCGACACCAAGGGGCCGATCTTCTTCCGTCAGGAGCGTGCCGCGGCCGGCGGCGGCACCTTCCGGATCTACAAGTTCCGCACGATGATCGTCGGCGCCTACCGGAGCGGCGCTCGCCTGACGGTCAAGCGCGATCCGCGCATCACCACGGTCGGACACTTCCTGCGCTGGACCAAGCTGGACGAGCTGCCGCAGCTGCTCAACGTGCTGGCCGGCGACATGTCCTTCGTGGGGCCCCGTCCCGAGGATCCGTACTTCACCAATTTCTACACACCCGAGCAGCGCGTCGTCCTGTCGGTCAAGCCCGGCATCATCGGGCCAAGCCAGATCGACGGCCGCGACGAGGTCGAGAAGTATCCGGAGGGATGCGAGAACGTCGAGGAGTTCTACATCCAGAGCATCCTGCCCGAGAAGCTCGAGCGCGACATCGAGTACGCGCGCACCGCGACCTTCGCAGGCGACGTAAAGTTCCTGGTGGGCGGGTTCCTCAAGGTCCTGCTGACCCAGTTCAAGAGCGGCTTCTTCGCCCGCCAGCGCTACCGCTTTGCGGCACTCGCCCTGGACGTGGGCCTGATGATCGTGGCCTACGTCGGCGCCAACCTGATCAAGTTCGACTGGTACCTGGACGCCGAGGGCTGGGCCTATGTGGGCAAGGCCCTGATATGGGTGGTCATCCTGAAGCCGCCTGTGTTCGTCTACTACGGCCTGTATCAGCGCACGCCCCGCTGGATGGGGAGGCGCGACCTCGCGGCCATCGTCAAGGCCGTGAGCACCAGCTCGGCACTGCTCGTGGCGATGACGTATTTCAGCCTGCAGCGCCACTCGCGCGCCGTCTTCCTCATCGACTGGGTTTTACTCCTTTCCCTGGTCGCAGGGTCCCGGTATATAGTCCGGTCTGTTTTGAGCGGAGTGGCCCGCAGTGAGGAGAGGGGCCCGTTCGTGAAGGTATTGGTGGCCGGTTCGGGTCATGGGGTAGAGGCGATCCTGCGATCGCTTCTGGAGGATCCGAACTCACGGTTCATGCCCGTCGGCATCATCGATCACGAGCCGCATCGGTGGGGTGCTCTCATCCACGGGGTTCGGGTGATGGGCGGAGCGACCGATATCGCCATGGCAGCGAGCACGCACGGCGTCGAGATGGTTCTGGTCTCGCTCGCCGACCTCGATCCCATGGTGGTGCGCGAAATTGCCGAGGCCTGCGAGAAGCTTGGCCTGCAATATCGTCTCGTTCCGGCCTTGTCCGATCTCCTTGCGCAAGGCGCGACCGGCCCGCTCAACAAAGTCGTTCTCTCTTCACAGGCCAGGGTATGACAGACAAGTTTCTCAAGCCTCGCGATCTGGTGCTCGTCACCGGTGGTGTAGGTTACGTCGGCTCCCATCTGGTTCGCATGCTGCTCGAGCGCGGCTACCGCGTGCGGGTCCTCGACAGTTTCCTGTACGGGAATGCGGGCCTGAAGGGTGTCGCCAACCATCCCGATCTGGAACTCCAGTACGGCGACATCTGCAACATTCGCGACATGATGCGCGCGGCCAAGGGCGCGCGCGCCGTGATCGCCCTTGCCGCGCTCGTCGGCGACGGTGCCTGCGACCTCGATCACGACGAGACGATCGCGATCAACATCGAATCGACCAAGCTGCTCTGCCACGTCGTCAAGCACAGGCCCGACCTGGAGCGAGTCGTGTTCGCGTCCTCGTGCAGCGTCTACGGTGCCACCGAAGGGCTGGTGTTGAACGAAGGCTCGCGGCTGAACCCGGTCTCGTTCTACGCGCGCAGCCGCATCGTCTCCGAGCAGATCCTGCAGCGCGAGCTCGAGGGCCGCGGCGTGGTGATCCTGCGCCTGGGCACGGTCTTCGGCGCGTCGGCGCGCCCGCGCTTCGACCTGATGATCAACACGATGACGTGCAAGGCCGTTACCGACGGCACCATCACCGTGATGGGCGCCGAAGCGTGGCGTCCGCACGTCCACGTCCGCGACGTGGCCGAGGCGTTCCTGATCGCCGCCGAGACCTCCGACGAGCACGCCAACGGCGAGATCTTCAACGTCGGATCGAACGACAACAACTACACGATCGCACGCACCGCCGAGATCGTGGCCGCACGCATTCCCGGCACTCGCATCGAGAACGTCCATCGCGTCGATGACCTGCGCAGCTATCGCGTCAGCTTCGACAAGATCCGCCACGTGCTGGGTTTCGTTCCCTCGCGCTCGATCGAACAGGGTGTGGACGAGATCAAGGCCCTGCTCGAGAAGACGCACGTCAGCTGGACCGATGCCCGCTACTCGAATCTGAAGTGGCTTCAGGCGCACGGCTTCGCCGGCGAAGGCCGCGACAGTCTCCAGGACGTGCTTGACGAATCCATCGGCGAAGTAGCCTAGGAGTTCGGCACCTTTTTCCGGCAGCGGGAAAAAGGTGCCCGACTCCGTTACTCCCCAAGGACAGCAAACCATGCGCGAGCCCTCCAAGCTCCGGGTACTCCATTTCGGCCTCGGCGCCATCGGTACGGGCATCGCTCGCGAAGCGATGAAGACCGAGCGGCTGCACAGTGTGGCCGCCGTCGACCTGGACCCGAAGAACATCGGCCAGACTCTCGGATCGCTTGCCGAGAGCGACAGCGGCGTCGTCGTACGTGCCGGGCTCGAGCAGGCGATGGCGGAGGCCGGCGGCGTGGACGTTGCCTTCCACTGCGCAGGCTCGCACATCGCCGACATCGAGGACGACCTGCGCGCGCTCATGCAGGCCGGCTGCAACGTCGTCACGACTGCCGAAGAGCTGATCTACCCGTACGCCGGACATGCCGAGGCCGCGTTGCGGCTGGACGGCTGGGCCAAGCAGGCCGGCGTCTCTCTGTACGCTGCAGGCGTAAACCCGGGTTTTCTGATGGATCGCCTGCCGGCCTACCTCTCGTCGATGACGTTGGGGCCGAAGTGCGTCAAGGCGCGCCGCATGGTCGACCTGTCCAAGCGCCGCAATGCGCTGCGCCGCAAGATGGGAGTGGGCGAAGACGCCACGTCCGTGGCGGCACGCTGCGCCGTCTACTCCATGGGGCACGCCGGCTTCGTCGAATCGGTCCAGTACCTGGCAGCGGCCCTGCGCTGGCCCGTGGGCGCCGTCGAGCAACGCCTCGAGCCGGTCGTCGCCGAGCAACGGGTCGAGCGCGGGGGAGAGGTCGTCGAGGCTGGACAGGTTCTGGGCCTGGCGCACACGGCTCGCGCGGTATCGCCGCATGGCCACGAGATATCGCTGGCACTGACCATGCGCCTGGACTGCGCCGATCCCTTCGACGAGCTGGAGATCGATGGCCGGCCGCCCATCCACGTGCGCTTTCCGCAAGGGCTGCAGGGCGACATGGCCACCCTGGCCAGCGCCGTCAACGCGGCGCCGTTCGTTGCCACCGCTGCGCCGGGCCTGCTTTGCCAACTCGCCACGCCGACGGCACTTTGAAAGGCCGCAGCGCCACCTTCTCGAGGACACGATGAGTAATCACCAAGTATCGGGCGCGCGCCTGCGCGTGGGCATCGTCGGCTGCGGCATCATTGCCAACGCCCATCTGCCCTACATCCGCAAGGCCGGCGGCGATCCCGTGGCCGTGGCCGATCTCTCCATTCGCCAGAGCAGCGATCTCGCCGACCGGTTCGGCATCCAGCGCGTCTACCGCGGCGTCGACGAGATGCTGTCGGTCGAGAGGCTCGACGTGGTTCACGTGCTGACGCCCCCGCACACGCATGCGCGAGTGGCGGTGGCTGCGCTGGAGCGCGGAGTGCACACCCTTGTCGAGAAACCGCTGTGCCTGGATCCGGCCGAAGTCGAAACCATGACCGCGGCTGCCGAGCGCGGCGGCGCGATGCTGACGGCCGATCACAACCGCCTGTTCGACCCGCCCATGCTGGCCGCCCGCAAACTGTGGGAAAGCGGCGAGCTCGGCGACCTGGTCGCGATCGAAAGCTTCCAGGCTGGGCGCGCCAGCGACCGCGACTGGCTGGGCGAACTGGCCGGCGGAGGCATCGGCGACCTGATTCCGCATCCGCTCTATCTGCAGCTCTACTTCCTGGGTGAAGTCGAGGAGCTGCACGCGACCTCTTTCTCGCTCGCAGAGTCGTCGGCGCCGCAGGAACTGCGCGTGCTGATGAAGGGCAGGGGCAGGACCGGCATGCTGACGATCTCTACCAATGCCGCCCCGGGCCTGAACACTCTCAAGCTGTGTGGCACGAAGATGACGGTCGAGGTCAACCTCAACAACATGACGATCGTGCGCCGGCGCGATTACGACGTGCCCAAGATCATCGCCAAGCCTCTGCCCAACCTCGACGAGGCCTGGCAGCTGACCAGGCAGACGGTGACGAACACGCTCGATTTCGTTCGCGGCCGAATTCGCTACTACCCGGGTATGGGCGAGTTGATCTCGCGCTTCTACCACTCGATCCGCGAGGGCACGCCGCCGCCGGTGACCATGGCCGAGGCCGCAGCGGTCGTCGATGTGACGGCGCGCATCTGGCAAAGCCTCGATCCGACCAGCAAGCCTGCGCGGCCGCGCGCCAGGACTACGGCCCCTGCGGCCGAAGCGGTGGCGGTCTGATGCGCGCGTTCGTCACCGGAGGAACGGGGTTCCTTGGCCGCCGCGTCGTGCGGCGCCTGCTCGAGCGCGGCGATCAGGTTCTGGCGCTGGCTCGCGAAGGCGCACGAGCCGACGAGCTGGAGGGCGCAGGCGCCGAGGTCATCCGCGGAGATCTCGGTGACATCGATGCCGCCACTCTGGAACGCGCCGGCTCCTGCGACGTCGTCTATCACGTCGGCGCTCGCGTGGTGTCGCACGGCGACTGGGACGAGTTCTTCCGCGTCAACGTCGAGGCGACGCAGAAGCTGATGGACGCCGCCGTCGCCGGCGGTGCGCGCTTCGTGCACGTCAGCTCGCTCGGCATCTTCGAGATCGACCGCGACGACATCGTCGTCACCGAAGACAGCGACTACGACCATCATCCGACCCTGCGCGGCTATTACACCCGCTCCAAGATCGATGCCGACCGTCTGGCATGCACGGCCGCCCGCGCCGGCAAGAACGTGGTGGTGGTGCGGCCCGGGCTGCTGTACGGGCACGACCATCCGCAGCAGGCGGTGTTCCTCGGTCGCGTCAAGAAGTTCCTGCGGCCCGATCTGCTGCTCGTGGTCAGCAGCCCTAGCTACCGTGTGCCGCTGACCTACATCGAGAACGCGGCCGATGCGGTGGTCGCGGCCGGAACGGTCGAAGGCGCCGGCGGCGCCATCTTCAACGTGGTCGACGACCCCGACCTGACGCAGGCCGAGTACTTCCGCGCCCTCGCCGCCGCACGCGGCGATCGTCTGCGCGTGATGTACGTACCGGTGACGGTGCTGGCGCCGGCGGTCCATGCGGTGAACTTCGCGCACAAGCTGGTCAAGCGCCGGCCGTGGTCGGTGGCCTACCAGCTGCTGCGCTCCGAGCGCAGCGCGCGCTACGCAACGGACGCCGCAGCCACTCGCCTGTCCTGGTCACCGCGCGTCGATCTTGGCCAGAGCCTTCAGGAGTCGCTACGAAAGCCGGCGTGAACGTCGTCTTTCTGGAAGCCTCGTCGGGCAACGTCGTCGGCGGCTCGCTGACCGGCCTGCTCGAGCTGCTGCGCGGCCTGGACCGCTCGCGAATCCGGCCGATCGTCGTGCTTTACGAGAACAAGACCGTCGTCCCCGATCTCGTCGCCCGAGGCGTCACCGTCGAGGTCTTCGACAAGCGGCGCCTGCCCAAGGAGCACGGGCTGCAGGGAAATCCCGCCTACGCTCGTGCCAAGAACGTGGGTGCCGTCGCGCGCCTGCTACGCAATCTGCGCGTCACCGGGACGTTTTTCCTGGAGACCCTTCCGACCTCGCTGCGGCTGGCCCGGATGCTGCGGCCGCATGCGCCGGCGCTGATCTACGTGGGCAACGGCTTTCGCGGCAACGCCGACGCCATCGTCGCCGCGCGTCTGCTCGGGGTGCCGTGCGTGGTGCACTCCAAGGGCTTCGACAAGTTCAGCTTTCTCGAGCAGCGCCTGTCGCGCGGTGTCGCGCTGTGCATCTCGATGACGCGAGCGATCGAGGATCACTGCCGCGCCGGCGGCATGCGACCGCACGCCTTCGCCGTCGTCTACGACGGCCTCGATCTGAGATCGTTCCAGCCCAAGCGCACGCGCAGTCACGTGCGCGCCGAGCTCGGCATCGGCCAGGACGCCGAGGTCGTGGGCGTGGTGGGAAACATCCAGGAATGGAAGGGACAGCAGGTCCTGCTCGAAGCGCTCGAGCTGCTGCGCGAACGGCGGCCGAGGATGGTCGTGCTGATCGTAGGCGGCGTGCACCGCAGCGGTGCCTCCTACGCCGATGCGCTGCGCCGGCGCGTCCGCGAGCAGGGTTTGGAGGATCGCGTGATCTGGACCGGCGCACGGCCTGACGTTCCCGACCTGCTCGGCGCGATGGATGTCGTCGCGCACACGTCGGTGCGCGGAGAGCCGTTCGGTCGCGTCATCATCGAGGCCATGGCCGTGGGCCGTCCCGTGGTGGCCACGGGCGCCGGTGGCGTCCCCGAGTTCGTTCGCGACGGCGAGGACTCGATCCTGGTCACTCCGGGCGACGCCGGCGAGCTGGCTGCCGTGCTGGAGAAGCTTCTCGGCGATGGTGAGCTGCGCGAGCGTCTGTCGCGCGGCGCGCTGGCATCGGCGGAGCGCTTTGCGCTCGATCGCCACGTCGAGACGATGACTGGCCTGATCGAAGGGGTGCTGGAGCGCTCGCAGGAGGCTGCGCGCCCTGCGGCCGCAGCCGGAGGCGCGCGATCGTGAGCCGATCCGCCATCGCATTCGATCTGCACGGGATCCGGGTTCGACTCGAATCGCAGCTGCCCGAGCTGGTCGAATACGCGCGCGTGGCACTGGAGCCGCACGTCGTCGCCGACGCCGGCGCCTTCGACATCACCAGCGCCCTGGAATGGGTCGACGGGACGCCGCAGCGCGAGCTGACCCAGGCGTTCTCCGATGGAAGCTGGCAGCACCGCCCCGACCGCGATCTCTACATCGACGGTAGCCGCGGCTTCTGGCTGCGCATCGACGACTTCCCCGATCTGCAGCTCGCCGTCACCGAAGAAGCCGGCCGCATCGCACTGCGCGGGCGCTATCACTTCTATCTGGCCCGCGACGCGCGCGGCGACCGGCTGCGGCGCCTGCGCCATCGCAATCGCATGACCGAGCTGCGCGGGCGGCGGTTCTCGACGCTGCTCTATTACCTCTTCTACCACCCGCTGCTGTGGATGCTCAGCCGCAGGCACGGCTGGCACGTTCTGCACGGCGGAGGCGTTGCCACGCCCGCCGGTGCGATCGTGCTGGCCGGAATGCCGGGCTGCGGAAAGTCCACGCTGGCCGTGGCGCTGCTCGCCGATCCGTCGTGCCGGATGCTGTCGGACAACCTGGTGCTGCACGACGGAACGCGCGCGCTGGCATGTCCCGAGCTGTTGCTGCTCGACGAGAACAGCCGGCGCATGGCGGGCGGCGGCGCGGCGCGGCTTGCGGCCACGGGCGAAAGGCGGGTCTATGCGCGCGACGCCCACCGCATCGCGCAGATCGAGCTCGAGCCCCAGCCCATCGCGGCCATCTTCCACGTCGAGCGTGCGCGCGAGAGCCGCGTCCAGCGCATCGACGCCACCGAGAGCGCATCGCGACTTCGCGCCGCCAACCTGATGGCCAAGGAGGTTCGCCGCATCGCGATCATGAACGAGGTCCTCGATGCGGTGGCGTGCACTCGCCGCACCGACGAAGCCGGCATCCTGCTGCAGCTTGCGGCGCAGGTGCCGTCCTACGAGCTGCGCGTGGCGACGCTTCCGGAGCTGACGCGCTTCGCGGCCGAAGAGATCCTCTCGCGCGTGCAGCCGGAGGCGGTGGCCTCGTGAGCGGCACCGCTGCGAAGAGGTCGCCGCGCTCGGGCCTGTTCGGCCTGGCCAAGGACTTTGGCGGAACGCTGGCGACGACGTTCATCAAGATGGGCCTGGGCATCCTGACCGGCATGATCACCGCGCGCACGCTCGGTCCGGCCAGCCGCGGCATCTTTTCCATCGTCACGACCTTCCCGCACACCCTGACCACGCTGACCAAGTTCGGACAGTCGCAGGCCACCATCTTCTTCATCCGGCGCGAGAAGGAGGAGGTCGCGCGCGTGGCCTCCACCGCCGTCTTCTTCGGGCTGGCCGTGGGTCTGGCGCTGGTGCCGGTGGTGTGGCTGGCCAAGGACTGGCTGCTCTCGGGCGTGCTGCGCGGCGTGCCTCTATGGGCGCTGCTGCTGGTCTGTCCCATGCTGCCGACCCTTCTGGTGGAGAGCTACCTGTACGGCGTGCTGCAGGCCACCGACCGCTTCTCGATCTACAACAAGCGGCTGTTTGCCGAATCGGTGCTGACGCTGGTCGGCATGACCATCGCCCTGTGGCTGCTCGGTCTGGGCCTGGCGGGCGCGCTGGCGGTTGCCGTGGCGCTGCGCGTGGTGATGGTGACGTGGGTGCTGGCCACCGTGCATCGCCAGACCAGGCTGCGGCCGGTGTTCGATGGCGACCTGTTCCGGCGCATGCTGCGCTACGGACTGAAGTCGCACGCGCAGATCATCGCCTCGCATTTCAATTTCAAGGCCGGCATCTATCTGTGCGCGTACTTCCTGACGCCCGCCGAGGTCGCCTTCTATGCCATCGGAGCGCGTCTGGCCGAGCAGATGATGCAGCTTCCGCAGTCGCTGGGCCTGGCGATGTTTCCACGCCTGGCGGGCAGCACGCCCGAGCGCATCCATGCCATGACCGCGGCAGCCTGCCGGCAGACGCTGGCAGTGACCTCGGCCATGGCCGTGGTGCTGACGCTGCTGGGGCGCTTCGCCATCGTCACGCTTTACGGAGCCGACTACGAGCCGGCCGCCGTGCCGCTGGTGTTCATCGCCTGGGGCATCGTGATGATGTCGGTCTACGTGCTGCTCTCGCGCGACTTCACCGCGCGCGACCGGCAGATCGTCAACATCACCGCCGCCTACATCGCGTTGATCGGCAACGTCTCGCTGAATCTGTGGCTGATTCCGGCCATCGGCATTCGCGGGGCAGCCATCGGCACGGCCTGCTCGTACTCGGCCGCCGCGATCCTGCTGTACGTCTTCTTCCTGCGCGAGACGGGCATGGCCTGGCACGAGCCGCTCGTGCTTCGAAGAGCGGACCTGGAGACCTGGATGCGTCTGGCGCGCGAGGCCCGCACGCGCGTGGGCGGCAAGGGCCGCAAGGCGGCACCGGCAGCCTGACCCGGCCAAATCTCTCTCTTGCGGTCCGGACAGGTTGCCTTCACTCTGGAGATCGCCGCCTCGGCAAACCTATGAAATGCCTTCCTTTCTCTACCGACCGCGTCGCGGCGCGGGCGTCATCGGCGCCTTTGCGCAGGCGCAGCGCAGGGCGCTTCCTGCTGTCTTTCGGCGTGCTTGGTGCGGTCTTCTGGCCGCGGCCATCCGTGGCCGTCGAGGTGATCTGCCGTAACGGCGACGCCCTCGGCTGGTCGGTCGCCACCGGAGGCGACTTCGACGGGGACGGCGTCACCGACGTCGCGGCGGGCGCGCCCTGTGCCCGCGCCAACAAGCAAAACCGCGCCGGACGGGCCTACGTCTACTCGGGCGCCACCGGCGAGCGTCTCCTTTCCATCCACGGCAACGATGTCGAGCAGCAGCTCGGCTCGGCCATCGCCTTTCTCGACGACGTCGACGGCGACGGCCGCGATGACGTGGCCGTCGGCTCGTCCACCTTCGATGCCCCGCGTCCCGGGCTCACCACCACCTTCAACGCTGCCGGCAAGCTCGAGGTCTACTCCTCCAAGGGCGGCATCGCCTGGACGCTGCACGGCACCAACCCGCAGGCCAATCTCGGCGAGAGCGTCGACGGGCTTCCCGATATCGACGGGGACTCGATCGGCGACGTCGTCGTCGGCGCCAGCGGTGCCAGCGTCGACCTGGGTGAGATGGGCGTCGACCGCGCCGGCATCGGCTACCTCGTCTCGGGCGCCGACGGCACCATCATCGAGGAAAGCCGGGGGTTCCACATCACCAATGCCTGGGCCAACGTGGTGGCCCGCGTCGGCGACGTCGACGACGACGGCAACGACGACATCGCCATCGCCGCCAGCAATGCCGAGGTCTTTCCCGAAGGCGGACCGGCCGGCGGCACCTCGACGACGACCTTTCCCGAAACCACGACCACGCTGATCGACACGACCACGACGCTCCCCGACACCACGACCTCGACCATCGCCACCACCACGACCACCACGACGACGATGACCACGACCTCGACGCTGCGCGACGCCGGCATCGTCCAGATCCTCTCGGGCGTCTTTCCGTACCCAGAGATCAAGCGCATCACCGGCGGCGATCGCCAGCGTCTGGGACGCGCCGTCGACGGCACCATCGATCTGGACGGCGACGGTCCCGAGGACCTGTGGCTGGGCGCTCCCGGCACCACCGTCAGCACGCTCGCGGATGCCGGAAGGATCGTGCTCGATCGCAGCACGCTGTCCGACCTGACCATCGCCGAGCCGAACCCGCAGGGCGGGGCGGCCTTCGGCACCGCGCTGGTGGTCGTGGGCAACATCAACAACGACGCCATCCCGGACGTGGCCGCGTCGGCGCCGACGGCCAACGTCAACAACGGCGCGCAGACCGGACGCGTGCACGCCTACTCGGGCACCGGCCTTTCCTTGGTCCCGCTATGGACTCGTAACGGTCCTGTGGGCCGCGCGCGCATGGGCCAGTCCATGGACGCCGGCATCTTTTACAACGCCGATGCCATCCCGGATCTCGTCGTGGGCATTCCCGGCGATGCACCCCGAGGCCGCCGCAACGCGGGAAGCGTGCACGTGCTGGACGGGGCCACGGGCCAGACTCTCGAGCAGTTCAACGGTCGGCGCGGCGGCGAGAGCCGCATCTTCGTGGCCGGACCGGGCGTGGGCGGCAGGCCGGTCATTCGCGCATTCGATCTGCGCGGACGCCGTCGCGAGGCCGACATCGGCGCGTTCCGCGAGCAGGAGGCCGTGCATCTGTCGCTTGCCGTCATCGACGACACCATCAGCACCGGCCCCGACGACATGCTGCTGGCCGTCGGCAGCGGCCCCGGCGGCTCCAACCGCGTCACCGTCTACCGCGCCGGACGCCGCCGCTCGCGCGTGTCCTCGTTCGCTCCTGTTGCGCAGCCGTACACCGGCGGAGTCAACGTCGCTGCCGGCAACCTGTTTCTGGACCTGGGCGCTGAGGATCTGCTCGAGGACGTGGAGGACGAGATTGCCGCGGTCCCTGCCGATGCCAGCTCCGGCAACATCGACGTGGTCGTTCGCCAGCGCTCGGACGTCGACGAATTCGGCAACGCGGTGTGGACGCAAGTGCGGACCTTCCGCGCCATCAGCGCCACCGACAAGTTCGACGGAGATTTCATCAACGCCGTGGGCGGGCACGTCGTGTCCGGCAACGTGCTCACCGACGAGACCAAGGACGAACTGGTGGTCGCGCCAGCGCGCGGGCTGCCGATCGTTCGCGTCTTCAACCGCAACGGGACGCTCGAGCACACGTTCGAGGCGTTCGAAGCCGAGGGCACCGACGGCCTTCCCAACAGCGGCGTCGCGCTCGCGCTCGGCAACCTGGATGGCGACGAGAGCAACATCCCGGAAATCGTCACTGCGGTGGCCGACGGCCAGCTTCGCGTCAAGGCGTTTCGTGGCAACGGCACGGCGGTCCCGCAGTTCATCAACGGCCCGCCGGTCAACTTCACGGTGTTCTATCCCAACGGTTTCCGCGGCGGCCTCCGCGTGGCCACGGCCGACGTCGACTTCGACGACGCTGCCGAGATCCTCGTCGCTCCCGCCTCCGGCATCGCCGGTCCGATCCTGGCGTATGAGCTCAACGGAGCGCAGGTGGCAGGCTGGAAGCCGTTCTTTCCGCTGGGGCCCGGCGTCGACACCGGGCTGAATCTGGTGGCCACTGACAGCTTCGTCCGCCGCTGAGCCGGCGCGGCACAGCCGGCGCGCGCGGCTTGCGCGCGGCACACGCCCAACTGGCCCTGACCTCGTCCTCTGCTACCTTGCCGCGCTCCGATCGGTTGCGGCGAGGCAGTGACGGCACCAGCACCAAAGCCTGTCGAGGTCAGCTACGTGATCGCCTCGATGATCACGGGCGGGACCCAGACCCATCTTCTTCAGGTCTTCCGTTTTCTGGACCGCAGCCGCTTTCGGCCCCGTCTGCTGGCGCTGCGCGATGAAGGAGACCTGCTGGGTGCCGCACGCTCGATGGACGTGCCGGTGACGACGTTCGGCATGCACGGCTCGCTGCGCGACCCTCGCGATCTGGCCGGCCTGTCCCGCATGGTGAGCGAGCTTCGCAGCACGTCTCCGGACGTCATCCATGGCTATCTGCTGCGCGGCAACTTCTACGCCGCCGTAGCTGGGCGCCTTGCCGGTGTGCCCGTGGTCGTCACCAGCAAGCGCGGCCTGCACGAGCCGTCCGGACGCGCCGAGCGCATGGCGGTTGCCGTCTCCAATCGCCTCTCCGACACGGTCACCGGAAATGCCCCGCAGGTCCTCGAATTCACGCGCCGGGTCGAAGGGAAGTTCCCGGCGCCGATGACGATGATTCCGAGCGGCATCGACATCGAGCGCTTCTCTCGCGCGTCCATCCCGGCCGACTCGGGCGCGCGTCTTCGCGCCGAGCTCGGCATCGGCGATGCGCCGGTGGTCGGAACCGCCATCACGTTCCGGCCCCGCAAGGGCTTCCGCATGCTCTTCGAGGCGATGGCCGAGCTGCGCCGTCACGTCCCCGACGCGCACGTGATCATCGCAGGGGCGGGCGAGATGCCGCCGGAGCCGGGCGAGCTCGCTCGCCAGCTCGGCCTCGAGAAGGTCATCCATCTGCTCGGCCGGCGCGCCGACATGCCGCAGGTGCTGTCGGCCTTCGACGTGTTCGTGCTGCCATCGGAGAGCGAAGGAATGTCCAATGCCATCCTGGAAGCCATGGCCATGGAGCTTGCCGTGGTGGTGACCGCCGTCGGCGGAGCTCCGGAGCAGGTGGAGGAGGGCGCCAGCGGGTACCTCGTCGACTATCCGGACCATCAGGCGATGGCCGAGCATCTGCGACGCCTGCTGACATCACCCGCTGTGCGCGCGGCGATCGGCCAGCGGGCCAGAGCACGGGTGGTGCAGCGTTACTCGGCCAGGGCGATGGCGGCCCAGATCGAAGATTTGTACGTGCGCCTCCTTGATGGAAAAAGGGTCCGCATCGCCCAATGACCCGCGGCCTGATTCCGGGAGCGGTCCAAGCAAACGTTGCGCAAAAACTCGAGCGACCCCTGCGGCCGGCCTTTGCGGCCCCGCGACGACGATGAGGATGATGGAAAGCATAACCGACACCAGGAACATCGGTGGCTGGACGCGGATCGCAAGAGCGTCGGCGCCAGTTGCGGCATCGCTTGCGCTGGCTGCACTGATGGCAGGCTGCGGCGAAGGCCGGCGCGATGAAGGACCGCCTCCCCAGAAACGCGTCGTGGTGCTCGGCTTCGACGGAGTCGATCCGGACTTCGTCCAGCAGTGGAAGGCCAAGCTGCCCAACATCTCCAAGCTGATGGAGGAGGGCTCCTTCCATCGCCTGCAGACCACCACGCCGCCCGCATCCTGCACCGCCTGGTCCACGTTCACGACGGGGCGAAATCCGGGAGGTCACGGCATCTTCGACTTCCTGCTGCGCGATCCCAAGACGTATCTGCCCGACCGCACCGGCGCCGTCAGCCACAACGCCGAGTACTGGTTCAACCTGATCCCGAAAAAGCCCGAGACCTTCACCACGACGATGTCGGGCGAAGCGTTCTGGACCACCGCCGACCGCGCCGGCAAGCGCTCGGTGGTGCTGCGCGTCCCGTGCATCTTCCCGCTCGAGCCGATGGAGCACGGCTACGGTCAGGGCGGTCTCGGCGTCCCTGACATCCGCGGCAGCGAAGGCACCTTCCACTACTGGTCGAGCGAGATGAGCCCGCGCGAAGCCGCCGCTCCTGAGCTCGGCGGCAAGGTGATGTCGCTGGCCAGCGCCACCGAGGCCGAAACCACCATCGAAGGGCCGGCCAATCCGCTCGAGGAGAAGCACGCGCGCCTGACGGTGCCGCTCAAGATCAAGTCGACGGGCGCCGACAGCGTCACGGTGACCCTGGACGGCCGCAGCGAGTCGCTCAAGATCGGCCAATGGAGCGACTGGTTCCGCATGTCGTTCTCTGTCACGCCGCTGTCGAGCATTTCGGGAATGGCACGCTTTCGGCTGCTGGAGGCGCAGCCGAACATCAAACTGTACCTGTCGCCGATCAACTACGATCCGGCCGACCCTGCCATCGCCGTGACCGAGCCTGCCAGTTACGCCAAGGAGCTCCACTCGGCGGTCGGCAATTTCAAGACGGTGGGATGGAACCACGAGACCTGGGGCCTCAACGAGGAGCGCATCGACGACGAGGCCTTCATGCAGGACGTCTGGGACACCTACGCCGAGACCGAAACCATCACGCTGCGCGAGCTCGACGAGAAGCAGTCCGATCTCTTCATCTCGGTCTTCGTCGAGACCGATCGCACGGCCCACATGATGTACCGCCTGCTCGACCAGTCGCATCCGAAGTACGATGCCGAGCTGGCCGCCAGGTTCGGCGATTCCATCGAGAAGACCTACCTGCGCATGGACGAGATCATCGGCAAGGTGCGCACCAAGCTGAAGCCGGACGACATCCTTATGATCATCTCCGACCACGGCTTCCACAGCTGGAAGCGCGGCTTCAACGTCAACACCTGGCTGGTCCAGGAGGGCTACATGGCGCTGAAGGGAGGCGCCAAGTCGACCGAGCGCAAATTCCTGCAGGACGTGGACTGGTCCAAGACGCGCGCCTACGCGCTCGGAGTCGGCGGCATCTACCTGAACGTCAAGGGACGCGACGGCAAGGGCATCGTCGCTCCGGGCGACGAGTACGATCGCCTGGCCCGCGAGATCGCCGACAAGCTCAAGACCGTCACCGACCCCGACACCGGCCAGCCGGTGGTGGCCGAGGTCTATCTGGCCAAGGAAGTGTGGAAGGGAGAGCGCCTGGCCGACGCGCAGGACCTGCAGGTAGGCCTGGTCTCGGGCTATCGCGTCTCCTCGGCGACGCCTCTGGGCGGCGCGCCCGAAGGCCTGTTCGAGAACAACGAGAAGAAGTGGAGCGGCGACCACGCCACCACCCAGACCTCGATCACCGAAGGCATCCTGATCAGCAACGCCAGGATCGATGCGGTCGCTCCGTCCATCGGCGACCTGGCGCCGACCATCCTGACGCTTCTCGGCGTCGAGGTGCCCACGGGCTATGACGGCAAGGCCCTCTCGATCGCCGCTCCGGGAGGCAAATAGCCGATGCAGGTGTTGGGCAAGATCATCGCTGGCGCCATCGGCGGCTTCGTCGGCGGCGCTCTCGTGGGACTGTGCGAAGCCGTCGTGGTCGCGGCCGGCGGCGGTGCCGAGGAGTTCGGCGTCTTCCTGTTCGGTGCGATCTCCTACGGCCTGATCGGTCTGGCCATCGGCGGCGGCGCCGGCCTGGGTACCGTCGTCCTGCCATTCTTCGCACGCGACGCGGCAGCAGCTGCCGGATTCGGGGCAGGCACCGTGGCGGCGCTGCTCGGCATCGCAGTGGCTCGCTTCCGCATCGTGCGCGACGTGTTCGCCGAGCATCTGCCCATCGCCAGCGCGCAGGGCGTGATCGTGCACGTGGCGCTGCTGGCCGGCGCGGTGCTGATGTTCTGGCTCGTGCGAGCCCTGGTGCTGCGCGTGTCGCGCAGCGGCGCACCGATCCTGGCCTCGCTGCTGGTGGGAGGCCTGCTGGTGGCACTGGGCGCCCTCTCGACGTTCGTCCTGAACGCGGTGGCGATTCCGTCACCGCCCACGCCCGAGGCGGGCACGGCGCAGGGACCCAATGCCATCGTCATCATTACCGATACGCTGCGCGCGGACCACGTCGGCGCCTACAAGCTGACCGACATCAAGACTCCGGGCATGGACAGGCTGGCCAGCGACGGCGTGCTGTTCGAGAACGCCTACACCAATTCGACCTGGACGCGCCCGTCGGTGGCCACGATCCTGACCTCTCTGTACCCGAGCTCGCACAAGGTCATGTACAAGACCGACCTTCTGCCCGAGGGCGTGACCACGCTGGCCGAAGCGATGCGCGAAGCCGGCTACCGCACCGTCGGCTACGTCACTAACATCAACGTGGCGCCGTCGTTCCACTTCCAGCAGGGCTTCCAGGAGTATTACTACCTGTCGCCGGCGTTCTTCTTCGGGGCCACCGATTCCGCTTCCAAGCTGTCGTTCTACAGCGGCATGCGGCTGGTGCGCGAGCGCTTCTTCTCCAAGGAGAAGTGGGTGCAGAACTACTATCAGGACGCGCAGACGGTCAACGGCGGTGCACTGCCATGGCTGGATCGCAACTCGCGCGAGCCGTTCTTCACGCTGATCCATTACATGGATCCGCACGATCCGTACTTCGAGATTCCCTACAACGGGGTGGCCATCGCACGCGTGGACACCCCGCACCCCGATCCGTCGCAGCGCGACCGCATGATGAAGCTGTACGCCGACAACATCGAGTACATGGACCGGTTCATCGCCAATCTCATCGAGGCGCTGCAGGCATCCGGTGTCTACGACAACACGACCATCGTGCTGGTGGCCGACCACGGCGAGGAATTCTACGAGCACAAGGGCTGGTGGCACGGCACCACGCTCTACGATTCGGAGATGCACGTGCCGCTGCTGATCAAGCTTCCCAAGGCCACCAACGCGGCGGTCAAGCCCGGCACGCGCGTCAAGGCGTGGGCCCAGCTGTTGGACGTGGCACCGACGGTGCTGGCGGCCTCGGGCGTTCCGATTCCCGAGCGCTACCAGGGACGCGACCTGTTCTCGCAGACCCCGCCGCCGCAGGCGCTGTTCGCCGAAGAGGATCATGAGGGCAACATCCTGCACTCGATCCGCACCGAGAAATGGAAGCTGATCACGGCCAACGAGGGCAATCCTCGCGGCCTTGCGCCGGTCGAGCTCTACGACATGTCCACCGATCGCGGCGAGACGCGCAACGTTGCAGGCGACAACGCCGCGGTGGTCGAGGAGCTCAAGACCAACCTGGACGCGCTCAAGCAGCTCGCGGCCTCGCGCGCGGTCGCCGGCGAGAGTGCGGCCATCGACGCCGCGGCGCAGGAGAAGCTGCGCTCGCTCGGATACGTCGGGGAGTAGCCGTGCTGCTGGTGGTCGGCTGGGACGGCGCCGCCTGGGAGCTGGCCGACCGCTTCCTTGCAGCCGGCTGCATGCCGACGCTTTCGCGGCTGATGGCTGGCGGCCAGGCGCTCGAAGTCGACTCGACACTGCCGCCCGTGACCTTCCCCGCATGGACCTCGTTCATGACGGGTGCCAGCCCGGCACGGCACGGCATCACCGATTTCACCGCGCGACGGGCAGGCACCTACGGCGTGAGGTTCCTCAATTCCACGCATCGCCGCCTGCCGACGATCTGGCGCGCGATGGCAGCGGCGGGCCGGCGCGTGGGCGTGTATGCCATGCCCGCAACCTATCCGGCCGAAGGCGTGTGCGAGGTGGAGGTTTGCGGTTTCGACACGCCCCTCGGCGCGAGCATGGGTCGCGGCTTCTGCCATCCCCCACAGCTGGCCGGCGCCATCACCGCCCGCTACGGCGGGCTTGCCGTCGAGGGCGTGCCGCAGGGAAGGATAGAGCCGGGCTGGCACGACGACGCGCTCGGCCGGCTGATCGGCAGCATACGCCTGCGCACACGCATCGTCGCCGACCTCCTGCGCGAGGGAGCCTTCGACGTCTTCGCCGTGCACTTCATGGAGAGCGACACGGTCGCGCACCATTTCTGGCAGTTCCACGACGGCAGCTCGCCGGTGCATTCGGACGACGGCCCCGCATCCGCCATCCAGGACATCTACCGCGAGCTCGATCGAAGCCTGGCCGAGCTGCTCGCCGCATCCGGCGGCGAGGCGGCCCTGCTGCTGCTTTCGGATCATGGCAACGGCGGGGCCTCCGATCGCGTGATCGCGTGGAACCGCGTGCTGGCCGATGCAGGGCTGCTGGCATTTCTTCCTGCGGCGGCCGGGTCGAGGCTCGCTCGCTCGCTCAAGCACGCGGCGATGATGGCCGTGCCCGTTTCCTGGCAGGCTCCGTTGTTCGGCGCGCTTCCGGGGCTGGCGGCCCGCGTCGAGTCCGCCTCGCGTTTTGCCGGCATCGACTGGGGTCGAACGCGTGCCTACAGCGAAGAGCTGCCCTATCAGGCCGCCGTCTGGCTCAACCTTGCCGGTCGCGAGCCGCAGGGCATCGTCGCCGGCGACGATGCCGAAGTGGTGATTCGTCAGATATCGGCTGCGCTGCTGGCGCTGCGCGACCCGTTCGACGGCCAGGGCGTGGTCACGCGCGTGCTGCGGCGCGAGCAGGTGGCCGAGGGTCCGTACGCGCATCAGATCCCGGACCTGCTGCTCGAGCTTCGCCAGCCGCAGGGATACTCGTACGGCGCGATCTCCTCGAAGGCCGGCACCGAGACGGCGAGTGTCCGGCGGCTGCGGCCGCACGAGCGCAGCGGTGCCAAGGGCAGCGCGACCAGCGGCATGCACCGCATGACGGGAATGGGACTGCTGTGCGCCCAGGACGTTCCGATGCGCACCCAGCGAGTGCGGTGCACGCTGCAGGACTGCGCGGTCACGGCGCTGGCCCTGACCGGGTTGTCGCCGTCGCCGCAGATGGAAGGGCGGTCGCTGCTCGATTTTCCAGGCGTCTTGACCGCCTCGCCACTGACGCCGACCCTGACGCCGGTGCAGGAGTACTCGGCCGAGCAGGAACGCGAGGTCGAGCAGCGTCTGCGCGCGCTCGGGTACCTGCCGTGATCGTACGCGCTCCGGGCTTGCGCGGAGCCGAGCGATGAGGCGCCGCATCGCGCTCGTTGCGGCGTGTCCGTTCCCTTCGCCGCAGGGCTCGCAGGTCTTCGTCGGCCAGATGGCCGAGGCGCTGGCGCGCGCCGGCCACGACGTGCACCTGCTGACCTACGGACAGGGCTTTGCCGTCCACGGTCGCGGCTATCGGCATCACCGCATCCGGCGTCTTCCCGGCGACGATTCGGCCCGCTCCGGTCCCACTCCTCTCAAGCCCGTGCTGGATGCGATGATGGTCGCCGCGCTCGTGCGCCTGTGCCGGACCGAACGCATCGAGCTGGTGCACGCGCACAACTACGAGGCTGCCGTGGCCGCGCTCGCAGCGCGCGCGCTCACCGGCGTGCCGGTCGTCTATCACAGCCACAATCTTCTCGGAGACGAGCTCGAGACGTACTTCGCCTCGCAGGCCGCTCGCGCGCTCGCGCGCCGCCTGGGCCGGATGCTCGACGACAGCATTCCGCGGCGCGCCGATCACGCCATCGCCCTGTGCACCTTCAGCGCCGATCGCCTCGCGCGGGGAGGGTGCGCCAGGGGCCGCCTGTCGGTGCTTGCCCCCGCCGTGTCCGACGACGGGATCCAGGCGGTGGACCTCGCGGCGCGAGGCTCGCTCGGGCTGGAGGCCGACGATTTCGTGGTCGGCTATTGCGGCAATCTCGACGGCTACCAGAACCTGGACCTGCTGCTCGAAGCCATGGTGAGGCTGAACGCGGAGCGCCATCCTCGACGCGTCCGATTGCTGCTGGCGTCCCACCGGATCGGCCCGGAGCTGAAACCGAAGCTCCACTCGATGGGCCTGACGCATGCGGTTTCTCTGGTCGAGGTCCGCGGCTATACCGAGGCACGAGGCGCGGTCGGGGCGTGCGACGTTCTTACGCTACCGAGAAGGCTGGGTTCCGGTTATCCTATCAAGCTCCTGAACTACATGAGTGCCGGCAAGGCCGTGGTGGTGGCCGGCTGCGGCTCCAAAGTGATTCGCGACGGCATCGACGGCCTCGTCGTCGCCGATGACGACGCTAGCGCGCTGGCCGGTGCCATCACTCGCTGCGCCGGCGAGCCCGCCCTGGTGGAAGCATTGGGAACACAGGCACGAAGAACCTACCTGGCCTCGATGACATGGGACGTCCTGCTGGCCGGGCTCGAGCCCATCTACGATGCCGTGACCTCGATGCGGCAACCGATGCAGGCGTCGGCGCGCGGGCAAGAGAGCTGACGTGGAAGGGAACAGTGCCGTGCCTCAGGAAGGGACGCCGACGATCTCGGTGGTCATCCCCATCTTCAACGAGGAGGAGACGCTGGAGACGCTCTACGAGCGCATCCATGGCGTTCTCGGCCAGCTCGAGGAGAGCTGGGAGGTCATCTTCGTCAACGACGGAAGCAGCGATCGCAGCGAGCTGCTGCTGCGCGAGTTCCACCGCCGCGACGCGCGCTTCAAGGCGATCAGCTTCTCGCGAAACTTCGGACACCAGACGGCCCTGACCTGCGGCCTGGATCACGCGATGGGGGAGGCGGTCATCGCGATGGACGGCGATCTGCAGGATCCGCCCGAAATCCTTCCGGCCCTGATCCAGCGCTGGCGTGAAGGCTACGAGGTGGTCTACGCCGTGCGCCAGAAGCGCAAGGAAGGCGTCATCAAGCGCGCCGCCTACAAGAGCTTCTACTGGATCCTCCATCACGTCTCGTATCTGGACATCCCGCTGGACACCGGCGACTTCTCGCTACTGGACCGGCGCGTGCTCGACGTGCTGCTGGCGATGCCCGAGCGAAACCGTTTCGTGCGCGGCCTGAGGACATGGGCCGGCTTCCGGCAGATCGGCTACGAGTACGCGCGCGACGCGCGCTTTGCGGGCCATTCCAAGTACAGCTTCGGCAAGCTTCTCAAGCTCGCCTTCGATGGGCTCGTCTCCTACTCGTACGTGCCTCTGAGGCTGGTCAGCAACATCGGGCTGCTCGTCTCGGCCAGCACTCTCGGTTACATGGGCTACCTGCTGCTGGCGCGTTTCTTCGGCGACGTCACGATCAAGGGCTGGACCTCGACCGTGGTCATCGTGCTCTTCCTCGGCGGCATTCAGCTTCTCTCTCTCGGCGTGATCGGCGAGTACGTCGGTCGCATCTTCGAGGAGGTCAAGCAGCGTCCCCACTACATCGTGCGTGACCGTATCGGGCTTCCTGCTTCGGGGACGGTGGCGCGGCGGCCCTGAGGCTGGCGGGCGGGACGCAGACGGAAACCAATCATGCAACGTCGCTTTCTCGATCTGGCCGTGGCGGCCCTGACCCTGGCCGTGCTGCAGGCGGTCATCGAAACCCTGGTGATCGCCGCACTGCACCGCGAGCTGCTGCTGGCGCCGTACCGCTTCTTTACGGTCCAGATCTGGGACGCATTCGTAAAGCTCTACTTCGCTGCCGCCGAGTACGTGCCGCTTCCCGTCATGCTCGGGCATTTCCGCGGCCAGGGAATCGGATCCAAGCTCTCGATCGCGCCGGAGCTGATGGCCATCGGCTGCATCGGAGGCATCGCGCTGGCCGTGCTCCTGACTCCGCTGGCCGGCATGCTGGGAATCGGCAAGGCGCGCGATCGGCGCGGCTCGCTCCATCGCGCGCTCCTGACCATCGCCCTCGCCGCGCTCGTGGTTCATCTGGTCGCGTTCCTGGTCGGCTTCCGCCTTCCGGAGAACACGGCCGTGGGCAACGTGGCTCGCGCGGTGGCCCGAGCCGCCGTGGGCGACGGGCTGGCCCTCGCCATCGGTGTCCTGGGCGTCTCCACCGCCGCCGCGCTGGCCGTGCTGTCGCGCGGAATGGCCAGGCCCGTGGTCGCTGCCGGCCTGATCGTGGCGGTGCTGGCGCCGCTGTGGGACACGCCGGCCTCGGCGGTCAAGGGCGGAGAGCCTGCCACGCCACCTTCGTCGCTGGCGCGCGGCTACAACGTCATCGTCATCTCCATCGACAGCCTGCGCGCGGATCATTTGAGCGCGTACGGCTACGAGCGCCCGACTTCACCCACCATGGAGGCGATGGCCGCGCGTGGCGTGTTGTTCGAGAACTGCAGCAGCACCACCTCCTGGACGCTGCCGTCGCACATGTCCCTGCTGACCGGCAGGTCGCTGCTCGGCCACGGCGTGGTCGCCGACGACCGCGCGCTCAGCGACAGCGTGCCGACGCTTGCCGAGTCCTTCGCCGATGCCGGCTACGCCACCCATGCCATCGTCTCGGCTCCCTACGTCAACTCCCGGTACGGCTTCGCACGCGGCTTCGACGAGTACGATGACAAGACCATCTATTTCGCCACCAACGAGGACTCCTACCGCAGCGTGACGGCTCCGCAGCTGCAGGCTGCCGCGACCAAATGGCTGGACGCGAATGCGAGCAAGCCGTTCTTCCTGTTCCTGCATTACTGGGACGTGCACTACGACTACGCGCCGGGGCCTCCCTACGACACCATGTTCGACCCCGACTACCGCGGCAGCGTCACCGGAGAGAACTTCTACTTCGACAACAAGATCCGCGCCGACATGGATCCGCGCGATCTCCAGCACCTGATCGCGCTCTATGACGGCGAGATCCGGCTGGTCGACGACCATCTGGCCAGGCTGCGCGCCGATCTGGCGCGCCTCGGCGTGGCGGACAGGACGCTGATCGTGGTCACCGCCGATCACGGCGACGAGTTCTTCGAGCACGGCAACAAGGGCCACCACCGCACGCTCCACGAGGAGGTGATCGCGGTTCCGCTGGTCATCGAAGCGCCGGGCATCGAGCCGGCGCAGCGACGTGTGGCGGGAGAGACCAGCATCATCGACGTCGCGCCGACGGTCCTGTCGCTGACCGGGCTGGCGGCGCCTGCCGGAATGGAAGGGCGCGACCTGAGCCAGGCATTCCTGGCCACGCCGGGCGAGCCGCACCAAGGCGCGGTCTATGCCGAACTCTACCGCAAGGGCACGCTCAACATCCAGGTCGCGCAGATCCAGAATCGCTCCAAGCTCATCCACCATTTCAACAACCGCGCGTTGCTGGCCTATGACCTGCGCTCGGATCCGGCCGAAAAGACCCAGCTGGATCCCACCGGAGAGGCGGTCACGCCACAGGTCTCCGCGCTGCGCGACTGGCTCGACGGGCGCTGGCGTCTCTTCGACCGGCGCGTGCGCAGCGAAGGCATTGCCGAGGTCGTCATCGACGAGAAGACGGCGGAGACCTTGCGCTCGCTCGGCTACCTGAACTGAGCATGAACCGTTACGCGTTCTATACGGCGGTGGCCGTGGGCATCGCGTGGCGGATCTACATGCTGACGCACTACGGACTGGTCAGCGGCGGCGAGGTGGACGTCTACCTCGCCGACGAAGGCGTGGTCGGTTTGATGGGCAAGCACATCGCCGAAGGGCGCGAGCTGCCGGTATTCTTCTACGGCCAGGCCTATCTGGGTGCGCTCGAAGCGTACTGCGCGGCGCTGGCATTCTGGCTTTTCGGCACGAGCTTTCTTTCGCTTCGCCTGGTCACGTTCCTGTTCTCGATCGCCGTCGGTGTTGCGGTCTTCCACTTTGCGCATCGGGTCTACTCGGTGGCGGTGGCGCGCTGGGCCACCGCGCTGGTAGCCATCGCTCCCATGTACTTCCTGCAGTGGAACCTGAAGGCCCGAGGCGGTTTCGTCGAGCACGTCCTGCTGGTGTTCCTGGTGATGCTGGCCTTCTGGCACTTCTACGTCTGCCACCGTCGCGACAACGTCACGGCATTCTCGCTCGGCATGGTCTCGGGCATCGCGCTATGGGTCAACCAGCTGGTGGCCGCCTATCTCGGTGTCATGGCGATCCTGCTGCTGTGGCATCGCCAGGACCGCAGAGGCTGGAAGCCTGCGCTCCTCGGGCTGCTCATCGGGTCGAGCCTCCTCATCGGCTACAACGTCGTGCATCCGCTGGCCACGGCGCGGGCTCTGGCGCGCAAGGCGCTCGTGCTCAACCGCGTCGACGTTGCCGAGCGCGACGACAGCTGGGCGCAGCGCGGGGCAGCCGAACGCGTGCGCGCGCTCGGTGACGGCCTGGACAAGCTCGGCATCGTCTTCGGAGTCCCGCCCGGAGAGGGCGTCGAGCGCCTCGGCATGAGCCAGGATTCCAAGACCGGCGGTCCGCTGGCAGGCATGCGGCGCGCGTTGTTCGTCCTGCCGCTGATCGTCTTCGCGGCCGGGCTGTGGGCCGCGCGGCCGCGCCGCGGGCCGGGAGGATGGGCCGGGCTGCACTCGGACCAGCTCCTCGGAATCTTCGCGATCGTCACGTTCCTGGTCGGCTATGTCAGCCCACGCTACATGCTGCCTGCCTATCCCATCGCGGCGGTGATGGCTGCCGTGCTGGCGGCGCGAGCGGGTGGCCCATGGCGGCGGCCGGTCCACGTGGCGCTGGCTGCCGTGATGGTCTTCAACGTCGCCAGCTGGGTGGACGCCGCTTCCTTGCCCCCGGCGGCCGACGAGGACCGAGGGCTCGGTCTGATCGAGCTGATCCGATCCAAGGGTATCGGCGCCTGCTACAGCGCGGCACCGATGTATCACCTGGTCTTTGCCAGCCGCGAGAGCGTGGTCCTTTCCCCATTGCAGAAGGACCGCTATCCGCCTTACAGCGAAATCGTGGAGGCCGCGGACTCCATCTGCTACGTGTTCCGCGACGACCAGACCACCAAACGCCAGCACGTGGCCATGCAGCAGCTCCTGGAACGTCACCAGGTGCGCTACGAGCAAGCACAGGTCGGACCCTATCGTGTGCTGTACGGCTTCGAGCCGCGGCGAGCCATCACGGCCGCCGAGGTCGAGCAGGTGCGCCACCAGGAAACGGCACGCGTGGGTGTGAGCGAAATTCTGACGACGGAGTGATGACATGAACTTGGAAGAGAAGATCGCGAGCGGACAGGCGCGCGCCGGCGTGGTCGGTCTCGGCTACGTCGGGCTGCCGCTGGCGGTCGAGCTGGCACACTCGGGCCTTCGGGTGACGGGCATCGACGTTTCCGAGAGCAAGGTGGCGGCGATCAAGGCCGGAAAATCCTACATCCTGGACGTGCCCACCGAGCGCGTCGCGGCGCTGGTCGAGTCCGGACATCTGGATGCGACGACGGATTTCTCGGCGGTAGCCGAGCTGGACACGATCAACGTCTGTGTCCCCACGCCGCTGCGAAAGACACGCGAGCCCGATCTGTCCTACGTCATCGACGCCGTCGACAGCCTGGTGCAGTACATGCGTCCGGGGCAGCTGCTTATCCTGGAAAGCACCACCTACCCGGGAACCACTGAGGAGATCGTGCTGCCGCGTCTCCGCGATGCCGGCCTCGAGCCCGGCAAGGACGTGGAGGTGGCGTTCTCGCCCGAGCGCACCGATCCGGGCAACCGCGATTTCAACACGCGCACCATCCCCAAAGTCGTCGGCGGCCATACGCCAGCTGCCAATGCCGCCTCGCGCGCGCTCTACGGCCGCTGCATCGACAACGTCGTCTCGGTCAGCTCGCCGCGCGTGGCCGAGATGGTCAAGCTGCTCGAGAACACGTTTCGTAGCGTGAACATCGCGCTGGTCAACGAGATGGCCATGATGTGCGATCGGCTCGGCATCGACGTCTGGGAGGTCATCGACGCCGCGGCCACCAAGCCGTTCGGGTTCATGCCGTTCTATCCGGGCCCGGGCCTGGGCGGGCACTGCATCCCGGTCGATCCGCACTACCTGACCTGGAAGGCCCGCGCCGAAGGATTCGAGCCGCGCTTCATCGAGCTGGCCGGGCAGATCAACGCGCAGAAGCCCGAGTTCGTCGCCTCCAAGGTGATGGACGCCCTCAACGACCGCAGCAAGTCCATGAAGGGCTCGAAGATCCTGGCGCTCGGCGTCGCCTACAAGCGCGACGTCGACGACGTGCGCGAATCTCCGTCGCTCGACGTGATGGCCCTGCTGCTCGACAAGGGTGCCGACATCACCTTTTGCGATCCGTTCGTCGACAAGGTGCAGCTGCGCGGCAAGACCGTACAGGGCGTCCAGCTGGATCAGCAGCGCCTGGCCGCCGCCGACCTGGTGCTGTTGCTGACGGACCACAGCAGCTTCGATCGGTCGTTCATCGCCAAGCATGCAAACCTGATCGTGGACACGCGCAACGCGTTCAAGGGAATCGCTGCAGATCACATCCTGCGCGTATGAGTCGGAGTCGGTGGTTCAAGCCAGCAGCACGGAGGCGCGCGCCGATGGCGCCGGCGACTCGCCGATGCAGGCCGCTGCGCCGCTGCGCGTGGGGCTGGTCATCGGCCAGCTCACCTATGGCGGTGCCGAAAGCCAGCTTTTCGAGCTCGCGCGCGGCCTGGCGGGGCATTGTCAGCCCTTCGTCTACTGCCTCTCTGCCAAGGACCAGCCCTACGGCGATCGCCTGCGTCAGGCCGGGGTGCCCGTGCGGGTGCTGCAATCGCGCGGCAGCTTCGACGCCGGACGCGTCACCGCGCTGGCGCGGGCGCTGCGCGAGGACGGCATCCAGCTCGTTCATGCCTTCCTCTTCCTGGCCAGCGCGTATGCCTATCTGGCCACGCGAATCGCAAGGGGCATCGCGCTGGTGACCTCGGCTCGCAACTGCAAGCCCGAGCCGCATCCGCTGCGCCGGGCCATCATGCGGAGAGCCATGCGCTCCTCGCGCGCCGTGTTGTGCAACTCGCGCGAGATGGAGCGCTACGCCGTTGCCAACTACGGCGCGCCTGCCGATCGCACGCGCGTCGTCTACAACGGCGTCGACATGGCGCGCTTCGCCCTGGAGCCGCGAGCCCACCGCGGATTGCGCATCGGGACCGTCGGTCGCATCGAGGCACAGAAGAATCTGGACATGTTCCTGCGCGCCGCCGAAAAGGTTCGCGCCCGCCACGCCGATGCCTGCTTCATCATCGTCGGTGAAGGGTCGCTGCGGCAGCGCTACCAGGAAGAGGTCGAGCGACGCGGCCTCGCCTCGTGCGTGACCCTTCCGGGAACCACCTCCGAGGTTCCCAGCTTCCTGGCAGGCCTGGACCAGTTCTGGCTCACGTCGGATTTCGAAGGGACGCCGAACGTGGTGCTGGAGGCCATGGCTGCCGGCCTTCCCGTCATCGCCACGCGCGTGGGAGGCACCGGCGAGGTCATCGAGGACGGCATCAGCGGCTACCTCGTTGCGGCCGGCGATGCCGAGGCCGTGGCTGCCGCTTCGCTGAAGCTGGCCGCGGATCCCTCGCTTGCACGATCCGTCGGTGCGCAGGCCCGGCGTGCGGCGCAGGAGCGGTTTTCGATCGAGGCCATGGTTGCCGGCACGCGGGCGATCTACGAGGAAGCGAGGGCAGGGCGATGAGCGAGCTGCCCTTGGTCAGCGTCATCATCCCGATGCGCAACGAGCAGGACTGGATCCAGCGCTGTCTGGGCAGCGTGCTGGCGCAGGACTATCCGCCCGATCGGATGGAAGTGCTGGTGGCCGACGGAATGTCCACGGACCGCTCGCCGCAGATGCTGGCGGCGCTGTCGGCTTCGGATCCGCGCGTCAAGGTCATCGCCAATCCCGGACTGATCGTGCCGACCGGCCTGAACATGGCCATCGCGGCCGCTCGCGGCGAGATCATCGCGCGCGTGGACGCGCACACCGTTCTGGAGCCGGATTACCTCCGTCGCGGCGTCGAGCTGTTGCAGCGCACCGGTGCCAGCAACGTAGGCGGGCCGATGATCTGCCGCGGCGGCGGACCCATCGCCACGGCGATCGCGCGCGCGATGCATTCGCGTTTCGGCATCGGCGCGCAGTTCCACTTCGCCACCGACGAGGTCGCCTGCGATACGGTCTACATGGGCATGTGGCCCAAGGCGGTGTTCGAGCGCGTCGGACTTTTCGACGCCGAGCTGGTGCGCAACCAGGACGACGAGCTGAGCTACCGGATCCGCAAGTCGGGCGGAACCATCGTGGTCTCGCCGGTGATGCGGTCGCTGTATCAGAACCGCGAGTCGTGGAAGGCGCTGGCCCGCCAGTTCTACCAGTACGGGGTCTGGAAGGTGCGCGTGCTGCAGAAGCATCCCCGCCAGATGAGCGTGCGTCACTTCGTGCCGCCTGCGTTCCAGGCCGCAATCGTTGCCGCCCTCGTGCTGGGAATGGTCTGGAGCCCGATGCTGTTGCTGGGTGCGGCGGCGCTGGCAACCTACTTCGTCTTCGTATTGATGGTCGCCGCACGAGGCCAGGGCAGCCTGGCCGAGAAGGGCCGTTTCGCCCTGGCCCTGGCGTTGATCCACCACTGCTGGGCGGCCGGATTTCTGGTCGGGCTCGTTCGATTCGCCGGGCGATGGCGGCAGCCCGAGCCCGAGCCGCCGCGGCTGTCGCGTCGGACCACGGATCTGGATGGCGAGGCTGGCCCCGGTGCAGCGGCTGCAGCGGCGCGGCGATGATGCGCAGGACGTCGCAGTGCCGGCGCGGGTTCGCACGGTCGCAGCGTCACGGCGGTGCGGCATGGATGGACAGGCTTCAGGAGCAGGCATGAACAACGATTCGCTGACCGTCTCGGTCCTCATCCCGGTCTACAACGAGCTGCACACGGTCGAGAACGTGATCGCGCGTGTGCGAGAAGTACCCGTGCGCACCGAGATCATCCTCGTCGACGACTTCTCCGTCGATGGCACCCGCGATCTGCTCCAGCGCATCGCCAAGGAAGATTCGTCGCTGAAGATCTACTTTCACGAGCGCAATCGCGGAAAGGGCGCGGCCATTCGTACCGCGCTGGCGGCTGCCACGGGCGACGTCACCCTGGTCCAGGACGCGGACATGGAATACGACCCGATGGAATATCCCACCCTGCTCGAGCCGATTCGCGCCGGCGTGGCCGACGTCGTCTACGGCTCGCGCTTCCTGTCGGGTGCGCATCGCGTGCTGTTTTTCTGGCACCAGCTCGGCAACCGCGTCCTGACGCTGCTCTCGAACGTTCTTACGAACCTCAACCTCACCGACATGGAGACGGGCTACAAGGTGTTCCGCACCGAGGTGCTCAAGTCGATGCGACTGACCACCGACCGCTTCGGCTTCGAGCCCGAGGTCACCGCGCGCGTGGCCCAGATGCGCTGCCGGATCTACGAAGTGCCGATCTCGTACTGGGGCCGCGACTACGAAGAGGGCAAGAAGATCACCTGGCGAGACGGCGTGGCCGCTCTGTGGTTCATCTTCAAGTTCAACGTGCTCGACCGCATGCCGCCGCCGGCGCACCGTCCGGTGGCCAGCCCTCATGGCTGGTCCTCTCCGGCCACGGCGCCCGGTCGCGAGGAGACACGGTCCTGAGCAAGCTCTGGCTGGTCACCGGCGGCGCCGGCTTCATCGGATGCAACATCGTGGCCGAGCTCGTCTCGCGCGGCGAAGCGGTGCGCGTGCTCGACAACCTGGCCACCGGGCTGGAGAGCAATCTGTCCGAGTTCGGCAGCGACGTGGAGATGGTCCGCGGCGATATCCGCGACGCCTCCGCCGTCCGCGAGGCGATGCGCGGGGCGACCCACGTGCTGCATCTGGCCGCCCTCGGCTCGGTGCCACGGTCGATCGAGGACCCTGCCACCAGCAACGACGTCAACGTGAGCGGAACGCTCAACGTGCTGACGGCCGCGCGCGACGAAGGCGTTTCGCGCGTGGTCTTCTCCTCCTCGTCCTCGGTGTACGGGGCCAGCCAGGAGCTGCCCAAGCGGGTCGGCCATCCCACCGATCCGGTCTCGCCGTATGCGACGACCAAACAGGCCGGCGAGAGCTACACGCGCGTGTTCTGGCGGGTCTATGGCTTGCCGACAGTGGCACTGCGATACTTCAACGTATTTGGTCCAAAGCAGCGTCCGGACTCGGCTTATGCGGCCGTCATTCCCAAGTTCATGGCCTGGGCCCTGGCCAAGGAGCCCCTGGTCGTTCACGGCGACGGCCTGCAGGCCCGCGACTTCACCTACGTGACCAACGTGGTTTCGGCCAACCTGCTCGCGGCCGAGGCCGAGGCCGAGGGCGTGGCGGGCGAGGTCTTCAATATCGCCTGCGGGAGCAGCTTCACCCTCCTCGACATTGCCGGCGCCCTCGAGAAGGCCGTCGGCCATCCCCTCGCGCGCCAGCACACGCCGGCTCGGGCCGGCGACGTCCGCAAGAGCCAGGCCGACATCGAGCCGGCGGCAGCAGCGCTGGGGTATCGGGTGCTCGTCGGGTTCGAGGAAGGACTTGCGCAGACGTGGCAGGCCTTCTGTCGGCGCTTCGGCACCGCCGCCTGAGCAAAAGACAAGACGCCCGCGTCTTTACGCCCGCCTTTGCACGCGATGCCTTCGTTGTGTGCACAGAACTGGGCGAATTGACTTCAGCCCGACCGGTACCTAGTCTGCCTGCATCGTTGCCGTTTGGCGTCTTTTACGCAGGAGGCTCGTCCATGTTCGCCCTGATTTCCGAAGGCCTGGCCACTCACCAGATGACGGCCTGGGAGAGCTTCGTCTCCATTATCAGCAAGCCCGACAACATGCCGGTGGCCGGGGCGTTGGCGACAGTGGTGCTCTTCACCTGGATCGCGATGCGGCAGGCGCTGCACAACGACAAGCTCATCGAAGAAGGCCGCAAGGACGAGATCCTGTCCGAGATGCAGGAATAGCGGCGGCCACCACGGGCGGAGGGTTTCGACTTGCCATTCAAGATCATTGCCGAGAATTGCACGGGCTGCACCGCCTGCGAGCAGCGCTGTCCGACCCGCGCCATCAGCGGCATCAAGAACGAGGCGTTCTTCATCGAGTCGTCCTTCTGTATCGACTGCGGCGCCTGCGGGGTGATCTGCCCCGACGACGCGATCCTGGATACTTTCGGCAACCTGACCACCGTCCTCAAGAAAGCCCAGCGCCCCATCGCCGTCGTCCATCCCGACAACTGCAACGGCTGCGGCGTGTGCATCGACGTCTGTCCGTTCGACGCTCTGGCTCCCTCTCCCGACAACACCGGCCCGCAATATCTCGGCATCGTCGAGGTGATCGAGAAGAAGTGCGTGGGCTGCAAGCTGTGCGAGGAAGTGTGCGGCTGGGAGGGCATCTACGTGATGACGCCCGAAGAGAAGCCGGACTTTCTGGCGGCGCTGGGGCATGCGCCCGACGAAGCATCCGCTTCGGAATGACCGTTTCCGAGTAAGACGCCGGCGGCGCGCGCCTGGCGCGCGATCTGCCTCGTTGCGATCGCTCGCTGCGACGTACGGGAAGTGCGCCTGCGCTCGCACTAGGCGCCTGCGGCTGGAATCTCGCCCACTCTGCGCTCCCGACTCTCGGGCGAGCAACGGGAACCGCCGGTTCGTCACCGATGCCCACCTGGCACCTGACCCACTCTGCGCGCCCGTTGGGTGAAGCCAAGGGAACGCTACGGCAACCTGCAGCTCTCTTGTCCTACAGGACTTTGTTCAGGGGGTATTCGACGATGCCGGTGGCGCCGGCTTCTACCAACCGCGGGATGAGGTCTCGTACGATCGCTTCGGCGATGACCACCTCCACCGATAGCCAGTCCTTCTCGTAGAGGTTGGCAACTGTCGGCGAGGTGATGGAGGGGAGCATCGCCATGACCGTGGTCACGCATTCGCGCGGAACGTTCATCTTCAGGCCGACCTGGGCTTCGGCACGCAGGGCGCCTTGCAGCAGCAGCGAAAGCTGGTCGATCTTGCGGCGCTTGGCGGCATCGGCCATCGCGGCCTTGTTGGCGATGAGCTGGGGATTGGATTCCATCAGGTCGGCGATGATGACCAGGCCGTTGGCACGGATGGTGCTGCCGGTCTCGGTGACCTCGACGATGGCGTCGCACAGCCCGGCGGCGACTTTGGCCTCGGTGGCACCCCAGGAAAATTCGACGTTGACGGCGATTCCGCGGTCCTCGAAGTAGCGGCGGGTAAAGCCCACCAGCTCGGTCGAGATGCGTTTGCCCGCCAGGTCCTCGGGTTTCCTGATGCTGGAATCGGCGGGCACGGCCAGCACCCAGCGTGTGGGGCGGAAGGAGACCTTGGAGTAGACGAGGTCGCAGATCACCTCGACGTCCGACTGGTTCTCGGCCGTCCAGTCCTTGCCCGTGATGCCGCAGTCCAGCGACCCCAGCTCGACGTAGCGGGACATCTCCTGCGCACGCACCAGCGAGCAGCTGATCTCGGAGTCGTCGATGTTGGGGAAGTAGCTGCGCGAGCTGGTCGTGACCCTCCATCCCGACTTCTTCATCAAGTCGGTGGTGGTCTGCTCCAGGCTGCCCTTGGGAAGGCCAAGTCGAAGAACGCTCACGTCGAAAACCTCGCGTCGGCAGCAAAGAGCCGGATCGCGCATAGTTGCGGAGAGGGGGGTGAAAGGCAAAAATCGCGGATGCGACTCGGCGACATCGCTGCGCGTCTCGATCTCGTCCTCGAAGGTGACAGTGAGACCGAAATTCGCCGTCTCGCTCCCGTCGATGAGGCTGTCAAAGGTGATCTGACCTTCGTTGCCAATCCGAAGTATCGCAACTTCCTGCGCAGCACCGGCGCTTCGGCCGTGATCCTCGGCGCCGACGATGACGCGCATGGGCGCGCGGCCCTGCGGGCCAGCCAGCCGTATGCAGCCTTCGTGGCAGCGCTGGCGCTGTTCGATGACAGGCCGCGGGCGCACGGCGGGATTCATCCTACGGCCGTGCTGGCCGGGTCCGCGCAGATAGGCGACAACGCATCGATCGGCGCCTACGCCGTTATCGGCGAGGACGTGCAGATCGGCAGCGACGCGGTCATCCATCCGCACGTGGTCATCTATGCCGGTGCGTGCATCGGCGACCGCTTCACGGCGCACGCAGGCTCGGTCGTGCGCGAGAACGTCGTCATCGGCAGCGACGTGGTGCTGCAGCCGGGCGCGGTGATCGGCGCCGACGGTTTCGGCTTCCTGCCGCGCGGCAAGGACGTGCCGCTGCCGATCCCGCAAATCGGCGGTGCCGAACTCGCCGACCACGTCGAGGTCGGCGCCAACGCTACCGTGGATCGGGCAACCGTCGGCAGCACGCGACTGGGTCGCGGGGTCAAGATCGACAATCTGGTGATGGTCGGACACGGGAGCCGGATCGGCGATGGCTCGATGCTGGCCGGGCAGGCCGGGATGGCAGGGAGCACGCACATCGGTGCTCGCGTCATGGCTGGCGGCCAGGCGGGCTTTGCCGGCCACCTGCGTGTTGGCGACGACGCACGCATCGGTGCCCAGGCCGGCGTGATCGGCGATATCGAGGCCGGCATGACGGTGGCGGGGATGCCCGCCCAGGAGATCGCCGGATGGCGCCGAACGATGGCCGCCCTGCGCCGTCTGCCCGAGCTGCTGCGGCGGGTCCGGCAGCTGGAGCGCCGAGTCGGCGTCGAAGGCGAGAACCGGGGCGCCTCGCGGCGCTGACGCCCGTTGCCTCCGCCTGCTGCTCCGGCTAGCTTGCGCGCTTCGCTCGCGGCGGAGGCTGTGTGATCGTCAGGGTTCCCGACCTCACCGAGGAGGTCCGACGGGTCGATTTTCGCGAGCCCGCTTCGGCTCTCAACGCCCGTCTGAGCGAAAGTCCCGGCTGGGACGACCAGCACTTCGGCGAAGACGCGGGCGTTGTCGGGGAGATCTATCGCATCGGTAGCGACGTCCACTTTTCCGGGGAGGTGGCGACGACGGTGCGATCGGCCTGCCCGCGGTGCCTCGAAGAATTTACGTGGCCGCTGCGGCGCAAGTTTCGTTTCGTCATCGTGCCGGCGCCGGCGGGCGTGGACCCCGAAGACGACGACGGGATCGACCACTACAGCGGCGACGATCTGGACCTGAGCCCGCTGGTTGGCGAGCAGGCGTTGCTGGCCCTGGACCACTCGCTGCTGTGTTCGGAGGGTTGTCGCGGGCTGTGTGCAGGTTGTGGCGCCAACCTGAACCAGGAGGACTGTGGCTGCGCGCCCAAGCACTGAGCGAGCCGGCGGAGACGGACGCGTCAGGTACGTAGGAGAGAGAACATGCCGGTCCCCAAGAGAAGAACTTCGAGCAGCAAGAAGCGCAAGCGACGCGCGCACGACGCGCTGACGCTTCCGCAGTGGATCGAGTGTGCCAACTGCGGCGAGCGTATCCAGCCGCATCGCGCGTGCAGCGGTTGCGGACACTACAAGGGCCGGCGCGTCATCGAGATCGCCGAGGCCTGAGCCTCCGTCGTCGCGCGCTCGGCGTTCGTGGCGGGGCCGAGTCCGAGCCTCGTATCTGCCCGAATCGCTTCGCGTTTCGCCCTCGTTTCCGTCTTGCATGACGGTCCAGGGCTGGGTAAGAAGGCCGCGCCCTTGGTGGCCCCACAGGGAGTCGAAGAAATGTCCGTACACGAGCGGGTCGTCGAGATCATTTGCGACCAACTGACTTTGGACCGGTCGCAGGTGACGCCCGATTCTTCCTTCCTCGAGGATCTCGGCGCCGACTCGCTCGACATCGTCCAGCTGATCATGGCCCTGGAAGAAGAGTACGGACTGGAGATCTCGGACGAAGAGGCCGAGAAGATCCGCACCGTCCAGGACATCATCGACTACATCGACAGTCGAAAATAGGAGGCCGCCACGGCCTCGTCGTCCCAAAGAATCCTCGTCGCCAGCGACCATGCCGCCCTCGCAGCCAAGAAGATCGTGCTCGAGGAGCTGACGGCGCGCGGCATCGACGCCTCCGACGCTGGCCCGTCCGGCACCGAATCCGTCGACTACCCCGACTACGCCGAGCGCGTTGCGCGCGCGGTGGCCCAGGGGCAGGCGGAGCAGGGGATCTTGCTGTGCGGCAGCGGCATCGGCATGTCGATTGCTGCCAACAAGGTCGCCGGCGTGCGTGCAGCGCTCGTGCACGACGTCACCGGCGCCGCGCTGGCGCGCCAGCACAACGACGCCAACGTCCTGGTGCTCGGCGGCGGGATGCTCGGCGAGCGTCTGATCCGCGACATCGTCAAGACCTGGCTCGACAGCGGGTTCGAGGGCGGGCGTCACCAGAGGCGGCTCGACAAGATCCGCGACATCGAAGAATCGGGCCGCACTTCGGCCAAGCAGGAGAAGCCGTGAGCGCGCTCGAGCAGACCGATCCCGAAATCCACGCCGCCATTCGCGCCGAGGGACGCCGCCAGGAGCTCGGGATCGAGCTCATCGCCTCCGAGAATGCCGTCAGCGAAGCCGTGCTCGAAGCTGCCGGCTCCATTCTCACCAACAAGTATGCCGAAGGCTATCCGGGTCGGCGCTACTACGGCGGCTGCGAATTCGTCGACGTGGTCGAGCAGCATGCCATCGATCGCGCCAAGACCCTGTTCGGCGCCGAGCACGCCAACGTCCAGCCGCATTCGGGCTCGCAGGCCAACATGGCAGTGTATTTCTCGGTGCTCGAGCCGGGTGACACCATTCTTGCGATGAACCTGGCGCACGGCGGACACCTGACCCACGGCAGTCCCGTCAACTTTTCGGGCCGCTTCTTCAAGATCGTTCCCTATGGCGTGCGCGAGGGCGACCACCGCATCGACATGGACCAGCTGCGGATGCTGGCGCGCGAGCACAAGCCCCGGATGATCGTGTGCGGCCACAGCGCCTATCCGCGCCAGCTCGACTTCGCCGCCTTCGCCGACATCGCCCGCGAGACCGGTGCTCTGCTGATGGCCGACATCGCACACGTGGCCGGCCTGGTAGCGACGGGGCTGCATCCGAATCCCGTGCCGCACTGCGATTACGTCACCACCACGACGCACAAGACTCTTCGCGGCCCGCGCGGCGGGTTGATCCTGTGCAAGGCCGAGCACGCCAAGAAGATCGACTCGTCGATCTTTCCGGGAAACCAGGGCGGGCCGCTCATGCACATCATCGCGGCCAAGGCGGTGGCCTTCCGCGAGGCACTGTCTCCCGGTTTCGTCGACTACCAGCAGGCCATCCTCGACAACGCGCGCATGCTCTCCGAGCAGCTTGCCGCGGGCGGACTCCGACTGATCTCGGGCGGCACGGACAACCATCTCATGCTGCTGGACCTGCGCGACGGCGCGGTCACCGGCAAGCAGGCCCAGGAGCTGCTCGACCGCGCGGCGATCACGACCAATCGCAACGCCGTGCCGTTCGACACGCGCTCTCCGTTCGTGACCTCGGGACTGCGCATCGGCACTCCGGCAGTCACCACGCGCGGGATGCGCGCAGCGGAGATGAAACAGATCGCCGCCTGGATCGTGCGGGCGCTGGCTGCGCCCGAGGACGGCGCGGCTCTCGATGCCATCGCGGCCGAGGTGGCCGAGCTCGGACGGCGATTTCCGATCTATCCCGAGCGCGGTTACGCCGCCGCCTGACATGGCCTCGTCCGGCGCAGCAGCGCGTCGCAGGCGGGCCCCGCATCGCATATTCGGTCGCCACCCGTGAGATGTCCGTTCTGCCAGCACGGCGACGACCGCGTGGTCGATTCGCGCGAGAGCGCCGACGGCAGCGTCACGCGGCGGCGCCGCGAGTGCCTGTCGTGCGCGCGCCGCTATACGACCTACGAGCGGGTCGACGTTGTCATGCCGCTGGTGGTCAAGAAGGACGGGCGCCGCGAGGCGTGGGATCGCGCCAAGCTGGTCGCGGGCTTCCAGAAGGCGTGCGAGAAGCGGCCCGTATCGGCCGACGCCATCGAGGATTCGGTCGCGGGCATCGAGCGTGCCATGCAGGAAAGGGGCCTGCGCGAGATCGCCAGCACCGACATCGGCGAGCAGGTGATGGAGAGCCTCAAGCGTCTCGATGAAGTCGCCTATGTACGCTTCGCTTCGGTCTACCTTTCCTTCCGCGACATCGGTGAGTTCCAGAAAACGGTCGAGACGCTGGTCAACGAGCGCAAGCGCGGCCGCGGCGGCGCGGACACATGAGCGCCGCTGCCGGCGACGACGATGGCTGGATGCGTGCGGCACTTGCCGAGGGCGAGCTAGGCCTCGGTCATACCTCGCCCAATCCGGCAGTAGGCTGCGTGCTCGTCAAGAACGGCCGCGAGATGGCACGCGGACATCATCGCCGCGCCGGATTGCCGCACGCCGAAGCCGAGGCGCTGGCTCGCGCCGGCTCCCGGGCCCGCGGCTGCACCGCCTACGTGACGCTGGAGCCGTGCGCCCATCACGGCCGCACTCCTCCGTGTGCCGACGCGCTGATCGCTGCCGGGGTCTCCCGCGTGGTCGTCGGTTGTCGTGACGTGCACGCCGTCGTTGCCGGAAAAGGCATGGCGCGACTTCGACGCGCCGGAATAGAGGTGCGCGAGCGGGTGCTCGAGCGCGAATGTCGCGAGCTGGTGCGGGGCTTCGACAGCATCGTCACCACGGGGAGGCCTTTCGTGCACCTGAAGCTGGCGGCAACCCTGGACGGACGCATCGCGGCCAGGGGAGGCGAGTCACGCTGGATCACCGGCGCACAGGCGCGCGGCCTGGTGCAGCTCATGCGTGCGCGTGCCGAGGCCATCATGGTCGGCGTCGGCACCGTGCTGGCAGACGATCCGCGGCTGACCTGCCGGATTCGCGGCGCCTCCTCCCCGATGCGCGTGGTGTTGGACCCCAAGCTGCAGACGCCGCCCGATGCACGCGTCGTACGCGGACGCGGCAGAGCCTTGATCATCGGATCGCCGTCGGCGCCGGCGTCGCGGCGGCGACGCCTGGAAAGCGCAGGCGCAGAGGTCCTGACGCTTCGCACGCGCGGCGAAGCGGGCTGGGGATCGGTGCTCGTTGCGCTTGCCGAAAGAGGTGTCATGGAAGTGCTGATCGAGGGCGGGGCCAGCGTGGCTGCTTCGGCCATCGTGGCTGGCGTGGTCCGTCGTTTCTCGATCTTCTACAATCCCCGCCTCATGGGCGGCGACGGCGTGGCGATGGTCGGTGCTCTCGGCGTACGGCATCCGCAGGAGGCTCCTCGACTGCGAACGCTGTCGGTGCAAAGCGTGGGAGCGGATCTGTTATGGGAAGGCGAGCTGTCCTGAAACGCGCAAGAATCGTCAAGAGCGCCGAGCTCGACGCCGCCGCGGGCGCGCTCGTCGGCGGCTCTCTGTGCATCCTCTACGACGAGAGCCATCCCGAAAGCGGCGGCTATCTGTGCGCGAGCGCACGGCGCACGCGGCCCGAGACGATCAACGTCATGGCCAGCCGCGCAGGCGGTCTGATCTGCCTGGCAATGAGCGAGCAGCGCATGCGCAAGCTCGGCATCCCGCTGCTGGTTGCCGAGAGTCCATTCCTGCGCGGCCACGCATTCGGCGCATCGATCGAGGCGTCGCGCGGCGTCACCACGGGCATCTCGGCTTCGGACCGCGCCGTGACGGTGCAGGCCGCCAGTGAGCCGGGAGCCGGCCCGGCCGACATCGTCATGCCCGGACACGTCTTTCCCATCCAGGTTCGCACCGGCGGCGTGCTGGTGCGTCCGGACGCGGCCGCTGCCGCCGTGGACCTGGCCGAGATGGCGGGCGAGGGCGACTGCGCCGTCCTGTGCGCCGTACTCGGAGAGGACGGCGAGCTTGCCGGTCTGGAGGTCCTGGAGCGTCTGTCGCGTGAGCTCGATGCTCCATTGATCAGGGTCGGATCGCTGGTGGCGCATCGCCTGGCCACCGAGCTGGTGGTGGAGCGGGTGGCCGAGCGCGACATCGAGAGCGGATTCGGCGGAAGCTTTCGCGCGATCGTCTATCGCAACGACTTCGATCGCGACGAGCACATGGCGCTGGTGGCCGGCGACGTGTCCGGCGACACGCCGGTGACGGTCCGCATCCATTCGCAATGCCTGACGGGCGACGTGCTCGGATCGACCCGCTGTGACTGCGGCGATCAGCTGCGCATGGCCATTCACACGATTTCGGCCGAAGCGCGAGGCGTCATCGTCTACATGCATCAGGAAGGACGAGGCATCGGTCTGGCGAACAAGGTGCGCGCCTACGAGCTGCAGGACCACGGCCGCGACACGGTCGAGGCCAATCTGGACCTCGGTTTCGGAGAGGATCTGCGCGACTACGGCATCACCGCGCAGATCCTGAAGGACCTGGGCGTGCGGCGCGTGCGTCTGCTGACCAACAATCCGCTCAAGGTCGAGGCGCTCGAGCGCTACGGCGTCAAGGTAGTCGAGCGCCGTCCCATCGAGGCGGCGCCGCACGACGAGAATATCGGTTATCTTCGCACCAAGCGCCGCAAGCTCGGACACCTGCTCGATGCCAGCCGCCTCGGCAGCGAGCCGGAGGGATCACGATGAGCGACGGAACCGAGCGCATCGCCGTCATCGTCAGCCGCTTCAACCGCGCCGTCACCGACAATCTTCTCGAGGGTGCGCGCAAGGCGATACGCGAGTACAAGCTTCCCTTCACCGACGACGACGTCTATCTGGTGCCGGGTGCTTTCGAGCTTCCACTGGTGGCGCTCGAAGCCGCGCAGAACGACGCGTATGACGGCGTGGTCTGCCTCGGTGCCGTCATTCGAGGGGAGACTCCGCACTTCGATTACGTCTGCGAACAGGCCGCCGCCGGCATTCAGCAGGCCGCTCTGGCCACGACCAAGCCCATTGCGTTCGGCGTGCTGACCACCGACGACATCGAGCAGGCACTGGCCCGCGCGGGCGGTGAAGTGGGCAACAAGGGCTATGAGGCGGTGGTGACTGTCCTGGAGACCCTCGAAGTGCTCGCGCGCATCCGCGCGATGCCGCTCCTCGACGAAGACGACGGATGATGCGGTCCTCGCGCCGAAAGGGCCGCGAGGCGGCGCTCCAGCTCCTGTACCAGACCGAGCTCAGCGGCGAGCCGGACCAGGATGCGCTCGAGCTGTTCTGGCAATCGCATCCGGTGGCCGACGAGACGGGCGCGCTGCGGGAGTTCGCAGAGGCGCTGGTCCAGGCCGTTCTCGAGCATTCCCAGAACATCGATCGCATGATCGATGCCGCCACGGCCAACTGGGACATGGACCGGCTCTCGCGCGTGGATCTGAGCCTGCTGCGTCTTGCGGCCGGCGAACTGCTGGCGTTTCCGGAGACGCCCGCCGCGGTCGTGATCAACGAAGCCGTCGAGATCGCACGGCGGTTTTCGGATGAGCGCGCCGCATCGTTCATCAATGGCGTGCTCGACCGCGTCGCCCGCGAGCACGGCCGCATCCAGGGGAAGTGACGATGGAGAGGACCGAGGCGTACGATCCGCAGGAGATCGAGCTTCGCTGGCAGGAACGCTGGCGCTTCCCGTCTGCGCTCGACCAGCGCGGTGACGGCCGCTGCTTCTACCTGCTCGAGATGTTCCCGTACCCGTCCGGCCGCATCCACATGGGCCACGTCCGCAACTACACCATCGGTGACGTGCTGGCCCGCTACCTGCGGGCTCGCGGACATCGGGTGCTGCATCCGATGGGATGGGACGCGTTCGGTCTGCCGGCCGAAACCGCTGCGATCCAGCGCGGAGTGCAGCCGGCAACGTGGACCTATCAGAACATCGCGGCGATGCGCCAGCAGCTCGCACGCATGGGTTTCAGTTACGACTGGAAGCGCGAGATCGCCACGTGCCATCCCGACTACTACCGCTGGGAGCAGCTGTTCTTCCTGCAGATGCTCGAGCGTGGCATCGCCTATCGCAAGAAGGCCGTCGTCAACTGGTGCGAGCAGTGCGGCACCGTGCTCGCCAACGAGCAGGTCGTCGACGACCAGTGCTGGCGGGGTCACCGGCCGGTGACCAAGAAGGAGCTGGACGGCTGGTTCCTGCGCATCACCGCCTATGCCGACGAGCTGCTCGAGGGATTGGAGACATTGACAGGGTGGCCCGAGAAGGTGCGCACGATGCAGCGCAACTGGATCGGCCGCAGCACCGGAGCCGAGATCGACTTTGCGGTGGCCGAACTCGAGGAGCACCTGACCATCTTCACCACGCGCGCTGATACGCTCTTCGGTGCGACGTTCGCCAGCATCGCGGCCGAACATCCCCTGGCTCAGGCGATGGGTGCGGCAGGCGGCCGCAGCGCCGAGGTGGCCGAGTTCGTCGCGCGTATCACGCGACAGGAAGCGACCGAGCGCGCGCAGGGCAAGGAAGGGGTCTTTACCGGCTGCCACGTCGTCAATCCCGTCAACGGCGAGAAGCTGCCCGTGTACGTCGCCAACTTCGTGTTGATGGAATACGGCACGGGCGCGGTCATGGCCGTTCCGGCACACGATCAGCGCGATTTCGAGTTCGCGCGCCGTTACGGCATCCCGGTGCGGGTCGTCGTGCAGCCGCCCGGCGGCGCACTGGCGGCCGAAAAGATGGAGGCAGCGTACGAGGACGACGGTGTCCTGACCGGCAGCGCCGAGTTCAACGGCATGACCAGCGCGGACGCTCGAGAGGCGATCACGGCCAGGCTCCAGGAGCATGGCAAGGGCCGCGCGCGCGTAAACTACCGGCTCAGGGACTGGGGCATCTCGCGCCAGCGCTACTGGGGCGCACCGATTCCCGTCGTGCACTGCGCAGCCTGCGGAGTGGTTCCGGTGCCGCCCAGCGATCTTCCCGTCATGCTACCGACCGATGTCGAACTGCTGGAAGGCGGTCGCTCTCCGCTGCCGTCGCTGCAGAGGTGGCTGTCGGTGCCGTGTCCGTCGTGCGGCGCAGCGGCGCGTCGCGAGACCGACACCATGGACACGTTCGTCGAGTCCTCCTGGTACTTTTTGCGCTACACGACGCCGCGCCTGGAAACCGCGCCCTTCGACCGCGCCGAGCTCGAGCGCTGGCTGCCCGTCGATCAGTACATCGGCGGCGTCGAGCACGCGGTCCTGCATCTGCTGTACTCGCGTTTCTTCACGCGCGTGCTGCGCGATCTCGGCTACCTGAATCTGGACGAGCCGTTCCGCAATCTGCTGACCCAGGGCATGGTCATCAAGGACGGCGCCAAGATGAGCAAGTCCAAGGGCAACGTCGTCGATCCAGACGAGCTGGTGCGCCAGTACGGCGCCGACACCGCACGCCTGTTCTCGATGTTCGCCGCGCCGCCCGAAAAGGACCTGGATTGGAGCGAGCGCGGCGTGGAAGGAAGCTATCGCTTCCTGACACGCGTCTGGCGCCTGGCACTCTCCTTCGAAGGACGCGGATTCTCCTGGACGGATCCGGGGCCAGGCGACGTCGACAGCGCGGCCGCCGCGCTGCGCTCGACCGTGCACGAGACCATCCGCCGCGTCAGCCGGGACATCGGCGAACGCATGCATTTCAACACCGCGGTGGCCGCCATCATGGAGCTGGTCAACGCGATCTACGAAAGGCGCGCCAGCGTATCGACCGACGAGCCGGTTGCGCAGTTCGCCACCGCCACGGTGCTGCGCCTGCTGTCGCCGTTCGCGCCGCACGTCACGAGCGAGCTGTGGGAACGCCTCGGAGCTGTTCCGGCACTGGATGAAGTGCCGTGGCCCGACCACGACGAGTCGGCGCTGGTGCGAGACACCGTGGAGCTGGCGCTTCAGGTCAACGGAAAGGTCCGTTCGCGAATGACGGTTGCGGCCAATGCTTCGGAGGCCGACATCATCGCCCAGGCCCTGGCCGACGAGAAGGTTTGCGCGGACATCGCGGGGCGAACCGTCCGCAAGACGGTGGTCGTACCGGGACGTCTGGTCAGCGTGGTCGTGGGATGAAAAGGATCGCCGTCATGCTCGTCGTGGCGCTCGTGTGCGGCGGCTGCGGGTACTCGCTGGTGCGCGGAGGCA